>SLKC01000074.1 GCA_007134775.1 Ectothiorhodospiraceae bacterium | reverse complement strand
TATGGGGGATTCCCAAGGAGCATAACAAACTGGTAGTTTTGATAACAGCATACAGGCCGGATCCGGCGCGGTGGGACGAGAATTTCATGAGGAGGCGCTAGTCATGGGGCGTAACGTTAAGACGAAGTATGTGCATGAAGGCAAGTATGTCGCCGAAGTTGAGGTATCGTTGATCGAGGACGAGACAGAGTGGTCTCCGTACCTCAGCGTTGACGATGCCTACAGGCTGGATGATGTGCGTGAGGCTCTTCGCCAAGGTGATCTTGATGCAGCTGCACGGTACGGTCGGATCTATGAGATGCGACCAGTTGCCCAGCAGTGACTGCATAACTATGCGTTCTGTACACGGAGGCTAGATGAGTCCTACAGTATTCAGGGAAAAGGGGTATCGGTTTTTGTTCTTCTCCCGAGAGGAGCCCAGGATGCGCTGGCTTTTTGTGGTATTGACCTGCGTTTTTCTGGTGCCCTCAGTGGCGGCGGCGGGCGCAGATCGGAAGGCCGGGATCGATGCGCATCTCGATCGCCATTTCGAGGTGCTCGATCAGGTCCGCGGTCAGCTGGAGGCCGGCAGGGTGGATGCTGCGGCGGATCGGGCGAACGAGTTCGAGGGTGCGCTTGGGTTCATTGAGGACTGGGCGCGGGCGCGGAAGAACATGGCGCGGCCGATGAATCTGCGTGCCGAGGACGAGGAGGCCCGGGAAACCATCGCTGCGTTCCTGGAAGCGGAGGCCGATGCCAGCATGCGCCGTATCGAGATGCCGCTCGTAGAGCTCGCGCGCCAGGGTGGAGAGATGCCGGCAGGTGAGTATGCGGAGCGTGTCGAGGAGATGCTTGCGGCGTTCCGAGAGCTTCGTCACAGGGGCGAGGCGCTCGATGCGCTCAGCAAGGAGTTTGAGCTGCAGCCCACCATCTGGGTGTATGGTCCCGACAGCGCGGGGCTGCGCGAAGACGGGGCGTTCGCCGTCACCTACCGTGTGGAGAATCTGACGGTGGAAGGTGCCGACGGGCTGGATATCCGGATGGAAGAGGTGCCCGGGGGCGACTCGTTGCCGGTGCGTGTGACCCCGGAAGGGATCGACGGGCTTGCGCCCGGGGAGGTGGTGTCGGTCGACGTCCGGGGTGAGCTGGAGGGCGGCGTGGATAGGCTCGTTGCCCAGCTGATCGTTTCGCTTGACGGGGCTACCGAGCTGCGGACTTTGCAGTTGCGGCGGTAGTGCGGCAATTGTCTCTGGCCGGAATGGCAGTGGCGGATTGCGCTGGCTTGCGTTGCGGGCGGCAACCGCGTGGTGGCGAGCGCTGGCGGCGTGAAGGGAGACGGCGCGCCGCGTGGGCGCGCCCGGCCTCCGCTCTTCCCGCTGGTTCGTAGCGCACGCTGGTCGTTGCGCGGTGTAGCGCCTCGCCGTCCGTGACAGTGACGGGGGCGTACCGGTAGCGCCGGTGAAGCCGTCACGGGGTGGAGCCGAGTAGGCGTCGATGCATACGCAGTCACGAGGAGCCGTGGGCGAATGCGCCACGCTGACAGCGATGCCAGCCGCGGTCAGCCGCCAAGGGCGTACTTGCGCATCCGATAGAGAAGGGTGTGTCGGCTGATGCCGAGCAGTCGCGCGGCGCGCGAACGATTCCCGCTGGTCCGTTCAAGTGCCTGCGCGATCAGCTCGGCCTCCACTTGATCGATGCGCAGACCATCGGCGGGCAAATGGACGCTGTCGTTTGCACCGATTGTGTCGTCGGGCGCTTCCAGCCAGCTCGCCGGGATGTCATCGCTGTCGACGTGCCGCCCCTGGAACAGCACGCTCATCCGCTCCACGAGGTTGCGGAGCTCCCGCACATTGCCGGGCCAGTGGTAGCGCGCCAGGCGCGCGAGCAGCGTGGATGTGAACGTGGGTCGTGCAACCCCGTGGCGTGCAGCCAGCTCGTCGGCAAAGGCATCGAGCAGCAGGGGGACATCGGACACGCGCTCGCGCAGGGGGGGAAGCTCCAGGGGTATGACGTGCAGACGGTAGAACAGATCTGCGCGGAAACGGCCCTCGGAGACGCGGTTGCGCAGGTTGCGATGGGTGGCTGCGACTACGCGAACGTCAACGCGTTGTCCCTGACCCGCGCCCAGGGGCCGGGCCTCGCCCTCCTCCAGGAAACGCAGCAGCTTCGCCTGCGCCGCCAGGGGCATCTCGGCAACCTCGTCGAGAAACAGCGTGCCGCCGTCAGCTTGCTGAACGAAGCCGGACCGATTGCGATCCGCCCCCGTGTAGGCGCCGCGATTGGCTCCGAACAGCTCGGCCTCGACCAACTCGTGCGGCAAGGCCGCACAGTTGACGGCAACCCAGGAACCTTGTGAACGCGGGCTGTCGGCATGTAGCTGATGGGCCAGCAGCTCCTTGCCCGTGCCGCTCTCGCCCAGGATCAAGGCGGTTGCGTCCGTTGCCGCGACGAGCCGAGCCGCGCGCAGAACGGTCTGCAGGGAAGGCGCCTCGCCGATCAGCGCCCGGTGCGCGACGGCGTCTCGGTTGTGACAGCGATTCACTAATGCCCTCCCCCATGCATCATCAATAGCGGCATCGGTGCCAACAGCACCACGAGGACGCCGGCGGCTCGGCGGATACCCGGCGTGCGCAGACGCATGCCGACACCGCGGGCGACCAGGCCTACCGTGATCAGGGCAGGCATGGTGCCAAGGCCGAAGAAGGCCATGAAGAGTGCCCCGCGCATCGCATCGCCGGTACTCAGGCTGTAAGCCAGGGCCGAGTAGACCAGGCCACAAGGCAGCCAGCCCCAGACCAGGCCGAACGCCAGCGCCTGCCACGGCTTGCGCACGGGCAGCATTCGCCGTCCCAGCGGTTCCAGGCGCCGCCACAGGGGGCGCCCGATGGATTCGATACGGGCAAACTGTGGCCACCAGCCGCCTATGTGCAGACCGACTGCCATCAGGAACACAGCGCCGACCGCACTCATCACCATCGGAGCGGTAGCGCCGGCGGCAGCCGACAGCATCCCTGCCCCAGCGGCAACCAGCATGCCCGCGAGCATGTAGCTGGCGATTCGACCTCCATTATAGGCCAGCTTGAACACCAGAAAACGCCAACGCGACTCCCGGGTCGCCGGATCGAGGCTGTAGGTGAGCGCGCCGGCGATGCCACCGCACATCCCGAGGCAGTGGGTACTGCCGACCAGACCGATCAGCAACGCGGTAACCCATTCAGCAAGCATCGCGGCCGCTCCCTGCGCAGGCAGACCCTGCACGATCCGGCACGGCTGCTGTGCCATATCGCGCAATGACAGCAACGTGCGTACCGGGCTGAGCCCTGGGATGTGAATCAATTATCCGCAGGAACAATCGCTTACCCAAACCCTCGATGACTGGCCCGGTGTTTGCTGCAGGCCTGCTTCACACAACACAAATGGGAGTGAAGGGGGATGATACAGATCCGCTGCCTGCAGGCGTACGCAGTCGCCCTCGGATTGGTTGTTGCCGGCGCAGCTGCAGGGCAAGGCGCGCCTGCGCAAGACGGTGGACAGCGACTCGATCCACTCGTGATCACCGCACCGATGATGGACACGCCGTACGGGGTCGAAACCGATCCAAAGCGGCCGCGAAGCGGGTTGCCGGCGAATGATGGCGGTGCCTATCTGGCATCCATACCCGGCATGAGCAACAGTCGCAAAGGGGGTACGAGTGGCGATCCGGTGCTGCGCGGCCTTGGTGGATCGCGGCTCAACGTCCTGCTCGATGACACCGAGATCCTCGGCGGCTGCGGTGGGCGGATGGACCCACCGACGGCCTATGTCTTCCCGCAGGCCTACGATCGCATCGAGATTACCAAGGGCCCCCAGAGTGTCCGTCATGGCGCCAGTCAGGCGGGCGTTGTCCGTTTCGAGCGTGATCGCCCGCGCCTGGAGGAACCAACGGTTGAGGGCTTTGCCGGCATGACGGCCGGCAGTTACGGCCGTCTCGATCTGGTGTCCGATGTCACCGCAGGCGACAGTAGCGGCTATGCGCGCCTCACCGGCACGGTCTCCACCCAGGAAGACTACGATGACGGTGGCGGTAACAGCGTGCACTCCGCCTACGAACGCTGGAGCGCAACCGGCATCGCCGGCTGGACACCCGATGACAATACCCATGTGGCCTTCACATGGGATCGCAGTGACGGCGAGGCTGCCTACGACGACCGCGGTATGGACGGCACGCGATTCGATCGCACGGGATACCGGCTGCAGGCAAGCCGCGAGGATGTTACCGACTGGCTTGCCGAAATCGAGCTGGTCACCTATTACAACAAGGTCGACCATGTTATGGACAACTTTCGCCTGCGCTCGCCCCCGGACATGCCGATGATCGACTTCCCCGAGCGCCGGACGGTCGGTTCGCGGCTCAGTGCCAGTGTCCTTCCCTGGGAGGGTGGCTGGCTCGATGTCGGTGTCGATTACAGCGAGAACGAGCACGCCGGCGGCAGGGTGATGGGATCGGATGCGCTCTCCTGGCGCGATGAACCGCGCGAGGATACCGCGCGTTTCGAGGATATCGGTCTATTCGGCGAGCTGGATCAGGAGATCGGCGCGCGTGACCGCGTGGTCATGGGCCTGCGCGTCGATCGCAGCGAGGCCAAAGCCGAGCGTGAGGGCTACGGCGGGGCCGCGGCGGGCGAGCGCGCGCGGGACACGCTTGCGAGCGGATTCCTGCGCCACGAGCACTCGTTTGCCCGATTCCCGTTGACCGCGTTCAGCGGGATCGGCCATGCCGAACGGGCTGCAGACTTCTGGGAACGTCGACGGGTGTTCAACCTGGCCCCCGAGGCATCGACCCAGCTCGATGTCGGCCTGGCCTGGCGTGGCGATCGTGCAAGTGCCAGCGTGTCGGCGTTCCATGCCCGAATCGATGATTACATCCTGATCGTCGATGGTTCCACGGTGTCGGAGGACCGTGATCTTGATGCCGAAGCGCGTAATATCGACGCCGAAACCAGCGGCATCGAAGGCGATATCGAGTTTGCACTGACCCGACAATTCAGCCTTCGAGGCACGCTTGCCTACACGCACGGCCGCAATACCACCGATGGCACGGCGCTCGCACAGATGCCACCGCTGGAAGGTACGATCGGCCTCGACTACTCCGGGGAACGCTACTCCGGCGGCGTGCAGGTGCGGGGCGTGGCCCGCCAGAGCCGTATCGATGCCGGCAGCGGCACGATCTACAGCCTGGATACCGAGGAAACGCCCGGTTTCGCGACCGTAGGAATGCATCTCGGTACACGTCTGACTGGCGATACCCGCCTGGCCGCTGGAATCGACAATCTCTTTGACCGTGAGTACGCGGAACACATCCAGCGCGGGAGTGCAGATCTGGGCGCCAGCGATGCGCGCATCAACGAGCCCGGACGCCGGCTCTGGCTTAACCTGACCACGAGGTTCTGAGCGCCGCTGGGAGCCGGGTCGAGTCGGCCGAGGGGACTGCCTCCTCGGCCGCTCACGGAACCCGGCGTGAGCCTCTCGGCTCACCGGGCTCCGGTTGCTGCAACCGCCCCCCGCGTCCGCACCCATGCGGGAACAGACCGGGGAATCTGCGCTTGACGCGATCGAGCCAGACAAAAGCCCGTCGCTTGTCACCGCGCAAGGGTTAGCCCGGAAGAGGGCCTATGGTGCTTCGGCAGGTACATTGAACTTGCGTCTGTATGCCCCGGGAGTGATACCCACATTGCGTTTGAAGATCTTGCGAAAGTAGGCCGGATTCTGATAGCCCACCTCGCCAGCAATATCGTCAATCGCCTTGTCCGTCTGCTCAAGCAGGAGTTTGGCCTGGCTGAGTCTGAGTTCCTGGACATAGCCGATCGGTGTGTAGCCCGTGGCTTTTCTGAAGCGGCGTTTGAAAGTGCGCTCGGTGATCCCACAAACTTCGGCCATCTCCTCTACGGGGTTGGGCCTGTCCATGTTTTCGGCAATCCACCACTGGCTCCGTTGATTGGGGCGACCCTTGTCACTGCAATCGTTCCAGAAGGCGTTGTGACGGGAGGTACCAGTCATGCATTTCGACGAATGCAAACAAGAGCAGTTTGTCGGCCACGCCATGGCCGACCTCAAGGGCGGCCTGATGATGTTGATGACCAACATCGGCGACCGCCTCGGCCTCTTCCGGGCCCTGGCCGAGCGCCCGATGACCAGTCGGGAACTCGCCGAGACGGCCGGTCTGCAGGAGCGTTATGTCCGCGAGTGGCTGTCTTCGGTCACTGGCGATGGCTACGTGGAGTATGACCCCACCACCGAGACCTGCACCCTGCCAGCGGAGCATGCGCCGGTGCTGGTGAACGCCAGCAGCCCCGTGTTCTTCGGGGGCCTATACACGAGTTGCCGGCCCTGTGGCAGGTCCTGCCCAAGGTGAAGGAGCGCTTGCGCAACGGCGGGGGGCTGTCCATTGACGATTATGGCCGGGAATGGTGTGAGGGCATGGAGCGGTTTACCGCCACCTGGTTCGAGAACTTTCTGCTGCAGGAATGGGTGCCGAAAGCGGACCATCTCAAGCAGCGCCTGGAGGCCGGCGCGCATGTGACGGATATTGGTTATCGAGGAGCTGACGGGGGCGCGTAGTCCCGTCACCGATCCCCTTGAGGCGTGGTATTCCCGAATCGGAGGCCAGGAGCTCCAGGGGCACCAGGAGGCGATTATCGACGATGCGGCAAGGCGGGCCGAGGCCATTCCGGTCTGAGGGAGCGGGTCCCCGAATCGCCCCCCTCACAAACTCATAAATAGGGCGAAAAGAGCCAGCATAGCGCATCCCGGAAGCGGACCGGGAGGCGGCGACCGTCGACCTCTTCCAGGGTGACGGTGCGGCTTGCCTGGGCGGCTTGGGCGCAGTGTTGGCTTAGGTCCGTTACCAGTCCGGTATCGAATACCTCGACGGCGAGCTCGAAGTTCAGCCGGAGGCTGCGCGGGTCGATGTTGGCGGAGCCGATGACGGCGAAGTGGTCGTCGACGATGAACAGCTTGCTGTGCGGGAAAGGCGGGGGTTGATAGAGGATCTCGATCTCGTACTCCAGCAGCTCCCACAGCAGGTTGCGTGTGGCCCAGTCGACGAAGCGCAGATTGCTGCGCTCGGGTAGCAGGATGCGGACGCGGACGCCGCGCAGCGCTGCGGTCTGTAGCGCCGTCACCAGGCTCGGTGTTGGGATGAAGTAGGGCGTCATGATGTCGATCCGGCGGCGCGCGAGCGAGACGGCGCCGATCAGCACCATGCTGAGCTTGTCCAGGTCCTCGTTAGGGCCATCACTGAACGCCCGACAGATCGCCCTGCCCTCCTTCTCAGGGACGGTGTCCGGGCCGACCAGTTCGATGATCTCACCGGTGGCGAAGCGCCAGTCCTCGGCGAAGATGGTCTGGATCTGTGCCACCACGGGCCCCCCGAGCCGGAAGTGGACATCGGCGACGCCACCGCCATGGGCTGCCTCGACGAGATGGCGATCGCCGATGTTCATGCCCCCCACGAACGCGACCTCACCGTCGACCACAAGGAGCTTGCGGTGGTTGCGCAGGTTGATGTGCAGCGATGGCGGGACGAGGCGCGGCGGCAAGAAGCGGGTAAAGCGCACCCCCGCGCGGGCGAGGAGGCGACCGACCCGAGGCCAGTTGTAGAGTTCGCCGAGGCCGTCGAGCAGGACGTAGACCGCGACGCCCCGGCGACTGGCGCGGGCGAGCTCGGCGACGAACTGTCGCCCCGTGGTATTCGACTCGAAGAGGTAGGTGGCGAGCACGACCTGCCTTGAAGCACGGGCAATCGCCTCCAACATGGGGGGATAGGCCTGCTCGCCGTTGTAGAGCGGGACGACATGATTGCCCTGGACCAGAGCGCGCGGCACGAGGGCGTCGGATATGCGGCCGAAGGGCCGCCAGCGATCGGGCAGGTCGATCGGATTGACCGCCACACCGGCCTGACCGAAATCGCCGCGCTTGAAGGCGACACCCAGACGAAAGGGCGAACGCCGCGACAGCTCTTGCGCCCGGGTACGCACCCGGTTGATACCGAAGAGGAAGTAGAGCATCGGGCCGACGAGGGGGAACATCAGCGAGACCGCGATCCAGCCGAAGGCCGAACGCGAATCGCGCTTGAACAACAGGGCGTGCCCCGCTCCGGCGACAGCCAGCACGGGCACGAGCACCAACAACAGGGTGTGGATCAACGCCAGCATCGAGCTCCCAGGCGGTACCGGATGCGATTGGGGGTCACATTACACCGAGGCGGTCCAAGACCGCGAATCCGGCGGGCGTCGGGTCACGGGCCACTGCCTGAATTGGTTGTTTTGCATGTTCTAATCGATGATGTTACCATTCTTCTCGAATTCGGAGTTCCCCCCTCCGACTTCGGTGGTAATCAGCGCTTATCGCGCTTTCGCTCCTGGATGGACCGGCAGGAAGAAGCTTGGGCTCTCCCCCCCCCTGCCTCTGCCCGAGCCCATCGGCCTGCTAGGATTGGGACATGGAACGTCCCCTTTCTTTCTCCGACTATCGCGACCTCGCTGGACAGATCCGCACCTGGGCCTCTGAGCTGGGTTTTCGTCGCATCGCCATCACCGACACGGAGCTGGGCGAGACCGAGCAGCGCCTCTTCGAGTGGCTCGACGAGGGCCGCCACGGCGAGATGCACTGGATGGCGCGCCACGGCACGAAGCGCACGCGCCCGGCCGAACTCGAACCCGGCACGATCCGGGTGATCTCCGCCGCGATGGACTACTGGCCCGGCGACGCCGAGCCGGCACGGACCGTGCTACGCGACCCGGAGCGCGGCTATGTATCGCGCTACGCCGTCGGCCGCGACTACCACAAGCTCATCCGCGCCCGCCTGCAGAAGCTGGCCGAGCGCATGCGTGAGGCCGTGGGCGAGTTCGGCTTCCGGGTGTTTACCGACAGCGCACCGGTCATGGAAAAGCCCCTGGGCGCGAAGGCGGGGCTGGGCACGATGGGCAAGCACACCTGCCTGATCGACCCGGACACGGGCAGCTACTTCTTCCTGGGTGAGATCTACACGGATCTGCCGCTGCCCGTCGATGCGCCCGCGCAGCCCGATGTCTGCGGCGCCTGCCGGGCCTGCATCAATGTCTGCCCGACCGGCGCCATCACCGCGCCCTACCAGCTCGACGCCCGGCGCTGCATCTCCTACCTGACCATCGAGAACCCCGGCAGCATCCCCGAAGAGTTGCGCCCGCTGATGGGCAACCGCATCTATGGCTGCGACGACTGCCAGGTCTTCTGCCCATGGAACCGCCACGCGACGACCACGGCCGAACGCGATTTCCGCGTGCGCAACGGGCTCGATAACGCCGACCTCGTGGCGCTGTTCTCCTGGAGCGAGCAGGCCTTCCTCGATCGCATGGCGGGATCGCCCATCCGCCGCATCGGCCACGAGCTGTGGCTGCGCAACATCGCCGTCGCCCTGGGCAACGCCCCGACCTCCGAGCGCGTCGTCGACGCGCTACAATCACGCACCGACCATCCCTCCAGCCTGGTGCGCGAGCACGTCCACTGGGCGCTGGCACGCCACGGGCACCACTCCGAATCGGACTGAAGCATGCTCGATGTACTGATCGGCATGGCGGCACTGATCGCCTTGGGTGCCTTCTGGCGCTGGTGGCAGCCGGGCGGGCTCGACGGTGACCGCACGCGCGGCTATCTGACCGGCATCGTCTACTACTACCTCCTGCCCGCCCTGGTCCTCCAGGTCCTCTGGGGCGGCGAGGTGGGGCTCGACTCGCTGCGCATCGCGGCGACGGCGGCGGTCTGTGTCGTCCTCGGCATGGTGCTCGGCTGGCTCGCGGGTCGAATGCTGGGGGCACCGAACGCGGTCATCGGCGCGATGATCCTCGCTGCCGGCTTCCCGAACGCGACCTACATGGGCCTGCCCGTGCTCGATGCGGTCCTCGGCGCCGAGGGCCGCAGCATCGCCATCCAGTTCGACTACTTCGCCGCGACCCCGCTGCTGCTGACGGTCGGCGCGCTGCTCGCCCAGCGCTTCGGTTCGAGCACCGCGGCGGAGCCCTTTTGGCAGCGGCTGCTGCGCGTGCCGCCGCTGCTCGCCGCCGTCGCCGCCGTCGGCCTGAATACGAGTGGGGTACCCCTGCCGGACTGGCTCGGCGGTGTACTGGAGATGCTCGGCGCCGGGGTGGTGCCGCTGATGCTGCTCGCGTTGGGCATGAGCCTGTCACTGACCGCGCTGCACCGCGCCACGGTGCTGCGCGCTCTGCCCGTGCTCGTCATCCAGCTCGCACTGATGCCCGCCGTCGCCTGGGTCCTGACCGACACGCTCGGCCTCACCGGTGCCCAGCGCGTGGGCACCATCCTTGAGGCGGCGATGCCGGCGATGGTCTTCGGCATTATCTTCTGCGATCGTTTCGGTCTCGACGCCCGCTTCTATTCGCTGACGGTGACCGTCTCCACTGTGCTCAGCCTGGCGACATTGCCCGTGTGGCTGCTACTGCTCGAAGGGGGAATGCCATGATCGACGACCCGACCGCGACCGACACGCTCACCGCCGCCCTGCGCCAAGCGAGCACGGTCGCCGTGCTCACCGGCGCGGACATCTCGGCCGACAGCGGCGTGCCGACCTTCCGCGACCCGCAGGAGGGGCTGTGGGCCGGGTTCCGGCCCGAGGATCTGGCCACGCCCGAGGCCTTCGAGCGCGACCCCGACCGGGTCTGGCAGTGGTATCGCGGGCGCCGGCAGCAATTGGCCGAGGTCGAGCCGAACGCGGGCCACTACGCCCTCGCCCGGCTCGCCGAACGACTCGGTGATCTGCGTCTGGTCACACAGAATGTCGACGGCCTGCACCAGCGCGCAGGCCACGGCGACGTCATCGAGTTCCACGGCAACATCCACGACAACGTCTGCCACCGCGAACGCCGCGTCGTCGACGCCGATGATGACTGCGATACCGCGCCCCACTGCCCCCGCTGCCAGGCGCGCGTGCGCCCCGGGGTGGTCTGGTTCGGCGAGGAGATCCCGCCGCGCGCCCTGGCAAGCGCCCTCGCCGCGGCCGAGGCCTGCGACCTGTTCCTGGCCGTGGGGACGTCCGCTGAGGTCTATCCGGCCGCCGGGCTCGCCGATCTCGCCCGCGAGCACGGGGCGCGCGTGGCGGTGGTCAACCCGGACGCCGCGGCCTTCGGCGCCCACACCGACATCGCCGTGCAGGCGCGCGCGGCCGAGGCGCTGCCCCGGGTCGTCGAGCGTCTCGACGCGGCCTGTAGGCGGTAGCGGGGGCACGCCCAAGGGCATCCCCTTGGGTGTGGCTCGTCCGCCCGCGCCCCTGGCGGGCGAGGTGCCGATCGGGCCGTAACGCCCGCGGCCGCTTCGCCCGGCGCTCAATCGCGTGTGTGTTCGCTCTCCGGGGCGACTGGCGTCGATCCCGCCGCGTCCGCCTGCGCGCCAGCCTCGGCGCCCTCGGCCCCGTCGCGGCGGTCGAGCCAGGCGAGCATCGCCGGCGTGAACAGCAGCGTCAGCGGTGTGGCGAAGAGCAACCCGCCGGCGATCACGGTGGCGAGCTGGGTCCAGTAGTCGGTCGACGGGGCGCCGAAATAGGCATCGCGGCCGACGAAGTCAACGGTCAGGCCGAGCACCATCGGCATCAGGCCCAGGATCGTGGTCACCGCGGTGAGAACGACGGGCCGGAAGCGCAACGCACCGGTGCGCAGCGCCGCCTCGCGCGGACCCAGCCCGCCCGCGCGCTTCTCGTTGTAGGCATCGATGAGCACGATGTTGTTGTTGACCACGATGCCCGCGAGCGCGAGCACACCGATGCCGCTCATCACGATGCCGAACGGCTCACCGCGTACGAGCAGCGCGAGCAACACACCGGCGGTGGAGAAGACGATCGCCGAGAGCACCAGCAGTGCCTGGTTGAAGCGATTGAACTGGGTCACCAACAGGGTGAACATCAGGAAGAGCGAGAAGCCAAAGGCCACCTGGAGGAATGCTTGTGCCTCTTGCTGCTCCTCGGCCTGTCCGCGGAACCGCACCTCGACCCCCTCCGGCAATTCGGTATCGGCCAGTTCGGCCTGCAGTCGCCGCACCTGGTCGTCGACGAGCAGCCCCGATGCTGCATCGGCGGCGATGGCGTGGGCGCGCTGGCCGTCGCGCTTCTTGATCATGCCGGTCGTCGGCACGGGAACCAGTTCCGCAAAGTTCGCGAGCGGCACCAGCCCCTGGTGGGTCGGCAGGTTCATGTTCGCGAGCTGCTGCAGATGGCGCTGTTCGGGCGGCAGCCGCATGCGGATCTCGACCTCTTCATCGGAGTGCTCGGGCCGATAGCTGCCCAGATGGATGCCCGTGGTCAGGAGCTGCACGCCCTGTCCCAGCAGCGGCACATCGACGCCGAAGCGCGCGGCCTGCTCGCGATCGAAGCGCACCTCCAGATCGATGCCGGGTAGCGGCAGGTCGTCCTCGATGTCGACGAACCCGCCCAGCGTGTCCATGGCGGCGCGGATCGCCTCCACCGTCTCCACCAGGCGCGCGGGCTCCTCGCCGCGGACCTCGACGCGGATCGGGCGGTCTTCGGTCGGCCCGCGCTCCTGTGCGCGTACCTGTAGCTGCAGCCCGGGCAGGTCAGCGGTACGCTCGCGCACGCGCTCGATCACCGTGCTCGCCGGCTCGCGCGTGCGCCAGTGCGCGAGTTCGAGCTGGATCACACCGACCACGTCCTCGGCGTAGTCGCCCTGCAGCCGCCCGAGCTGGGTGCCGATCGTGCGCGCATAGACGGTATCGATGCCGCGCATCCCCTGAACGCGCGACTCCACCTGCTGGACCAGGGCATCGGCCTCGTGCACGGAGAGATCGCCACGCGCCTGGACCTGGATCTGGGCGAACTCGGGCTCGATCGAGGGGAAGAAGTCGACGCCGCGGCCATAGACGCCGTAGGCCATGTAGGCGAATACAAGCAGCAGGAGCGTCGCCGCACCGGTGCGCAGGGGATGGTCGACCAGCGGTCGCAGTAGGCGCATGTAGGCCGCCGTGACGCCATGGAGCTCGCCATAGGCACCGCGCTCCGCCGCGCTGATCTGGCGGCTGACCGCATCACTCGCCACCATTCGGGCGCCGGCCACCGCGCCCAGCGTGGGAACGAAGATCAGCGCCATCAGCAGGGAGGCGATCAGGGTAATGATCACCGTCGCCGGCAGATAGAAGATGAACTCGCCGACCATGCCGGGCCAGAAGAGCATCGGCAGGAACACCGCAAGCGTTGTCGCGATCGCGGCCGTGATCGGCCACAGCATCCGCTGCGCTGCCCGCGCGAAGGCGTCCGCCCGCTTCATCCCGCCGGCGATGTGGCGATCGGCGAGCTCGGTGACCACGATCGCACCGTCGACGAGCATCCCCACAACGAGGATGAGCGCGAACAGCACCACGATGTTGAGCGTGTAGCCCAACACCCAGATCGCCAGGATCCCGGCGAGGAAGGCCCCCGGGACCGCGATGCCGACGAGCAGCGCCGCGCGCATGCCCATGACGCCGAGGATCACCAGGGCGACGATGATCACCGCGGTGATGACGTTGTTCTCGAGGTCGCCCAGCAGATCCTCGACATCGCGCGCCATGTCCTGGGTGTAGCTGATTTCCAGGGAGTCCGGCAGGTCGAGGCGTGCGGCTTCGAGCGTGGCGCGGGCGTCGGCGACCACCTCGAGGATATTGGCACCGCTCTCCTTGCGGACCTCCAGCGACACGGAGGGCTGACCGTTGATGCGGGTGAAGCCTTCGGGGTCCTGGTAGGTCGAGCGCACATCGGCGACATCGCGCACGGTGACCACGGCATCGTTCTCGACGCGAATGGCTGTATCAAGCACGTCCTCGATACCGTCGATCGTGCCCGGTACGCGCAGCGGGATCCGGCCGGCGCCGGTGTCGAGCGCACCCGCGGCGATCAGGCGGTTGTTGCGCTCGATGGCATCGACCAGTTGATCGAAGGACAGGGCGTAGGATTCGAGGACGAGGGGGTCGGCGAGCACCTCCATCATCTCGTCACGGTCGCCGCCGATATCGACCTCGAGCACACCCGGCTGGGCCTCGATGCGATCACGCAGCTCGCGGGCGAGACGGATCAGGGTGCGCTCCTCGAGGGGACCGGAGAGATTGACCGTGAGGACCGGGAAGAGCGAGAGATCGACCTCCTGCACGGTCGGTTCCTCGGCACCGCTGGGCAGTTGCGGCGCGATGCTGTCGACCTCCTCGCGGATGTCGCCGAGCGCTTCGCGGTTGTCCCAACCGGGCTCGAAGTCGAGGCGCAGCAGCGCGAAGCCCTCGCCGGCCCAGGCCTGGACCTCGTCGACCCCGCTCACACCGATCAGGTCGCGCTCGAGCGGGCGCACGATCAGGCGCTCGGCATCGGCCGGACTGACGCCGGGATAGGGCACGGTGACGAAGAAGATCGGGATATCGATCTCCGGTGCGGCTTCCTTGGCCACGGTTACGTAGCCGGCGCCACCGCTGACGAGCACCAGCAGCAGGATCAGCAGCACCGTGCGGGCATGGGCCACGGCCCAGGCGATCACTGCCTTCATCGCGGCCCGTTCCCGGCGGCGACGGGCTGTGGCCGCACGACCTGACCGTCGCTGACAAAGCCCTGGCCCACCGTGATGAGCCGGATCGTCTCGGGTAGTCCGGTCACCCAGACACCGTCGGGGGCTGTGCGCACGACCTGGATCGGATGGAACACGACGCGGTCGTCGTCATCCACGGTCTTGACGCCGACACGCCCCTGTCCATCGAGGCTGATCACCGCGGGGGAGATCTTGTGGGCGTCGACCGTACGCGTGGGGATCTCGATACCGGCACTGACACCCGATGATAGCTCGTAATCCGGGTTGGGCACTTCGACTTCGATACGGAAGGTCCGGGTGCCCGGCTCGGCGACCGCGGAGATGAAGGTCACCTCGCCCTCGGCGCGTTGGCCGTCGAGGAAGCGCAGGTGCGCGCGCTGCCCCCGCTCGACGCGCCGGACTTGATGTTGGGGTACATGCACGACGCCGAGCAGGGGATCATTGTCCACGATCTCGGCCACACGCTCGCCCATGCCGACGTAGTGACCGCGCTCGGCGATGCGCTCGTTGAGCACGCCCGCGACCGGCGACCGGATGCGGGTGTTGTCGATGTCGAGCTCGATGGTCTCGAGCTCGGCCCGGGCCGCAGCGACAGCCGCTTCGCGCGCCTCGAGTTCGATGCGTGCAGCCACGCCGCGCTCAACCAGCTCCGCCGTGGCATCACGTTCGCTCTGCGCGTCACGCAGTCTTGCGATCGCCTGCTGGCGCCGCGCCTCGCGGTCCTCCATACGCAGCTCGACGAGGCGATCCCCCTCGCCAACACGGTCACCCTGGCGGGCGTGCCACTGCGCGACCTGGCCCGCCGTCTCCGCGCGCACCTGGATGCGCATGTGGGGCTCGACACGGCCGTGCAGGATCAGGATCTGCTCGACCGGCTCCGCCTGCCGGGTCGCGACCGCCACAGTCGGCGGCTGCGCGGCACGCTCCTCGGCGGGTGCCGGGGCCTCACGCGTGAGGATGCCCGAGGCGATCCAGGCGACCGCGAGGAGCAGCATCGCCCCCACGCCGAGTGGCCGGGCCCACTTGCGCGCCTCCTGCGGTATCACCGATTGCCCCGTCGCGATCGCCGCGAATGCAAGATCCTGCCCACAGTACCCTCTGGCATCATGAGAAGTCGCTGCGCCCCCGAAAGCCGCTGCCCGCGAGGCCTATCACGGTCACACTATTGGTCCAGCGCGCCGGCCACGAGTTGCGGCAGCGCCTCGGCGATCGCCTGCGCAGCGGGGCAGTCCGCGGCACCATGCCGCTCGGCGAGATAGTGCGGATCATTGTAACCGAGCCACACCTCGCCCTCGTCGTCCTGCCAGACCAGCGCCTTCAACGGCAGATCGATACCGACGGTCTGCGCGCACTGCATGAAGGGCGTTCCGCCCTCCGGATTGCCGAAAACCAGCAGCTCGGTCGCAGCGAGTTCCTCGCCGATCCCGGCCGCCCCTTCGGCGTGGTCGATGCGGGCGAAGACATTGAGTTCCGCCGCTTCGGCGGCCGCCTCGAAACGGTCCATCGTCTCCCCGGGCGAGTAGGGGCTCGATGTCGCCACGAGGCCATCGACGCCTTCCACGGGCTCCACCGCCTGCGCCGGCGCTGCCGCGAGCAGCAGCACAGCCGATACTCCATGCCACCATCGAATTGCCATGATCCTCTCCTTCGCGTCGTTCATGACCATGCTGGCGCGGCGCGGTGTGCGCCAACGGTGGTGGTCAACACTGCACCACCGCACCCGCCGCATCAAGCGACCGCTCCCACGAAACCGCAGCCGGGCCGTTGACGAACGATCACAGCTCGCCAGATACTCACCGCAATCGACAAGGAGTCCTCGCGCATGCGCCCGCTGCTCGTACTCTGCCTGGCCGGCCTCGTCGCCGGGTGTGCCTATCTCCGCCCGACCGCGGAGCCGATCCCGACCCGCTGGCAGGTTACGGGGGATCAGCAAGCCGACGTGCTCCTAGTCTTCCTCCCCGGCGTCAAGGACACGCATCACGACATCTTCAATCTCGGCGCCCCCGGTGTGCTCGCCGATTCCGGCCTGGGCTGGGACATGGTCGCCGTCGATGCCCATGCCGGCTACTACCGCGAACGCAGCTTCCTGGATCGACTCAGCGCCGATGTGTTCGAACCGGCCCGCGAGAAGGGGTACGAGCAGTTCTGGCTGACCGGCCCCTCGCTCGGCGGCTTCGGCAGCCTGTTCTACTGGTGCCGCGAGGGCGATGCGGACATCGCCGGAGTCATCGCGATGGCCCCGCATCTGGGGGGCGACGATATCGTCACCGACATCCGCGAGGCGGGTGGCCTCGCCGAGTGGCAGGCCGATCCCGTGGTCGGTGAAGAGCACGAGCGCCAGCTCTGGACCTGCCTGCAGAATCGTCCCCCGGAACCACCGATCTGGCTCGCCTATGGGGAAGCCGACCACCTCGCCCCGGCGAATGCGCTGCTGGCGGAGAGCCTGCCGCCGGAGCGCGTGCTCACCAATGAGGGCCAGCACCGCTGGAAGGACTGGCTACCACTGTGGGCCGCGATCTTCGCCCGTATCGAGGTCGAGCAGCAGACCGGAGCCGAATGAGCCTGAGCGCAACCATGGCACGCCTCCGTGATCCCCTCCCGGGAGGCTGCATCCCCCTGTGTGGCGCGATCCTGCTACTCACCGCCTGCGCGACGTGGACACCGGGCTGGGAGACCGACCCCGAGCGCGCAGCGGACGCGGAGGAAGCCGTCGCCGCTGGAGAGGCCGAGCGACTCCTCGAGACTGCCGGCGATACCGCTGGGCTCGAGCGCGCGATTGCGGCCTATGAGGGGCGGCTGGCCGAGAACCCGGCTGACGAGCAGGCACTGGTGGCCCTCGCCGATGCCTACATCCTGCGCGGTGCCGCCTATCGCGACACGCGCACCGAGAAGCGCGACGACTTCGTTGCAGCAATCCGCTACGCAGAGCGCGCCCTGGCCGGCAACGCGGCCTTTCAAGAACGCATCAACGCGGGCGACAACATCGCTGCCGCGGCGGCGGTGCTGGGCGAAGGCGATGTCCCCGCGATGGTCTTCTGGGTGACGGGCGTGTTCTATTATTTCGACGAAGGCCTGAATCCGCTGCAGCGCGCCATCCATTTCAACCGCCTCCAGCAGGCACGGTCCGTGCTGGAGCGGGCGGGTGAACTCGACCCCGACTATAGCCACGGTCTGATCCCCTTCTCGCTGGGCATCTACTACATCGCCGTGCCGGGCTTCGCCGGTCGCGATTTCGAGCGCGCCGAGGCCCTGCTGGCCGAGGCCGATGCCGCGCCGGGCGATTCACTGCTACCGCGGTGGGGCCGCGCCCGCTATCTGCACACGGCGCAAGGGGATCGTGAGGCCTTCCGGGACGATCTCGAGTGGGTGCTCGCGCAGGACGCACAGGACAGCGCAAGCCGCTACCGCTGGAATGTCTTCATCCAGCGCGATGCGCGGGCGTTGCTCGACGGCATCGACGAGCGGTTCTGAGGGCGGCTGGCCGCCCGGCCGTCACGGCGCTGCTCCAGCGCTCGGAAACCCTGGCGCCATGATCCGGCGCCATTACTCGGTGCCATCCCCTCTGCCCTCATGCTCCTGGTCGTCCTCGCGCACCAGGAAGATGGCCGCGGCGGCAAGCAGAGCGGCCGCGATCGGCAGGATCATGCCGAGAATGGGCAGCCCACCCTCGGCCCCGATCGATTGCACAAGTGACGCCACGTTCTGCCCCAGGGAGTCGTGATGCGGCAGACCGATCAGGATCAGCGCCAATAGCGGCAGCAGCAACGTGAAAAACAGGATGATCAGCAGCGGCAGGAAATAGCCTGTACCGGCGAGCAGGACCAGGGCGAGGACGAGCAGGATGGCGCAGACGGCCTCGACCCACGGGATGACCGGCGCGGGCGTGAACACAGCCAGGGTGAAGGTCAACACCACATAGCCCAGGATGATGCCGATGATCAGCAGTGCGCGCATGCAGGCCTGCCCTTGTTCCAGTGGATCGCAGGGTCGCCCTGCCCCGGCCGACCACACAGTATGCCCGAAAGCCAGCGCGCCCTGCATCCGCCCGCCCGCGCGAACCGCGGTGCCGGGCGCCCCGGCCGGCGCCCGCGATACCCCGGCGCGCGACGCGGACGTTGGCCTGCGTTACTCCAGGTCGACGCGACCGGACGGCGTGCGGATGCGGGCGTAGAGCGCCGCCTCCTCACCCGCCTCGACGGCGATGGCCGTGTCGAGGCCGATCGCGGCGAGCTGCGCGCGGATGGTCGCCGCCTGCGGGTGGGTGCCATACAGCCCTTCGAGCGCAAGGCCGTCATCGGGCAGACGCTCGGCCGGATGCGTCGCCTCGGGCGGCCACTCGATCAGTGGTGGCAGCACGCCGCCGGCGAGCAGACCGCCATCGCTGGGGAAGGCGATGCGCCAATGCAGCGCCCCGCGGCGCATGGGCCGCACGGGACCGGGGTCGTGGGCCGCTGCCGCGATGCCGGCCTCGAGATCGGTGGTGCGCGCGACCCAGGTCGCCAGCCGTGCCCTGTCCACGGCCGCATCGAGGTCGAACCAGCGCGGCACCTGCGGCGGCGTGCCCGCCGGATGGATCGCGATCACCTCGAGGTAGATGCCCTCATCGAGGCGTAGCAGGCGGTTGTGCGTGCCCATGTCGGGGTGTACACCACCGGGGCGCGGCTCGACGCCCAGGCGCTCCTGCACATACGCAGCACCTTCGGCGAGCGTTGGCGCCGTTACCACGAGGTGATCGAGTACCGCGTTCATCACACGCCCCCTTGCCCAGCCGATCACCGCAGCCCCAGTACGCGCACGATCGCGCCAGTCGCGGGTCTTGATCCGCTCCATTGCCCAGCGATTCCAAGAGTTCGGCCACCCTCCACACGCGATGATCGTGGCCGTGGGACCGGGACACACAGGCTGCCATGGTCGGGACTCCCCGCGCCACACGGGGCTGGTTTACACTGCCGCCACCTCACAACCCGGCAGGTGCACCAGTGGCCTTGAACACACCCGACGATACCGACCCCGTCGACCAGCTCGAACGCTGGATCCAGCAGAACGGCATCGACGCCGATGTCATGCGTTTCGACACTTCGTGCCACTCGGTCGCCGATGCGGTCGCGGCCACGGGCGCAGGCATCGAGGCGATCGTAAAGAATCTATGCATGATCGCCGACGATGGGGATCTGATCGTCGCCATACTGCCGGGCGCCGAACGCGCCAGCACGACGCGCGTGGGCAAGGCGCTGGAGATGCCACCACCGCGGATGGCGACGGCGGACGAGGTCTTGGCCCGCAGCGGCTATCCAGCCGGCGGCACACCCTCCTTCGGCTTCAGCGCGCGCTTCGTCGTCGATCCGCAGGTCATGGATCGCGACATCGTGTATACCGGCGGTGGCTCGGACCGCGCCCTGGTGCGCATTGCCCCCAGCGAACTGCTGCGGGCCAATGCGGCGACGGTGGCGCGCGTGCGCAAGTAGCCCCCCCCCCCGGGCATCGCACCGAGCCCAGCCGCCGCCCGGCAGAATCGGCTACGCAAACAGATTACAGTCTGTTAATCTCCAGCGATCGGTCCCGGTCTCCGATGATCGGGCACCGATATCGGGAGGTGGTCGCCCAATCCCGCAGCATGGACACCCCATCAGGCCCTTGCATCCTGCCAGTGCCCGCGCCGCGAGCACGCAGCCGCACCCGATCGTGATTCCAGACATGAACGAAGTAGGGGAACACTATGAATGAACCGGACAACGCCGGGACGAACCGACTCGAGCGCCTGCTCAACTATCGGGTTACGGCCAAGACGACCGCCTTTCTCATGATTGCCACGGCGATCGGGGTCATGTATATCGGCTCGGGCACCGGCGCCTGGATGCCGAACGAGCGTGCCGAGCACATGGCCGCGGAACGGGCCCAGCAGGCCCGCAGCGAACTCGGGCGGTCCTGGTGTGTCGAGCAGTTCTTAAGCGGCCCGGACGCGGTCTCACGCCTCACCGAGCTCCACAACATCGAATCACGCTATCGCCGCACGCAGTATCTCGAGAACGGCGAATGGGCCGTGCTGCCTGGCGAGACCCGTGCGACGCGCGACATCGCCTCGAGCTGCGCAGACGTGCTGCTCGAGCAGGACATCGAGGCCATGGAAGCCGCGGTCGACGAGGCCAACGCGACGGAAGAACTCTAGGACCGGGTGACTGGCGCCCGGCGGCTTTCGGGCTGCCGGGGCGTCCCCCGCATCCCTCCCCGACGAGGCAGTAGCACCCGTTCCGGATGCACCTATCGCTGATAGGGCGATTATGGAAGACTGTGGGGTCGGAATCCGCCAGACCCCAGGGGAGAAGAACCAGCCATGACAACAATTCAGGTACCTGCGGACGGTGACAAAATCACGCTCGACAACGGCGTCCTCCATGTCCCGGACAACCCGATCATCACCTATATCGAGGGCGACGGCATCGGCATCGACATCACGCCGGTGATGCAACGCGTTGTGGATGCGGCCGTCGACAAGGCCTATGGGGGCACCAAGAAGATTCACTGGATGGAGGTCCTGGCCGGCGAGAAGGCGAACAACCAGGTCGGCGCGTGGCTGCCCGACGAGACGGTCGAGGCCATTCGCGAATACCTGATCTCGATCAAGGGGCCGATGACGACCCCGGTCGGTGGCGGCATCCGCTCGCTCAATGTGGCGCTGCGCCAGGTGCTCGACCTCTACGTCTGCCTGCGCCCGGTGCGCTGGTTCAACGGCGTGCCCTCGCCCGTCAAGCACCCTGAAAAGGTCGACATGGCCATCTTCCGCGAGAACACGGAGGACATCTACGCCGGCGTTGAGTTCGAGGCCGGCAGCGAGGACAACCGACGCTTCCGCGAACTCCTGCAGGAGCACTTCCCGGCCGCGTATCGCAACATCCGCTTCCCCGACGAGTGCGGATTCGGCATCAAGCCGATCTCGCGCGAGGGCACGGAGCGCCTGGTCCGGGCCGCGATCCGCTACGCCATCGACAATAACCGCAAGTCAGTGACATTGGTGCACAAGGGCAACATCATGAAGTATACGGAGGGCGCCTTCCGCACCTGGGCCTACGCGCTCGCCGAGCGCGAGTTCGGCGACCAGACGTATACCTGGAGCCAGTGGGAGCGCACCGTCGCCGACCAGGGCCAGGAGGCGGCCAACGCCGAGCAGGACGCCGCGCTCGCCGAGGGCCGCATCCTGATCAAGGACGCCATCGCGGATATTGCGCTGCAGCAGGTTCTGACCCGCCCGGACGACTTCGACGTGATCGCCACAATGAATCTCAACGGCGATTACCTCTCCGACGCCCTGGCCGCCCAGGTCGGCGGCATCGGCATCGCCCCGGGCGGCAACATCAATGATCAGTCCGGGCACGCCGTGTTCGAGGCCACCCACGGCACGGCGCCGAAGTATGCCGGCCGCGACATGGTCAACCCGGGCTCGCTGGTGCTCTCCGCGGAGATGATGCTGCGCCATCTGGGCTGGCACGAGGCCGCCGATCTCGTGCTCACCGGCATGGACGCAGCCATCGCGAGCAAGCATGTCACCTACGACTTCGCCCGCCTCATGGACGGCGCGACGAAGGTGAGCTGCAGCGACTTCGGCGAGGCGATGGTCAAGCGCATGCAGAACTGAACGGAGCCGGGGCAGGCGGCGCACGGCACGGCGCGGCGCCGCCTGTCCGCCCCACCACTCCTTGGGTGTGCGGCGTCATGGTGCTCGACAAGCACAGATCAGCCGAGGCGGCCCGTCTGATCCACGACGGCTTCACCGCCTACAACCGTGAGTTTCAGCAGATCACCGACCGCGCCCGGCGCCGGTTCGAGCAACGCGACTGGGCCGGGCAGATGCGCGACATCGCCGAGCGCGTCGAACTCTACGAGCACTGGGTCCACCGTACGCTGATTGCCCTGCGCGAATTGCTGGGCGACAGCGGGCGCGATCACACCGCGTGGCGGGCACTGCGCGACTACTTCGGCGATCGCATCGAAGGCGTTCCCGACGCCGGCTTCATGAAGACCTTCTTCAACTCGATCAGTCGCCGGGTGCTGGGCACGGTGGGGGCCGATCCCGATGTCGAATTCATCCAGCCCCCACCCGAGGAGGGAGTGCAGTCGCTGACGATGCGGCGATACCCCTGCTGGGACGATGCCGAGGCCGCCTGCCGCCAGGTGCTCGAGGACTTCCGGGTCGACGTGCCGTTCGCGGATCCCGCCGGCGATGCCCGATTCATGGCCGCCGAGGTTACCGCCTACCTCGCCCGCGAGGCGCTGTCGCCCGAGGATCTGCGCCGTTTCGAGTTCATCGACTCGCACTTCTTCCAGGGCACGCGCGCCTATCTCGTCGGGCGGGTCCGCCACGAGGCGGGGGTGACGCCCATCGTGGTTGCATTGCGCAACGCCGACGACGGTATCCGGGTCGATGCGGTGCTGATGCAGGCCGAGCAGATCTCGGTCGTGTTCAGCTACACGCGCTCCTATTACTTCGCCGATCCGACCTCGGTCGTCGCCGCGGTGCAGTTCCTCCACTCCATCCTGCCCGGCAAGCCGATCGACGAACTCTATACAGTGCTCGGCCGACTGCGCCAGGGCAAGACCGAACGCTATCGCGTGTTCACCCAGCATCTGCGCGAGACCGACGATCCCTTCGTCCACACCGCCGGCGATGTCGGGCTGGTGATGATCGTGTTCACGCTGCCCTCCTACAACCTGGTATTCAAGGTCATGCGCGATGTCTTCGGGGCGCCGAAGGTGACCGACCACCAGGCTGTCGAGGACAAGTATCGGCTGGTCTCGCGCCACGACCACGCCGGTCGACTGATCGACACGCAGCACTTCCGGCGCCTGAAGCTGCCCCGCGACCGCATGGCACCGGAGCTACTCGCCGATTTGCTCGAGGAATGCCAACAGCGTGTATGGGTGGAGGACGATCAGTTGGTGTTCTGGTCGGTCTATGTCGAACGCCGAGTCCGGCCGCTGAACCTCTACGTGCGTGAGGTCGAGGCCGAAGAGGCGCATCGGGTCATTCGCGACTATGGCCAGTGCATCAAGGATCTGGCCGAGACCAACATCTTCGCTGGTGACCTGCTATTGAAAAACTTCGGGGTAACGGATACGGGTCGGGTCGTGTTCTACGATTACGATGAGGTAGCCCTCGTCACCGACTGCAACTTCCGGGAGATCCCCGAGCCCGACGACGATTACATGCTCGATCCGGGGACCACGCACTATGTCGGCTCCAACGACATCTTCCCCGAGGAGTTCATCCGCTTCCTGGCGCTGGACCCGGCGCTGCGGCGCACCTTCCTCGAGGCCCATGGCGACCTACTCGACCCCGCCTACTGGCGGGACGTCAAGCGCCGGCGGCAACTGGGAGAGATCAGCGAGGTGGTACCGTATGCGCGCCAGACCGTGCCGACGGCGCTGGCCCATGGCCACTGAGGGCGCATCCCCAGCCCAGGCCTGATCGGCGCACCGGGTCAAGGGAACACGGGCGAGCCTTACGGCGTGGCGTTACCGAAAAGCGCCTCGAACTCGTCCATGTAGGGCTCGACCGCGTCGCGATCGGGATTGTCCTCCATGTCCCGGAAGGCGGCGAGCTGGTCATCAATCTGTTCGAGCATGAGGTCGCGCTGTTCGTCGGCGATATCGGGATCGTTGCGCACCCGCTCGCGCTGATCGCGGAACGCTCGCTCGATATCCTCATCCGTCATCTCGCGCTGGACCGCGATGGCCACAGCCGCCTCGAAGATGCGCTCATGCAGTGCCATCCACTGCTCCTCGGAGAAGCCGTGGCTGTCGAGGATCGCGGCATGCTCCTCCCGGAGCGCCTGCGCTTGATCCTCATCGACCGACGTTGCCCGGCGCTCATCGAGTTCATCGGCGAAGGCGCGCAGATCGCGCATCGCGTCAAGATAGCGTTCGATCCGCTCGTCGGTCAGTTCCTCCGAACCCGCGTTGGCCGGGGTGAGCGGCGCGACCGCGGTCAGGGCGAGTGCGAGGAACAGCGCGGGCAGGTACAGGCGCAGGGTCGTCATCAAGAACTCGTCTCCATAGGGGGCGGTGACGGGTCGCGGCGATCGAAGCCGTCGTCATGGCGCCCGAGCAGCATCTCCAGGTACTCATTCATCAGTCGGTGAGCACGGCCGGTGTCGAGCGGACGCTCGACCAGCGCCGCGCGCACATAGATGCCGTCGATCATGCTGGCCATGCCTTCCGCAGCGTCAACCGCCGCCGGCCGTGGTATGAGCTGGGCGAAAGCGTGGAGCAGATTCGACTGCAGACGCCGCATATAGACACGATGCAGGCGCGTCAGTTCCGGCTCGTGCGGGATCTGGGCATAGAAGGCGAGCCAGACCTGCGGTACACCGGGCTTGAACTGTTCGGCATCGAAGCTCGCCTCGATGATGGCGCGGATGCGTTGGGGCGGCGAATCGGCATCGCGCAGCCGCTGTCCCGTCTCGGCCTGCAGCTCGCGCAGTAGCCACCGCATCGAGGCGACGAGCAGCTCGTTCTTACCGCCGAAATAGTGTGCGATGATGCCGCCGGAGAGCCCCGCACGCCGGCTGATCCGGGCGATGGTGGCGTCGGCGAAGCCGTGGTCGCGGATGACTTCAACAGTCGCCCGAATCAGCTGATCGCGTCGCACGGCGTGCATTCCGACCTTGGGCATGACTGCCTGCTCCCGACTGCAACAATTGCATGCTTTCTTGCTATGACGGGGCGGCTCGTGCCGACACCGCACCCGAGCTGCGCGGCAACCCTACACCGCGCTCTGCGTGCATTCAATTCGCACTGCTACGCTGCGTTACGTTCAATCAGCCGGCTCGTTCTCGCGCTGGCGCTGCTCCCAATCCGGGGCGATCCACACAGGTGCATCGGCGCGCGGCAGTGGCTCATGCCCGGCGACGAGATCCGCCGCCTTTTCGGCAAGCATGATGGTCGGCGCATTGAGGTTGCCGCTGACGATCGTGGGCATGATCGAAGAATCGACGACGTTGAGCCCATCCACGCCGTAGACGGCGGTATCGCCATCGACCACGGCGTCCGGCCCGGATCCCATGCCACAGGTACAGGAGGGGTGGTAGGCACTCTCCGCCGCCTGGCGCACGAACTCGTCGAGTTCGTCGTCGGTGCGGGCCTCCGGTCCGGGGGCGATCTCGCCGCCGGCAAAGTCGCCGAGCCCGGACTGGGCGAAGATCTCGCGTGTCAGCCGGATCGAGGCACGCATCTCTTCCCAGTCCGAGGGGTGGCTCATGTACTTCGGGTCGATGATCGGGGCATCCGCGGGGTCGGCCGAGGACAAGCGCACGGTACCGCGCGAGGGGGAGCGCATCGGCCCTACATGCGCCTGGAAACCGTGCCCCTTGACCGGACTCTTGCCGTCGTAGCGGATCGCGATCGGCATGAAGTGGTACTGCAGATCGGGATGCTTGACCCCCGCGCGCGAGCGGATGAAGCCCCCCGACTCGAAGTGGTTGGTGCCGCCGTGCCCCGTGTGCAGCAGCAGCCACTGGGCCCCGACCCGTATCTTGTTCCAGGGCTTGAGCGCGGGGGCGAGCGAAACCGGCTTCTTGCACCGCTGCTGCACGTAGAGTTCGAGATGGTCCTGCAGATTGCTGCCGACGCCGGGCAGATCGACGCGCACGTCGATGCCATGCTCGCGCAGGTGCTCAGCCGGGCCAATGCCGGAGAGCATCAACAGTTGCGGCGAGTTGATCGGCCCACCGGCAAGGATGACGCGGCGCCGCGCACGGGCCTCGTAGCGGCGCCCCTGCTGCGCGAACTCGATGCCGACGGCGCGCCGGCCTTCAAATACAATCCGCCGCGACAGCGCACGGGTGCGGATCGCGAGGTTGTCGCGGTTACGAACCGGCTCGAGATAGGCCTTGTAGGCGCTCCAGCGTACACCGTCGCGTACGGTCATCTGCATCGGCCCGAAGCCTTCCTGACGGTAGCCGTTCATGTCCTCGGTATAGCCGTAACCGGCGTCGACGCCGGCCTGGACGAAGGCCTGGTAGAGCGGCGACCAACCACGCCCCGTGGTCACATGGAGCGGCCCCTCACCGCCGTGATAGGTATCGGCGCCGAGATCGCGCGTCTCTGCGCGCCGGAAGTAGGGCAGGCAGTGCTGATAAGACCAATGCGCGAGCGCCGGGTCCTCCGCCCAGCGATCGTAGTCGCAGGCGTGCCCGCGCACGTAGGCCATGCCGTTGATCGCGGAGCTGCCGCCGAGCACGCGCCCGCGCGGCGTGTGCATGCGCCGATTGGCGAGATTCGGCTGCGGGACGGTGTGGTAGTCCCAGTTATAGGTCGTCGAATTCATCGGATAGGACAGCGCCGCGGGCATGTGGATACGCCAGTCCCACCACGGTGCATTGCCGCCGGCCTCCAGTACCAGGACCCGGACATCGGCGTCTTCACTGAGACGGCGTGCCAGTACGCATCCGGCCGAACCGGCGCCGACGATGATGTAGTCCCACTCTTGATCGAGCCTCTCCACGGTCATGCTGATTTCTCCTCGTGCGGGCCGGTTCCTGTGGCCGGATCAGTCGTAGGGGCAATCGACCCCGGTGAGCTCGACGTAAACGCTCTTGCGCTGGCTGTAGTAGTCGACCGCGGCCGTGCCGTTCTCGCGGCCGATGCCGGAGAGCTTGACGCCACCGAAGGGCATCTCGATCGGTGTGACGTTGTAGTTATTGATCCAGCACACGCCGGCCTCGATAGCGGCGGCGACACGGTGGCCACGCGCGAGGTCGCGGGTGAAGACGCCGGCTGCCAGGCCGTAGCGGGTGGCGTTGGCGCGTTCGATCACCTCGTCTTCATCCGCGAATTCGAGCACCGACATCACGGGCCCGAAGATCTCCTCGCGCACGATCGTCATATCGTCGCGGCAATCGCTAAAGATCGTGGGGTAGACGAAGCTGCCCGCCGCGAGCTCGCCGTCGGTAGCGCGCTCGCCGCCACACAGGAGTTCGGCGCCCTCGCTGCGGCCCCGGTCGATGTAGTCGAGCACGACCTGCATATGCTCGGGCGAGATCAGCGGCCCCACCTCGGTGGCGGCGTCGAGGGGATCGCCGAGACGCAGGCGGGCGGTGCGCTCGCGCAGGCGCTCGAGGAAGCGGTCACGGATGTCCTGATCGACGAATACGCGCGTGCCGTTGGTGCAGATCTCACCTTGGCTGTAGAAGTTCGCCATCATCGCCGCGGAGACCGCCTCGTCGAGATCGGCGTCGGCGAAGATGATCAGCGGCGACTTGCCCCCAAGCTCCATGGTCACCTGCTTCAGGGTCGCGGCCGCATCCGCCATGACCGCCCGCCCCGTGCCGGCCTCACCGGTGAGCGAGACCTTGGCGATATCGGGATGGGCCGTCAGCGCCTGGCCGGTATCGGCATACCCCTGAACGACGTTGAAAAGACCATCCGGCAGCCCTGCCTCGCGCAGGATCTCCGCGAGGCGCAGCGCGGTCAGTGGCGTGAGTTCGGCAGGCTTGAACACAAGGGCATTGCCGCAGGCGAGTGCAGGCGCAGCCTTCCAACAGGCGATCTGCAACGGATAGTTCCACGCACCGATGCCGGCGCAGACCCCGAGCGGCTCGCGACGGGTGTAGTAGAAGGCGCCGCCGAGGTCCTGATATTCGCCCTGTATTGATGCAGCGAGACTGCCGAAGTACTCCAGGCAATCCGCACCGGAGCCGACATCCGCTTCCGGCGTCTCCTGGATGGGCCGCCCCGTGTCGAGGCTCTCCAGCCGCGCCATCTCGTCGGTGCGCTCGCGCAGCAGCTCGGCGGCCCGGCGCAGGATCCGCCCGCGCTCCGTGCCCGATAGCTGGGCCCAGGCCGGCTGCGCCTTGCGGGCAGCAGCCACAGCGCGGGCAACATCGGCCTCGCCCGCATAGGCCACACGGCAGATCGTCGCGCCGGTCGCCGGATTGTGGTTGTCGAACGTCGTACCGTCAGCCGCGGCGACGGATTCGCCATCGATAAACAGGTACTGGTCTTCCATCTGCATGACCATCTCCAGTCGGGACCGGGTCGAAAGGTTGCGCATCGGGCATCGGCAAGCACAGACTGACTGCCTATAAGCGCTACAGCCGCGCCATCCGTGTTTTTATTTGAACGTTCAATCTAGGTTCATGTCAAGGTACTTTAGCGCCTGAGCACGCTGCCCGCGATGCCCACTGCCTCGGGTATGATCTCCCCATGCATTCAGCGCCCCACCCTGCCTTGTCCCATTGCCGGCGCCTGCGACACGGGCTTCGCTTGATGTCCCTCGTGCTGGCAGCACCGCTGTTACTCGCCTGCACAAGCATGGAGCAACCGCGTGCCGACACGACGCTGCCTCCCGTGCTCACCCAGAGTGCCATCCTGGCCGGCGACGGCTACCGCCTGCCGCTGCAGCGCTGGGGGCCAGAGGAGCCCGAAGCGGTGGTCCTCGCCCTGCACGGGTTTACCGAGCACAGTGGCGTGTTCGCCCCGCTCGCCGAGGGCCTGGCGCCGCGCGGTATCGCGGTCTACGCCTACGATCAGCGCGGCTTCGGTGACACCGACTATCGCGGCATCTGGCCCGGGCGGGAGCCCCTGCTCAGCGACGCAGCGACGGCACTCGCACTCATCCAGGCGCACTACCCGGATGCCCCCGTCCACCTTCTCGGCGAAAGCATGGGCGGGGCGATCGCCCTGCTCGCCCTCACCGATGAGGCGCACCCGATCGCGACGCCGCCGGCGAGCCTGATCCTGTCCGCGCCGGCCATCTGGGCCCGGGAAGTGATGCCCTGGTACCAGCGTTCCGCCCTGTGGCTCGGCGAACTCGTGGTCCCGGGCCTGAGCTTCAGTCCGACCCTCGCGCGCCGCATCGCCGACATCCAGCCCACCAACGACCCGGAGGTCGTCGCCGAGATGCAGCAGGATGAGCGCATGCTGCGCGACGTACGTACGGACATGCTGGTGGGGGTCACGGACCTGATGGACGAGGCCCTGCCCGCACTCGACCATCTGCCGCAACCGACCCTGATCCTCTACGGCCTGCAAGATGAGATCATCCCGCCCGAGGCGGCCTGTTCGATGTTCCGGCGCATCGCGGAGGGGCCGGCGAGTGCGCCGTCGATCGCGCTCTACCCGGACGGCTATCACTTGCTGACACGCGACCAGCGCGCCTTTCAAACCATCGGCGACATCGGTTTCTGGATCGAACAGCCGCGCCGCGAGCCTGCGTCCGGACAGGGCGTTTCGGTAGCGGAGGCGCAGGCGCGCGTGTGTGAGCTGAAGCCCGCTCGCTCGACGGGACTCGCCCCCGGACCGACCACTGCCCCCTGAGCCGCGCGCGCCCGACCTGCCAGCCCCATGCCCGGATGCCCGCCGTCACCGGGGCACATGCCATCCGTCATGACGCCCGGGCTGCGCCACGGTATACTCCTCCCGCACTGCTGCCGTAGGCTCGTAGTGGCCTACGGGATGTTCTCCCCATTGCACGTCGAGCCGACGACCTTGATCGATGCCCAGCTCCGCCAACGGATCGAACAGTATGCGGGGGTCATCACCGCGCCCCCCGAGCAGGTCCTGTTCCGGCCGGGCGACCCCTGTTCCAACTTTCTCCTGATTACCGAGGGCACGGCGCGTGTCGAGATGGTCGCCCGTAACGGTCGTGAACTGGTCCTCTATCGCGTGCATCCGGGCGAAACCTGCGCCCTGACCATCAATTGCCTGCTCGGCAAGCGGCCCTATCAGGCCCAAGGCATCGCGGATACCGAGCTCACGGCGCTGGCGCTGCCGGTCTCGCGCTTCGATGAGCTGCTCGCCGAGTCGGCCGAGTTCCGCCTGGCGGTGTTCGAGGCCTTCGGCGAGCGTATCGAGCGCATGATGGCGCGCATCGAGGAAGTCCTCGCCCACGGCCTCGACCCCCGACTGGCGCAGCTGCTGCTCAGTCAATGCGACGAGGCCGGCTACCTCAACCTCACCCATTACCGTATCGCCGTCGAACTCGCTGCGGCCCGCGAAGCGGTCAGCCGCCGGCTCAAGGGCTACGAACGGGCTGGCTGGATCCGGCTCGGCCGCGGCCACATCGAGATCCTCGACCGCGCGGCGCTCGCGGTGCTCGCCGAGCCGGCCGAGGAAACAACGGCGGCTCGGTGACAAGGTCACCGCGACGTCGCCTCGTCGCGTGTTATACAGGTCGCGCGAATTCCATTTTCAGCGAACCAAGGAGTGACTCGCGATGCGTATCCGAGCGTTATTGACCGGCCTGGTCCTGTTGCTGATCGCCGTGCCCGCGTCGGCCGATCGCCTGTTCACCGTTATCACGAGCGAATCCGAAGAGACGCAGATGATGGCGCTGATCCTGACGATGCAGGCCATCGAGCAGGAGCGGTCCGCACGCATATTGCTCTGCGACGACGGCGGTGATCTGGCGATCGCGGGCGATGATCACGGCCAGGTCTTCGAGCCCGCCGGCATGACCCCGCGTCAGCTCCTCGGCGGATTGATCCAGCGCGGCGTGCAGGTCGATGTCTGCGCGATCTATCTGCCGCAACGGGATGCGGACGAGGACGACCTCATCGAGGGTGTCGGCAGCGCCCGGGCGCCGGAGGTCGGTGAGTACATGGCCGACCCGAAGGTCCGTTACTTCAGCTTCTGAGCGTTTCGCCGCGGCCGGGATCAGGCATCCCGGTCGCGCACGCCGCGCAGCCACTCGGCGAAGGGAGCAGCCAGTTCGGGATGATCGAGGGCGTATTCGACCGTCGCCTGCAGGTAACCGAGCTTGTTGCCGCAGTCGAAACGGCGACCGGCAAACTCCCAGGCCAGTACCTCCTCGCGGCGGAGGAGCGAACTGATCGCATCGGTGAGCTGGATCTCGCCTCCGGCGCCCTGCCCCGTCTGGGCAAGCTCCTCGAAGATCGCGGGTGTCAGGAGGTAGCGACCGACCACAGCGAGGTTCGACGGCGCTTCGCCCCGTGACGGCTTTTCCACGATACCCCGCAACTGCGAAAGCCGCTCGCTGCGCGTGACGCTGTCGACCACGCCATAGTTGTGGGTCTCGCTCTCGGGCACGCGCTCGACACCGACGACCGAGACGCGCTCGCGCTCGTACACATCGAGCATCTGGCGTAGCACCGGCGCGCGCTCGGTGCGAATCAGGTCATCGGCGAGGATTACGCCGAACGGTTCATCGCCGACCACGGGCCGGGCGCAGAGCACGGCGTGACCGAGCCCCAGCGCTTCCGATTGGCGCAGATAGACGCAATGGACGCCCTTCGGCAGGATATTCCGGACCGCCTTCAGCAATTCGTGCTTGCCCTTGGCCTCGAGCTCCATTTCCAGCTCATAGGCCTTGTCGAAGTGGTCCGGGATAGAGCGCTTGTGACGCCCGGTAATGAACACGAGCACGTCCGCCCCCGCGGCGACCGCCTCTTCGGCGGCATACTGGATCAGCGGCTTGTCGACGACGGGCAGCATTTCCTTCGGATTGGCCTTGGTCGCCGGCAGGAAGCGCGTGCCCATGCCGGCGACGGGGAAAACGACCTTACGGATGCCAGCCATGACGGGGGTCCCTGTTGTATCGATGGTGCTGTGCCGCGCGCATCTCTAGCGTGCCCACAGCCGAATGCGCATAATACCGGCCGGCCAGCGCACGCCCAACCGCTGCGCCTCGACCGAGGAGCTCTCTAATGACCTATGTAGTGACCGAGAACTGCATCAAGTGCAAGTACACCGATTGCGTGGAAGTCTGCCCGGTCGATTGCTTCCACGAGGGTCCGAATTTCCTTGCCATTGACCCGGAGGAGTGCATTGATTGCACGCTCTGCGAGCCCGAATGTCCGGTGGAGGCCATCTACTCGGAAGACGACCTGCCCGACGAGCTGGTCCACTTCCTTGAGCTCAACGAGCGGCTCGCGGCGAAATGGCCCGTGATCACGGCGCAAAAGGAGGCACCGCCCGATGCCAAGGAGTGGGAGGACGTGCCGAACAAGCTCCAGTACCTCGAGGAATAGCGCCGCAGGGGCGCGGCGCCCTTAGTCAATCGCGTGGACACGGCCCTCGTCCGTGGCGATGAAGAGCCGTCCTCTCGCGATGACCGGCGTCGCATAGATCGAATCGCCTAGCGCCTCGCGCCACCGTTGTTCGCCCGTTGCTCGATCCACCGCAAGCAGATGGCCGTCCCGGGTGCCGACGTAGACGGTCTGCGCGGTAATGACTGGCGACGAAAACAGGCGACTGCCTACCTCGACCTCCCAACGCCGCTCTCCGCTATCGCGGTCGAGTGCATAGAGGAAGCCGTCGCTACTGCCGAAGATCACCAGCTCGCGCGTCAACGCCGCCGACGCGAAGATCCGTCCCCCCGTGGTAAACACCCACTGGGACTCGCCGGTGTCGCCAGCGAGGAGATACATATTGGCATCGTAACCGCCGACCGCAACGACCTCGCCATCACTCGCTGGCGTGGCAAAGACCGGCTCCCCCTCGATGGCGACACGCCAGAGTTCCCTGCCATTAGCGGCATCGACCCCGTAGACGTGCCCACCGAGCGTGCCGAAGTAGACGCGGCCACCGGCGACCGTCGGGGCCGAATAGACGCCGTCGCCGGCGGTGAACGCCCACTGGAGTTCCCCGCTCTCGCGGTCGAGAGCGACCACCCGGCCATCGCCTGTACCCACATAGACCCGGTCGCCGGCGAGCGTTGGCGCAGCGTAGAGACGGTCATCGGTGTGGTACTCCCAGGCGGTTCGTCCACTCTCGCGGGAGACCGCACGGAACACCCCATCCCAGGCGCCGTAGTAGACGAAATCCTCGTCGGCGGCGGGTGTCGCCTCGATGGTGGCGTCTGCAGCATGGTCCCAGAGGCGCTCGCCGCTGTGGTAATCGAGGGCGTGCAGCCGACCATCGTTGCCGCCGAAGTAGACGTGGTCATCCAATACGATCGGAGAGGAATAGGAGGCGGCGCCCGCATCGAACGTCCAGGCAGGCGGCATGGCGCCGGTGGGATCGGCGGAATCACTGAGCCCGCGGTGCTCGGCATCGCCACGGAACATGGCCTGCTCCGCCGCGCAGCCGGCAAGGAACACCCCGGCGAGCACGATCATCCCCACCCAACGCTGTACGCGCATGCCTGCTCCCTTCCGTTCCGAGACAATTTGCCGTACCCGAGGGCGGAGCGCCCGTGCCCTGGAATCGGTATGCGCACTCACGCCGCCACAGCGGATCACGCCCCGCTACGCGAGCGCATGACCGGCACCCGACCGTAGACGCTACAGAGCAGCTCGTAACCGATGGTTCCCGCCCTCTGGGCGATCTCTTCAACCGGGAGCCCCCGCCCCCAGAGGGTGGCCTTCGCACCGACCTCGACATCGATGCCGCGCAGATCGACGGCGATCTTGTCCATGGAGACCCGTCCCACGAGCGGGGCCCGCTGCCCGGCGATCAGCACGGGGGTACCGTTGGGCACAGCGCGGGGATAACCATCGCCGTAGCCGATGCCGACCACGCCGACGGGCATCGCCTCGGGCGCCGACCAGGTCGAACCGTACCCCAGGGTGCTGCCCGCGGGGACCTGGTTGATCGCAATCAGCGGCGCCTTCAGGGTCATCACGGGCTGCAGCCCGAGTTCGGGCTGGGCGCCCTCGATGAAGGGCGAGCAGCCATAGAGCATGATACCGGGACGGATCCACTCACCATGTGCCGCCGGCCAGCCCAGCACGCTCGCCGAATTGGCCGCACTGCGCGGGGCCCCCAGGCCATCCACGGCGGAGCTGAACACCTGCCACTGCTCGGCGGTGAAGCGGTCGTTGCGATCGTCGGCACGGGCCATATGGGTCATGACACCGACCGGTTCGCGCACGACCGCGCACTGGCGTAGCCGGTCGTGCCAGTCGGCGGCCTCTTCGGGGCGGATGCCGATCCGCCCCATCCCCGAATCGATCTTGAGCCAAGCCCGCAGCCGCTCCGGTGGGCCCATGCGCGCGAGGGCATCGAGTTGCCAGGGCTGATGGATGACCGGCTCAAGCTCCCAGGTGACAGCGGCCTCGAGTTCCTCCCGATCCACTGGGCCATTGAGAACGCACAAGCGCTGCTGCTCGAATCCGGCACGCCGCAGCTCCACCCCCTCCCCGGTGCAGGCCACCGCGAACGCATCGCACGCCTCGGCCAGGGTCGAGGCGGCGAACAGCAGGCCATGGCCATACGCCTGGGCCTTGATACAGGCCATGACGCGGGCCGCGGGGGCGGCCGCCCGGGCGAGCGCGAGATTCGCCCGCAGGGCTCGGCGGTCGAGCTCGAGATGGGCCAGACGCAGGTTCAAGCGCTGTATACCTCGGGCGAGAAATTCTCGAACTTGGTGAATTGGCCGAGGAAGGTGAGCCGCACCGTGCCGGTCGGCCCGTTGCGCTGCTTGCGCACGAGAATCTCCGCCGTGCCTTTCTGCGGGCTGTCTTCGTCATACACCTCATCGCGATAGATAAAGAGGATGACATCGGCATCCTGCTCGATGGCACCCGATTCGCGCAGATCGGACATGACCGGGCGCTTGTCGGTACGCTGCTCCAGCGAACGGTTGAGCTGGGAGAGCACGACGACGGGGACGTCGAGTTCTTTCGCGATCCCCTTGAGCGCCCGCGAGATCTCGGAGAGCTCGGTCGCGCGGTTCTCGGTGCCGCCGCCGACCTGCATGAGCTGGATGTAATCGACGAGGATCAGGGAGAGGCCGTGCTCGCGTTTGAGACGGCGTGCCCGGGCTCGCAACTCGGAGGGCGTCAGCCCGGGGGTATCGTCGACGAACAGATGCGATTTCTGCGACAGCAGCGCGATCGCCGAGTGGATGCGGGGCCAGTCGGCCTCACCGATCTGCCCGGAGCGCAGCTTCTGCAGCTCCACCCGGCCTAGCGAGGAGATCATGCGCGTTGCGATCTGCTCCGCCGGCATCTCCATGGAGAAGACGGCAACAGGCTCCTGTTCGGTGAGCGCTACATGCTCGGCGATATTCATGGCGAAGCTGGTCTTGCCCATCGAAGGGCGCCCGGCCACGATCAGCAGATCCGAACGCTGCAGGCCCGAGAGCAGCTCATCGAGTTCATCGAAACCGGTGGCCGTCCCCGTGATCGGCGAGTCACTCTGGAACAGCGTGTCGATCCGATCGAGGGTGCCCGCGAGCACCCGCTTGATATTAACGAAGCCCTGGCCGTGGCGCTGGCCCTGATCGGCAATGGCGAAGACCTTCGCCTCGGCCTTGTCCAGGACTTCCTTGCTCGTACGCCCCTGCGGCGCAAAGGCGTCGGCGGCGATCTCATTGCTGACCGCAATGAGCTGGCGCAGGATCGAGCGCTCGCGGACGATATCGGCATAGGCGACGATATTCGCCGCGCTCGGCGTATCCTGTGCGAGCTGCCCGAGATAGGCAAGATTACCGACGCTGTCGAGTTCGCCGCGCTGGGCAAGCCACTCCGAGACCGTGACCACGTCGCGCGGCTGATCGGCCTCGGCGAGTTCGCCAATCGCCCGGAACAGCAGGCGGTGTTCACGCCGGTAGAAGTCTTCCTCGCTGACGCGGTCGGCCACCCGATCCCAGGCATCGTTTGCCAGCATCAGGCCACCGAGCACGGCCTGCTCCGCCTCGACCGAGTGCGGGGCCATGCGCGGTGATCCGGCCACGGCCTCGGGATTCATCGCCGACAGCGTGTCCGACATGCAGTGCCCCCGTAATGATCGGTGCCGAGCACGGGTTCGAGTGCGCCCCGGCTCGCCGGGGCATTATAGCCCCCTGCCGCGCGCACGGGACACCACGCGAGTCTTGCCGCGTTCAGCCGACCTCTTCGGGCTCGACCATCACGGTGATATTCGCGTCGAGATCACCGTAGACATGGACCGCGATCGGGAATTCGCCCGTCGTGCGCAGCGGGCCCTCCGGCATGCGCACGTCGCGCTTCTCGACCTCGATACCGCTGGCCGTGGACAGCGCATCGGCGATGTCACCGGCACTGACCGACCCGAAGAGCTTGTCCTCAGCGCCGACGCGGGCCCGGATGGTGACGCTCTGCCCGTCCAGCTGGCGGTGGCGCGCCTCGGCCGAGCTGCGCTTCTGCGCCTCGATGCGCTCGAGTTCCGCGCGCTGCGCCTCGAGTTCGCGCCGATTCTCCGGTGTCGCCCGGCGCGCGATCCCGCGCGGCAACAGGTAGTTCCGCGCATAACCGGACTTGACGTCGACGACATCGCCGAGCCGTCCGAGATTGCTCACGCTTTCCACGAGAATGACCTGCATTGTCGCTACTCCCGAGCGGGTCCTGCCACCCGCCTCTGCTGTTGACTGAAAAATCTACTCGGATCGCCCTGCCGCCCGGCCGCGCAGATCGACCCAGGCGTCGGCCATGCCGACCACGACAAGGATCATCGCCACCTGCAGGAACAGCACAACACCAAGCACATACAAGCCCACGAGCCAGCCCACTTGCAGGCCACGCACGGCGACCACACCGTGGACCACGGCAAGCCCCTGGATCAGGAAGACCGTCGCCGGCACCACCGCCACCGCGAACAGCAGCGCCGATTCGGTGAAGGCTGCCGCTGCCATCAGGCCGACGGTCACGAGCGCGGCCGTCTGCCCGAGGCGAAGGCCATGAAACTCCGCACGAAAACCGCCCGGATTATACAGCGTCGCCTGCCACCAACGCGCCAGCAGGGTGGCCGTAATTCCACTGAGCACAAGCGATGCCGCCACCAGCCCGGTCATCAGTGGAGCGACCCGGGCATACACCTGCTCCAGAGCGGCCGGCTCGACATCGAGCTCGCGGCCCAATGCCTCCGGCGGCATCATGCGCGCAAGCACGTCCTGCCAGAGTGCCGCCATATCGGCAGCCGCCAGCTGGATGCCGAGCACGACGATCCACCCCATCAGCGCGGCCGCGAACAATGCGAGGTCGAGCCGCACAGTCGCCCGTAGCGTACCGGCGACCACCAGTGCAGGCCCCCAGCTCACCAAAGCCAACGCGAAGACAAGCCAGGGCGATCCGGTTACGAGCCAGGCCGCCACGGTCGCGACCACGACACCAGGCAACGCCACGCGGGCGAGGCCGCCACTGCCCGTGGCGAGGATGACCAGGGCGAGGATCGCCGCACTGAGCCAGGCAAACGGGGGCAGCGCGGCCCCGAGAAGCAGGGCCACCGTCGCCAGCGCCGATGCGTACATCGGCCCGCGCATAATCCAGGCGGCAAACCCATTCATGACCGGCAGCCCATGCGGCCGGGCCTCCCCGACCGGCACCGCGCGGGGACTACTTGTGGCTGTCGCTGTAGGGCAGCAGCGCGAGATAACGGGCGCGCTTGATCGCCTTCGACAGCTGGCGCTGATACTTCGCGCTGGTACCGGTGATCCGGCTCGGCACGATCTTTCCGGTCTCGGTGACGTAGTTCTTCAGCGTCTCGATATCTTTGTAATCGATCTCGGTGACGCCTTCCGCGGTGAAACGGCAATACTTCCGCCGGCGGAAAAAACGGGACATGGTCGGCTACTCCTCGGTTCGCTCTTCAGGCTTCGCTGTCGGCTTCGCGCGCCTCGGCCTCGCCCTCGGCCTGCGGCGGCTGCTGGCGCGCGGCCTTGCGCTCGGTGTCGCGCTGCTTGTCCTCCTTCTTCGCCAGTGGGGAGGGTTCCGTCTCCGCCTCCGGCCGGGAGAACACGAGGTGACGCAACACGGCGTCATTGAAGCGGAACGCACTGACGAGTTCATCGCGCGCCTCCGCGTCGCATTCGACGTTGAGCAGCACGTAGTGCGCCTTGTGAACCTTGTTGATGGAGTAGGCGAGCTGACGCCGTCCCCAGTCTTCGAGGCGGTGAACGGTTCCCCCCGAGCCTTCGATGATCGCGCGGTAGCGCTCGATCATGTTAGGGACCTGCTCGCTCTGGTCGGGGTGGACCAGAAAGACGATCTCATAATGTCGCAAGGGTCTCTCCTTTCGGCTATCGCCTCCCGCGCCTGGGGCGGTGAGGCAAGGAGTCGTGAAGTCGATTCCGCCGCTGGCGCGGCGAGCCGCGAAGTGTAGCCACAGCGCACGCCCATTGCAAATGCGGTCTCCGGGGCGTGCGCTTGTTCCGATCCGGGCCCGACGGTATCGTCCCCTCCATGGAATCGATGCCCGACACCGCCCCCGAACTCCTACTCGCTCCACACTGGCTCGTTACGGTTGACTCGGCCGACCGCGTGCTCGTGGACCATGTCCTGGCCGTTCGCGCCGGGCGCATTGCGGATATCCTCCCGCGCGGCGAGGCCGCACAGCGCTATCCGAACGCGCCACTGCGCGAGCTGCCCGGCCACGCGCTGATGCCGGGGCTGATCAACGCCCATACCCACGCGGCTATGACCCTGCTGCGCGGCATGGCCGACGATCTGCCGCTGATGCAGTGGCTGCAGGAGCACATCTGGCCGGCCGAGGGCCGGTGGGTGGACGAGCAGTTCGTCCAGGACGGCGTCGATCTCGCTCTCGCGGAGATGCTGCGCGGCGGCACTACCTGCTTCCAGGACATGTACTTCTTCCCGGAGACCACGGCGGCGCGGGCCGCGGGGGCCGGCATGCGGGTGGTCGCAGGCATGCTGTTGCTGGATTTCCCCACCCCCTACGCCGATGGTCCGGATCAATACCTCGAGAAGGGCCTGGCACTGCACGACCAGTTCCGCGGTCACCCCCTGGTCACGACGACCTTTGCCCCCCATGCCCCCTATACGGTCTCGGACGGTCCCCTGGAGCAGATCCGCATCTACGCCGACGAGCTCGATGTCGGCGTGCATATGCACGTCCACGAGACCGAAGGCGAGTGCCGTGCGGCAGTGGAATCGAATGGCGAGCGCCCCTTGGCCCGATTACACCGGCTCGGCCTGCTTGCCCCCACGTTCCTGGCGGTCCACATGACGGCCGTGACCGATGACGAGATCGCGCTGGTGGGCCGCACCGGCGCCAACGTGATCCACTGCCCCGAGGCCAATCTCAAGCTGGCAAGCGGTTTCTGCCCCGTGCAGCGCCTGCTCGACGCCGGTGTGAATGTCGCCCTCGGCACGGACGGGGCGGCCTCGAACAACGACCTCGACCTCTTCGGCGAGATGCGAACGGCCGCGCTGCTGGCCAAGGGCGTCACGGGCGATGCCGCAGCCGTACCCGCGGCCACTGCGCTGCGCATGGCGACGATCCATGGGGCTCGCGCACTGGGCCTCGAAGACGAGATCGGGTCACTGGAGGTGGGCAAGGCGGCCGATCTTGTCGCCGTCGACCTCACCCACGCCGATACCCAACCGGTGCATGATGTCACCTCGCAGCTCGTCTACGCCACGGGGTGTCACAGGGTCCGCTCGGTCTGGGTCGCTGGGTGCGAACTCGTGCGTGACGGCCATCTGACGGGCCTCGACGAGGCCGACATCACGGCGCGCACCGCCAACTGGCGCGATCGGATCGCTGCGGCCCGTTGACCCCACCCGATGGAATCGCCATGACCCGGCCCGACGAAGCACAGCCAACGCCGAATGCGGATGCCGACGAGCTGCGCCGCTTCGACGCGATGGCGCAGCAATGGTGGGACCCCGACGGCAGCTCGAAGGCGCTGCACGACCTCAACCCGCTGCGCCTCGCCTGGATCCGCGACCAGGCCGGGGGGCTGCACGATCGCCGTGTCGCCGACATTGGCTGCGGTGGCGGGCTCCTCGCCGAGGCCCTCGCGCGCGAGGGGGCCGCGGTCACGGCGATCGACCTCGCCGCCGAGGCGCTCGCCGTTGCCCGTGCCCATGCGGCCGAGACCGATCTCGCGATCGACTACCGCGAGATGGACGCCGAGGCCCTCGCGGGCGAACAACCCGGCAGCTACGATGTCGTCGCCTGCATGGAATTGCTTGAACACGTGCCCGACCCGGCCGCCGTCGTCGCCGCTGCCGGACACCTGCTGCGCCCAGGTGGCGTGGCGGTCTTTTCGACGCTGAACCGCACACCGCGGGCGTGGCTGCTGGCGATTGCGGGCGCCGAATACGTCCTGCACCTGCTGCCGAGGGGGACACACCGTTACGACCGGCTGATCCGCCCGGCGGAGCTGGCCGCATTGATCCGTGCCGCGGGCCTTGAGGCAGTCGCAACAACGGGGGTCGCCTACAACCCGCTGCTGCGGACCTGCAGACTCGACCCCGATCCGGCGGTGAACTACATGATGTCGGCTCGCAAGCCGGAGAACGACAGTGCGTGACACCGACGCCGTCCTGTTCGATCTGGATGGCACGCTGATCGACACGGCGCCCGACCTGATTCGGGCCCTCAACGACGTACTGGCGGCCGAGGGGCGAGCACCACTCGACTACGAGGCCGTGCGCCCGCACGTCTCGAACGGGGCAGCCGCCCTGTTGCGCCTCGCGTTCGGCGATACGGTGGCAGGGGACGAGACGGCGCACCACCATCGCACCTTTCTCGAGCGCTACGCGCGCGACATCGCGCGCGAGTCCAGGCCCTTCCCCGGCATCACAGCGCTGCTCGATGAGCTCGAAGCGCAGGGCATGCGCTGGGGTGTGGTCACGAACAAGCCCGGGTGGCTGACGGAGCCGCTGCTGGAAGCGTTAGGGCTGCGACAGCGCGCCGCCTGTATCGTCTCCGGCGACAGCCTGTCTACGCGTAAGCCCGATCCGGCCCCGATTCACTATGCCTGTCGCACAGCGGGCACGATCGCCTCGCGCGCCATCTACGTAGGCGATGCCGAGCGCGACATCGTCGCGGGCCGGGCCGCCGGTAGCCGCACGCTAGTCGCCCTGTTCGGCTATATCGAGCCGGAGGCCGATCCAGCAACCTGGGGAGCCGACGGGATGATCGAACAGCCCGATGAACTCTGGCGGCATCTGGCGGTGCGGCGGGAACCGTGATGACCCCCACGGGGGCCCTCACCATCGCGCTGGTGGTCGTCATCGCCGGGGTGGTGGCGACGGCCATCGGTTATGCCCGTCTGCGTCGACGGCTGCAGACCCTTGAGGGGGAAACGGCCGAAAGGCAGGGTGAGATCGAGATCCGGATGGGACTGTGGCAGGAAGCAGAGGAGCTACGGCGGGAGGTCGCGAATGAACGGGCACATTATCGCGGCCTGCCATCGGCCGCTGCCGCGAGTGATCATGACTGCGGCGGGGGCGTCGGCGAGCACTTTCGCCGCACGGTGCGCGCGCGCCTCGCGCCGATCGAACAGGAACTCGACCGCCTGGCACGCCTTACCGGTGACCGCTCGCGGGCCGCTCGCCCGACCGAGGGCAGCCGGTGCGGCGCACCGACGCTCGCACAGGTCATCGAGCTGGCCGCGGCCGAGCCCTACTGTGAGCCTGTCGATGGTGACCCGAGCACCGCCGTGCTCGTACACATGGTCGATGGCCGTCGCCTGCCGATCGCCGATTGCATCGATCTGACGCCCTATGTTGCGGCTCGACGTGCCACCCGACGCAGTGAGCGCGACCGGCTGTTGACCGCCTACAGTCGCCACTTGCGCAACACCATCGAGGGCCTGGCTCGAGCGACCGCGACTTTGGAGGCCCGAGAGGCGGCAACCTATGTAATCCTGTTCGTACCTGGCGAGCAATTTCTCACCGCGGCGCTCGACATCGATCCCGCGATCGAGGACGGCGCCCGCCGCAGTGGGGTGATATTGGCGACGCCGGCCGATCTGCTCAGGCTGCTGCGCACAGTACGCCACGGTTGGCAGCAAACAGACGACACGGACCTCGCAGAGGCGCGAGACGAGATACGGGGTGGCGATGGTCCGGACGACAGTGGCGATCAGCGCAATGGCCCGGGCCGGAGAACCGGTGCATCCCGTCGCGGCGGCAAGTAGAACAGACGCGCGGCTAGCCGGCGGAAGCGCCTCCGGAGCGATCGGCAAGCCGCTCCTGCGCAGCCGGTTCATGGACCGTCAACGGGTTCGACAGGAGCGGCGCATCGCGCCCGATATTGATGCCGAACCAGAGGCCGGCCAGGCCACCGATCAACAGGCCGAGGGCGAAAGCACGTAGAAATCGGCGCATGGTGAAGTGATCCCCTTCCTCCGACGGCACCGATCGTATCACGGGAGCCACGATGGATATCGTACAGGCCTACCGGCACTGCCGGCTGAGCGCACACGCGCACTACGAGAACTTCCCGGTGGCATCGCGACTGCTGCCCCGGCCTATGCGCGACCCGGTCGCGGCGATCTACACCTTCGCGCGTCGCGCCGATGACCACGCCGATGAAGGTACAGTGGCGCCGGACGTGCGGCTGTCGCGCCTCGAAGCGATGGCGGAGGCGCTCGCCGCCACCCACGCCGGTGCGCCCCCGGCCGACCCACTGTGGATTGCACTGGCCGACACGATACGGCGCTACGATCTCCCGCGCGAGCCCTTCGACGACCTGCTCACGGCCTTCCGCCAGGATGTGACCTGCCACCGCTACGCCGACTTCGAGGCGCTGCTGGCCTACTGTGAGTGTTCGGCCAACCCGATCGGCCGCCTGCTCCTCCACCTGGCCGGTGCCGCCACGCCGGCCAATCTTCGGGCGGCCGACTGCGTCTGCACCTCACTACAGCTGATCAACTTCCTGCAGGATCTGGAGCAGGATTTCGTCGCACGTGACCGGCTCTACATCCCCGAGCGCGACCTCGCCCGCCACGGCGTCGATGAGGCCATCCTGCGTCGCGGTGAGGCCTCGCCCGCGGTACAGACGCTGCTGGGCGAGCAGATCGAGCGCGCTGCCTGGTGGCTCTACGAGGGCGCCGACCTGCCCCGGCGACTGCGGGGGCGTTTTGCGGCGGAGATCCGCGTCATCATCCGGGGAGGCTGGTGTATCGTCGAGCGCCTGCGCGCGGACAAGCCGGCAAACCCGTTTTCCCGCCCGCGCCTGCACGCATCCGACCGGCGCTGGATGCTGCGCGGCGTGCTCGCCAGGCACGCCCTGCCGGCCTCGATCCCCGCGCCGGCCGATCCGGTGCGCACGCGCCTCTACGCCGTCGACGCCGACGGCCGCGTCCACGGCTGAACGACCGACTCCGTGCTACTCAGTCGCGATATCGGCTGAATACCAGCGTGGCGTTGGTGCCACCGAATCCGAAGCTGTTCGACATGACCGCATCGAGGCGGACATCGTCGCGGCACTCGGTGACGATATCCACCCCCTCCGCGCCGGGGTCGAGATTCTCGATATGGGCGGAGGGCGCGATGAAGTCGTTCGCCATCATGAGCAGCGAGTAGATCGCCTCCTGCACGCCAGCGGCACCGAGGGAGTGCCCAGTCAGCGACTTGGTCGATGCCACGGGCGGCACGGCGCTGCCGAAGACCTCCTTGATGGCATCGAGTTCGGTGATGTCCCCGGCCGGCGTGCTCGTACCGTGGGCGTTGACATAATCGACGGACCCCTCGACGTTGGCCAGTGCTTGGTGCATGCAGCGCACGGCGCCCTCGCCGCTGGGCGCCACCATGTCGTGGCCATCCGACGTCGCGCCGTAGCCCGTGATCTCGGCGAGGATCGGCGCGCCCCGTGCGCGCGCGTGCTCGAGCTCTTCCATTACGAGCATGCCGCCGCCACCGGCAATGACGAAGCCGTCGCGATCGCGGTCGTAGGGTCGCGAGGCGCGCTCCGGCGCGTCGTTGTACTTCGAGGACAGCGCGCCCATGGCATCGAACAGCATGGTGAGTGACCAGTGTTCATCCTCACCCCCGCCCGCAAACACAATATCCTGCTTGCCCAGCTGGATCTGCTCCATCGCGTTACCGATGCAGTGGGCACTGGTGGCACAAGCCGAGGAGATCGAGTAGTTGACCCCGCGGATGCGGAATGGGGTGGCCAGGCAGGCCGATGTGGTGCTGCACATCACCTTCGGCACGAGGAAACTGCCGAGCTTGCGCACCCCTCGTTCACGCAGGGTGTCCGCGGCATTCACGAGATAGGATGTCGAGCCACCCCCCGACCCGACGATCAGGCCAATGCGCGGATCAGCGAGATCTTCTGGATCCAGGCCCGCATCCCGGGCCGCATCCTCCATCGCGACATAGGCGTAGGCCGCGGCATCGCCCATGAAGCGCCGCGGCTTGCGCGGCACCCGTTCATCCAGGTCGATGTCGGGCCAAGCCGCGATTCGGCTGCGCAGCCCTTTCTCCTCGTACGCCTCCTTATAGCGTACTCCAGAGCGGCCAAGCCGCAACGCCTCGGTGACACTATCGCGATCGTGGCCCAGGCACGAAACGATGCCCAAGCCGGTTACCACAACTCGTCGCACGACTGCCTCCTTACCTCAATCAGCAGGATTGCCGCGCCAGCCACCCATTCAACCGACCCTACAGGGCACTGCCGGGATCCTCGAACAATCCCACCTTGAGATCCTCCGCCCGATAGATGACCTTGCCATCAACAGTCACCACACCGTTGGCCAACCCCATGATCAAGCCGCGGCGAATCACACGCTTGATGTCTAGACGGTAACGTACCAGCTCATTCGACGGCAGGATCTGACCGCTGAACTTCACGTTGCCGGCCCCCAGTGCCCGCCCCTTGCCCGGACCGCCCGACCAGCCCAGGAAGAACCCGAGCAACTGCCACAGCGCATCCAGTCCGAGGCACCCCGGCATGACCGGATCGCCGGGAAAATGGCAATGGAAAAACCAAAGATTGGGATGCACATCGAGTTCGGCCTCGACTTCCCCCTTGCCGAACTCCCCCCCGTGATCGTTGATGTTCTCGATGCGATTGAACATCAGCATGTTCGCCACTGGCAACTGCGCATTGCCCGGCCCGAACAGTCGCCCTTCGCCACAGGCGACGAGCTCGTCAAGGTCGTATCGCGACTTCACCGTCATTTCATCCGTTTCCATGGTTCGGGCCCGCGCTCCCCCGCCGTCGATTCACTCAGTTCGACCAACAGGCTGACAAGCGTTACATGATAGCTTCCCTGCACCGCAGCGTCATTGCCCTTGACCGCCCACAGTCACGGCCCCCGGTCGACGCGGGTGGAGAGCACCACGGCGGTAATCACCAGCGCGGCCCCACCCCACTGCCATGATCCTAGCAGCTCGCCGAGGATCAGCGCTGCACCCAGCATGGTCAGGACGGGCTCGGCATTGTAGACCACGGAGGCGCGCGCCGGTCCGGCCAGTCGAATCGCCCCGAACTGCATCAGAACCGCAGAGATGTAGAACGCTGCCACTCCGACCAGCGGCAGCCACCCACTCGCCGTGGCCGGCAGTTCGGGCAGACCGGCGACGGCGTAGCCGAGCAGGACCACCACGAAGCAGACCGCGTGGAGATGGAAGCTGAACGCAAAGAGATCCTGCTCGACAACGAGCCGTTGCGCGGCGATGAAGGTCGTTGCCGCGCCCATCGCCGCAATGAAGGCGAGCACGCAGCCGCGCCAGTCGAGACCGGCGACATCGGGTCCGAGCGCGAGTGCCAGGCCGCAGAAGGCGAGCAGGGCGAGCACAAGCATCCCCGGCTCGGGGCGCTGGCCCGCGATCAGGGGGCCAAATACCGCGATCAGCACGGGAAAGGTAAAGAAAATCAGCACGGCCAGGCTGACCGGTATATAGTAAAAAGAGGCCATATAGCCGACGGTCACTGCGACCCAACCGACACAGACGAGACCGGTTCCCAACCAGTCCCGCCGCGGGATGGTCCACCGGCGACGCAGCAGGAGCACGACGCCCGCTCCGGCCAGTGCTCCGAAGAGTAGGCGCACGAGGATCACCGTGCCCGGCGATGCACCATCATCGTAGGCCAACCGCGCCAGCGGCGGGATGAGCGCGAACGACACCGCTGAACCCAACGCAAAAACACGCCCCTGATTGGCCGCGCCCATTCCGGGACTCATCGCCAGCTCCTCCATGTGGGCGATCCACAACTTGCGGCCCCTGATGGTTTATGCATAAATTCCCCGTCTCACGGCGCCGGTAGCGCGCCATGCCGGCTGCGGAAGAGGGCGATGGCGGATAGCGAACAGAGCACGGGCAGGCCCATTCGCCTTGGGTTCCTGCTGACGCCCTTTTATTCGATGATCGCTTTTGCCTCAGCGATCGAGCCGTTGCGCATGGCCAATCGCCTCAGTGGCAAGGAGCTGTATCAGTGGGTAACGTACACCATTGACGGCGAGCCGGTCACGGCAAGCAACAGCCTCGCCGTGACCCCGGATGCATCGATCAGCCGGGCCCAGGACCTCAACACCCTCTTTGTCTGCTCCGGCCTCGATGTCGAGGCCGCCTGCGACCGCAGCACCATCGCCTGGCTACGCAAGCTGGGTCAGCAGAAGATGAACTTCGGCGCCCTGTGCACCGGCAGTCACGTCCTCGCCCGGGCCGGCCTGCTCGACGGCTATCGCTGCACCCTCCACTGGGAAAACATCGCCAGCATGCGCGAGGCCTTCCCCCGGGTGGTGGTGTCGTACGAACTCTTCGAGATCGATCGCGACCGCTATACCAGCGCAGGCGGAACGGCCCCGCTGGACATGATGCTCAATCTCATCAGTCAGCAGATCGGTACGGAGATCGCGACCGCGATCTCGGAGGCCTTCGCCTGCGAGCGCATCCGCGGACGCCACGACCGCCAACGCATCCCGCTGCAGCTGCGCCTGGGCACCAGCCAGCCCAAGCTGATTGAGACAGTCTCGATCATGGAGTCCAACATCGAGGAACCGATCAGCCTCGACGAACTGGCGCGCCATGTCGGGGTCTCGCGGCGCCAGCTCGAGCGCCTGTTCCAGAAACACCTCCACTGCGTGCCGACCCGGTATTATCTGGAGCTACGCTTGGCTCGAGCCCGTCAGCTCCTGCTCCAGACGTCGATCTCGGTCGTCGATGTTGCCTTCGCCTGCGGGTTCGTCTCGGCGCCGCACTTCTCGAAGTGCTATCGCGACTATTATGGGATCCCGCCACGCGAAGAGCGGCGCCTGCGCGGTACGCGGATTGGCGAAGCCGACCTCGTCAGTGAGAAGCCGGGCGTGGAACCAGAGCTGCCGAAGGAGGGGGCTCAGGCCTTTGTCCGCACCCCGCCGGATGCCGAGACCGCTGACAAGCAAGGCGCTGATTCACCGACCGACCATGAAGCGCCGGGATTCAACGAAATGAGCGGCGGTAGAGGGCGCGCCGCGAGCCCCCCCCGCGGTCGCTCGAGCTGAGCACGGGCCCGCCGCCCGGTTCGCCAGACGGAATCCGGTGGTCGTCTGCCTCCTCTGCACCGGCGCCAGCTTGTACCGCGGCCCGGCAATCGCTCCAAGCGCTCACTGGGGCGCTTCGGACAACCGGGGCTCGATCCCGGATGGTGCCCGACCTAGGAGCCTGTCCGAGTAACCGTGAGCCTACTGCGCGCGCACCACAGCGGCATCTTGCGGCGATCGCTCAACTCACATGGGCCCCACCATGCTCGTTTCACGATCGCCGCAATCTGCTCGCTGTGCCACGCGCTCGCGACGGCACAGATTACTCGGACAGGCTCCTAGCGCCGGCGCCGGCGCCGTCGGCCCGAGTCCCCGTCCTGGCTCCGGGCCGAGGCGGAGTGGTCGACGTCGGGTAGTGCCACCGCCTTGCGCAGGTTCGGAAACGGAGCGGTCTTGTGGGGGAACGCCATCGCTTCGACGAAGTGTTCCTGGAACTTTGGCTCGACCGCGGTCTCGACCTTGTCGATCCGCCGCACCGTCTCCTCGATCTCGTGGCGCGCCTTGCGGTCGAGGAGCGCAATCCGCGCACCGAGACCGGCGGCATTGCCCGCCGAGTTCACCTTCGAGAGATCACAGTCGGGGATCAGCCCGAGCACCATCGCGTAGGTCACGTCGATGTGGTTGCCGAACGCACCGGCGAGGCGGATGCGCTCGATCTCCTCGACGTGCATGCGGTCCATCAAAAGGCGAATGCCCGCATACAGCGCGGCCTTGGCGAGCTGGATGGCGCGGACATCATTCTGGGTAACCTGGATGGTCGCCTCACCCCGATGGACGATATAGCTCCAGGTGCGGCCATCAGCAACAATGCGGTCCGTGCGCTCGGTCAGTCGACCATCGATGACACCATCCTGGTTGATGATGCCGGCCAGGTACATCTCGGCGATCACCTCGATGATGCCGGAGCCGCAGATGCCGTTGACGCCGACGTCCGCGGAAGCGGCGTCGAATCCCTCCTCGTTCGACCACAGATCGCAGCCGATGACCTTGAATCGCGGCTCCAATGTCTGTGGATCGATGCGCACCCGCTCGATCGCGCCGTTGGCGGCGCGCTGGCCCGAGGAGATCTGCGCCCCTTCGAACGCGGGCCCCGTCGGGCTCGAGCAGGCCATGAGCTGCTTGCGGTTGCCCAGCACGATCTCGGCATTGGTGCCGACATCGACCAGCAGCGTCATCTCCTCACGCAGGTAGGGCTTTTCCGAGAGCACGACGGCCGCGGCATCGGCACCGACATGGCCGGCAATGCAGGGCAAGACGTAGGCACGTGCATTCTTGTGCAGCGTCAGATCGAGTTCAGCGGCCCAGACCGTAACGCCCTCGTCGGTCGCCAGCGCAAAGGGTGCGCCGCCGAGTTCAACCGGATTGATACCCAGCAGGAGGTGATGCATGACCGGGTTGCCGACAAAGGTCACCTCCATGACCTGCTGGCGCTCGATACCGGCATCCGCGCAGACCTCGCCGAACAGTTCATCGAGCGCCTCACGGACGACGCGCGTGAGGTCGGCCTCCCCCCCCGGGTTCATCATCACGTAGGAGACCCGGCTCATCAGATCCTCGCCGAAGCGGATCTGTGGATTCATCACGCCCGCGGATGAGACCACCTCACCAGAGGAGAGGTTGCAGAGATGGGCCGCGACCGTGGTCGAGCCGATATCGACGGCGATGCCGTAGATCTGATCGAAGAACTCGGGCCAGACACCGATGATCTCGTTGCCATTGTGGACGGCGACGGAGACCGCCCATTCGTCGCCCTTGCGCAGCGCCGGCTGCAAATCCTGCAGCACCCGCAGATCGCAGCGGCGGATGTCCTCCAGGCGCCACTCGAACTCGAGCGCCTCCAGCAGCCGTCGCAGATCCCCTGATGGATCGTGCATCGACGGTTCCTGGACTTCCGTGTAGTACATCCGTACCACGGGGTCGAGCTCGATGTCGTAGGCGCCGGCATCCTTGCGCACGATCTGCTTGTGGACCTGGCTGTCGGGCGGGACATCGATGACGACATCGCCAAGAATCTGAGTCGAGCACGACAACCGCCGCCCCGTGCGCAGCTTTCCGACCTGGGCCTCGTAATCACGCTCGGTCTCGGAGAATTCCGTTAGGTGATCCGGCTGGGAATCGACGCCATACTTCGGGAACTCGCCCTCGGAGAGCACGACCTGGCAGCGACCGCAGAGGCCGCGGCCGCCACAGACCGAGTCAATGTCGACACCGAGGGCACGCGCCGCCTGCAGTACCGGCGTACCGACGGGGAAGCGACCCCGCCGGCCCGAGGGACTGAAGACGACGAGCGCGTCGTCAGCCACGACGGCTGCGCCCACCCCGGCGGCGGCTCTTGCCGCCCCCGCTTTCCGCTGCCACCTGCGCGGGATCACGGTAGGCGCGCATCCAGCGCATGCAATCGGGGTCGTGACCCATCATCACGTCGGCACCACGCACGGCCTGCATCTCGGGCTCGTGCAGGGGGTTCATGATCGCCGAGGTCAACCCACTCGTAATGCCCGTGCTGAGGAACGACGCCGTGAGGCCGTTGCGGTTGGGCAGGCCGAAGCTGACATTGGACGCCCCACAGGTGCTGTTCACCTTAAGTTCGTCCTTGAGCCGCGTGAGCAACTGGGCGACCTGGCGCCCCGCCGTGTTCACCGCGCCGACCGGCATCACCAGGGGGTCGACCACGACATCGCTGCGCGGAATGCCGTGATCCTCGGCACGCTCGACGATCTTCTTCGCCACATTGAACCGGACATTGGGGTCTTCGGAGATCCCCGTTTCGTCGTTCGATATGGCAACCACGGCGGCGTTGTACTTCTTGACCAGCGGTAGCACCGCCTCGAGGCTCTCGTCTTCACCGGTGACGGAGTTGACCAGTGCCTTGCCACGATAGACCTCAAGGCCACGCTCGAGCGCCTTGATAATCGACGAGTCGATACACAGCGGCACATCGGTCAGCGACTGCACGAGCTGCACCGTCTCGGCGAGGATCGCCGGCTCGTCGGCGAGCGGGATGCCCGCATTGACGTCGAGCATGTGGGCACCGGCCTCGACCTGGGCCAGCGCATCGGCCTTCACCCGGGAGTAGTCGCCCGCCGCCATCTCCTGGGCCAGGAGCTTGCGGCCCGTGGGGTTGATCCGCTCACCGATGACGGTGAACGGTCTTTCGAATCCAATTACCCACTCCTTCTTGGCGGAGCTAACGACGGTCTCGGTCATGACACGGCCCTCTGTTCTTCGGTTACGGTATCGCGGTGGGGATGCCAGGGTATGCGCCCGTCGAGCACACCGGAGGCATCGATGATCTCGGCGACCGCCTCCTCCTGGCGGAACGCCATTACGTGCACGCCGTGGACGCCCTCGATCTCGCGGATCTGCTGGATCATCTCGACACAGATCTTGCGCCCTTCCAGCTTCGGCTTCTGCGCCCCGGCCAGGCGATCGATGATTTCGTCGGGGATGTGCACCCCGGGCACATGGGCACGGATCCAGCGCGCCGCATTGGCCGACGCCAGCGGGCCGACACCGACGAGGATGAAGACCTTCTCGTGCAGGCCGCGCTCGCGCACTTGTTCCATGAATGCGCGCAGCATCTCGATATCAAAGCAGTACTGGGTCTGGACGAACTGCGCACCGGCGGCGATCTTCTTGGCAAGCCGCTCGACGCGAAAATCCGCGGGCGGGACGAAGGGATTCGCCGCGGCACCGGCGAACAGTTTCGGCGTCGCCGTCAGCTTGCGTCCGCTGCGGAATTGTCCCTGGTCGCGCATCATCCGGACGTTTTCCAACAGGCTCATGCAGTCGTAGTCGAATACGGGCTTCGCCTCGGGATGATCGCCCGCCTGCACGCCGTCCCCGGTGAGGCAGAGGACATTCGCCACGCCCATCGCCGCGCCCCCGAGGATGTCGCCCTGCATCGCGATGCGGTTCTTGTCGCGGCAGGAGACCTGCATGATCGTCGCGTAGCCCTCGCGCGTGAGCAGCGAGCAGACGCCGACGGAGGACATGTGGCAGTGGGCACCGGAGCCGTCGGTCGCGTTGATCGCGTCGACATAGCCGTCGAAGATGCGGGCGCGCAGATAGACGTCATCCGGGTCGGCCGAATCGGGCGGCGCGATCTCCGCGGTCACGGCAAAACGCCCGGCTCGGAGCACACGCTCAAGACGTCCGGGCGAGCTGTGACCGGGAAGGATCGGAAGCTGAAAGCCGGGAACCGGTTCGTCTTCGAACTTCATGCAGCATCCTCCTGTTCCGCCTTGCGCTTGTCTTCGGTCTTCAGCCAGACCACACGCAGCCAGGAGGAGCTGCCCTCCAGCCGGCGGTCAACGGGCTCGTCGACGATCTGGATGGTCGACCCCGCCTTCATCCGCTTTGCGCCTTCGGCGGCTTCCACCCAGACACACTTCATGTCGGGCTTGACCTCGCAGTTGCCGTTGGGCCGAACACCACCGCAAGGGCCATTGCGCAGCTGCTTCGGGCAGTTCATCGGGCAGGACATACCCGTACGCGACAGCGCGCACTGCCCGCACATCTTGCAGTCGAACAGAAACCCCTTGGTCTTCTTCTCCACCCAGGCTACCGGCCGCTCCAGTCGCTTATAGCCAATGCGGCGGATCACCGGCTCGAGAAACAGCAGCACCCGCTCGAAGCCGGCGTAGAACATCTCGAGACCCCGGGCATGGCGCACGGCCCAGCGACGGACAGCGTACATTGCCTCACCTCCTGAACGAGTCGCGCCGGTAGCGACCTTGCATCTGTGTAACGATCATTCGCTCGAGTCTTCCAGGTGGCCCTTGCCCCGCACCAGCGCCTGGAGGTCGTCGTCGGAATAGGCCGCTTCGAACTCGGCCGCGGCGGCCTCCGCCACCCCCTCGAGATCATCGTCGGCGCACGACTCGGGCTCGCGCCGCCAATCGGCCATGTAGGCGTCCGAGCTACCCCGGCCGGCGCGCATGGCCGCGCGGTCAATGGCCTCCTGGAAGCGCTGGCTGAGCATGCGCTTGGCGGACGTTCGCCCCTTCTTCGCAATGACCTGCGCCGGGATGTCACGCCAGTAGACGCGAATCAGCTTCGCCGCCATTCGATCACCCTCTCGGTCGCTGCCCGGCCGTCGTGGACCCCGGTCAGTGTGGATGCCAACTCACCGTAGCCGGTGAAGCGATACTCGTAGCGCAGCCCCAGGCGCTCTGCAGCCTGTTTCGCCCGACGCTCGAGATCCGGATTCTCCGTCTGGGCGAGATACACCAGGCGCGTGTAGTGGGCGAACAGGATCGACAACAGCTCCGGATGCCGATCCAGCCCCATGCCGCGCACGATCAGCCGCTCGAAGTGGCGCGCGAGGAAGTCGGTCAGGTAGAGCGTACCCGGCTCTTCCTCGGCGAGTGCATGGAACGCGGCCGAGCCCGCGTAGAACTCATAGCAGTGTGCCCCCGGCAGTCGCTCCACGCCCTCTTCCGCCAAGACACGGTCGAGATGACCGCCGGTGCCGCAATCGGCGTAGGCGACGAAGACATCCGCATACCGCTGACGGGCCCGGCGGATCCCGTCGCGTACCGCTTCCGGGATCTCGTCTGGCCGGTTGTGCAGTTCCGCCGGCAGACACTGCACCGCGAATCGCTCCCAACCGTTAGCACGCATCAGGGCGACGATCTCGTGGGCGAGCGCACCGCAGGCGAGGATCAGCGTCTGCTGCTCCGACTCCAGTCCAAGTCCCTGATCAGCCGGCGGCATTTCGCTTTTTCTGCATGAATTCCTTCGCCGTTTCCACGGCCACGGCCGCATCCCGGCAATAGGCATCGGCGCCGATCGCTTCGCCGAACTCCTCGTTCAGGGGCGCACCACCGACGAGGACGATGTAGTCGTCACGAAGGCCGCGCTCGACCAGTTCGTCAATGACGACCTTCATGTAGGGCATCGTCGTCGTCAGCAGGGCCGACATACCCAGGATATCGGGCTGATGCGTCTCGAGCGCCTCGATGAACTCCTCGACCGGCTTGTTGATACCGATATCGATGACCTCGAAGCCGGCGCCCTCCCACATCATCGTGACCAGGTTCTTGCCGATGTCGTGGATATCGCCCTTGACCGTACCGATGACGGCCTTGCCCAACGGCGGCGCGCCCGTCTCGGCGAGCAGTGGGCGCAGGATCTCCATGCCGCCCTTCATCGCATTCGCCGCCATCAGCACTTCGGGGACGAACAGGATGCCGTCGCGGAAATCCACACCCACGATATTCATCCCTGCCACCAGCGCCTCGTCCAGGACCTTGCTCGGCCCCCAACCACGCTCGAGGAGGATCTGAGTACCCTCTACGATCTCCTCCTGCAGGCCATCATAGAGGTCGTCGTGCATCTGCTCGATGAGCTCGTCATCCGACAGCGACCGCAGATCGATATCGTCTTCCTGTGCATCCGTCATCGAAACATCCCCATGGGTTGATTTGCCTAGACAACGACACTTTGCGGAGCGCAACCGGCAAACAGCAAGATTAGGCTCGCCTCTGGTCCCCTGCTGGCGCAGCGGCGACCTGACGTTGCCTGTGAGCGACAGCCCGGAAACGCGGCCCGAAGCCCCGTTGCGAGATCACTGCCGGTCATTCAAAGTCAAGGCCAACGCGCTCGATCTCCCCCCGCCGACGTGTCACATAATCATTGAGCGCTTCACGCACCGCAGCGTCCATCGGTGGTTCCGCGTACCCCTCCAGGAGCTGCTGCCAGATCCCCGTCGCGCGCTGATAGGCATCCTCGCTCCCGGCGGCCTCCCAGTTCTCGTAATTCTGCCAGTCCGACAGCAGCGGCCGATAGAACGCTGTCTCAAAACGCTCCATGGTGTGTTCGGTGCCGAAGAAGTGCCCGCCCGGCTCGACATCGCGGATGGCATCGAGGCCAAGATCCGCCTCGCCGAACTCGATCGGCTGCAGGATCTCGGCCATCGATTGCAGGATCTCGGCATCGAGGATGACTTTTTCAAACGACGCCGTCAGACCACCCTCGAGCCAACCCGCGGCGTGATACACGAGGTGGGCACCCCCGAGCACGGCCCCCCACAGGGCCATTTCGGTTTCATACGCGGCCTGTGCGTCCGCGACGTTGCTTGCGTTGGCATTGCTCGTGCGGTAGGGAAGCCCGTAACGGCGCGCGAGCTGACCGGCGATCAGGTTGGCCTTGGTATTCTCGGGCGTGCCGAAGGCGGGGGCCCCGGTGCGCATGTCGACATTCGACGTGAAGGCCCCGTAGACGACGGGCACCCCCGGATTGACCAACTGCGTGAGCACGACGCCGAACAGCGCCTCGGCATTTTGCTGCGCCAGTGCCGCCGGCAGGGTGACCGGGGTCATCGCCCCCATCAGCGTGAACGGCGTGATGACGCAGGGCTGACCCCAGCGAGCCATTGTCATCAGACCCGCGCAGAGGGCGTCATCCAGGCGGCGCGGGGAATTGACATTGATCACCGTGAGCAGCGCAGGGGAGTCGACGAGCGCTTCTGTCTCGACTCCTCTTGCCAGCGCGCACATGTGGATCGCATCGAGCGTTCGCTGCTCCCCGATCGCGGTGGCGTGGAAGACGCGATCGCTGAGTGTCAGGTTCGCCCAGTACGTATCGAGGTGGCGCGTGGCCGCGGGCAGCTCCTGTGGCGCCGTCGGCTGATTGCCGATGAGGTGGATGATGTTGAGGCTCTGCGCCAGCCGCACCAAGTTGCAGTAGTCTGTGTAATTGCCCGAACGACGACCCTGCACGCGGTCGTGGACATTCGGCGGACCCGCCACGAGGCTGAAGTTCAGATGGGTGCCGCCCAGGTCGATCGCGTGGTCGGGATTGCGCGGGGTGAGCGTGACCTGCGGCGGTACGCTCGTCAGCGCCTGTTCAACGAGACCGCGATCGAGGCGCACCATGCCGCTGCTGTGATCGACCTCGGCTCCGGCATTCTCCAGCAGTGCCAGCGCTGCGTCGTTCATCACCTCGATCCCCATCTCTTCGAGAATGGTCAGCGAGGCCTCGTGGATCCGCTCGATATCTTCCGGCCGGACGATCTCCATGGGGCGGAACCGATTCTCTACCCTGCGCCAGGGTAGTTGGTGTATCGCCCCTGCCGAGCGCCGGCCACCTTCCCGGCGACGTCGCCCTCGCGTCATGACAATCTCCACTGTGGCACCGGCGGAAACTGCCGGCACCGCCATGGGAGCACAGCACTCGCCCCACCTTTCTTCTGAATGCGACTCCCGGTATCATCGGAAGGCGATGAGTTGCGCGAATTGATGCAACCACGGGGGCAAGTAATATCGTGAATGCGACAGTCGCGCCCGAGACGGACACGACCCAGGGACAACACAGCGATCACCCACCGCCCCGACGCCTGGGCATCCTCCCCGTGCCCGGCTTCGCCATGATGGCCTTCACCTCGGCGATTGAGCCCCTGCGCGCAGCCAACCGCATCGCCGGGCGCGACCTCTACCACTGGTGGCTCTGCACGCCTGGCGGTGAGCCCGTTACCGCCAGCAACGGCATCAGTGTACTGCCCGACGTGGCGCTCCACGAAACGTCACCGATGGATCGGGTCATCGTCTGTGCCGGGCTCGAGGCGCACAGTTTCGACGATGCGGAGACGTTCGCCTGGCTGCGGGCGCAGGCCAGTGCCGGGAGTCACATCGGCGCACTCAGTACGGCCACCTTCGTTCTCGCGCGCGCGGGGCTGCTCGACGGCTATCGCTGCACCACCCACTGGGAGAGCCTGCCCGCCCTGTCCGAGGCCTACCCTGCCCTTGAGGTGACACCAAGCCTGTTCGAGATCGACCGCAAACGTTTCAGCTGTTCCGGCGGTACGGCGGCGCTCGATCTGGTCCTGCACCTGATTGTGCGGGATCACGGCGAGGAGCTGGCCAGCGCGGTCTCCAGCCAATTCCTGCACGGGCGCATGCGCGGGGCCGCCGATCGTCAACCGATGACCGAGCAAATCCAGCTACGCAGCCGCGCACCGAAGCTGGCCGCTGCCATCGACCTGATGCAGGCGCACATCGAGAGACCGCTCGCCAGTTCGACCATCGCGGCACAGATCGGCGTCTCGCGCCGCCAGCTCGAGCGCTTGTTCCACAACCACATCGGGTGCTCGCCGCGCGACTATTACATGCGTCTGCGGCTGGAACACGCCCGGATTCTGCTCCTCGAGACCGGGATGTCGATCCTCAACGTGGCGCTGGCGTCGGGTTTCAGCTCGCAGTCCCACTTCGGGGCGTGCTATCGACGCCAATTCGGCCGCACCCCCCGCCAGGAGCGCGTCGCGACGGCGTGAGCGCAGCCCTTCGGGGATTCAGCCGCCGCGCACCGAGGTCGGCACCCCAATGAGACTGTCCAGGCGCTGTGCCTCGCGCAGGACGAGGCCGAGGTTGGAGTCGCGCACGGTGGGCAACAGATACCGGGCGCGGCGCACGTCCTCGTAATCGACATCGGCGATCACGAGCGTCGACTCGTCGGCCTCTGCCTGGGCGACGATGCGGCCAAAGGGATCGACGATGCAGGAGCCGCCCCAGAAGCGCAGATCGCCCTCGCAACCGATCCGGTTCGCCATGACCAGGGGCAGGCCATAGGTCATCGCGTAGAAGCGCACATTGAGGTGCCAGCCCGAGGGATTGTCGAACTCGCCACCGACGGCCTCGATGGCCGAGCTGATCGGCGCGAACAGTACGGTGCAGCCGTGCAGCGCCACCAGATTGACCAGGCCGGGATTCCACAGATCGGCACAGACCATCACCGAGGCGCGCCACGGCCCACCGAGTTCCCAGGTATCGACATACCGCCCCTGGGCGAAGTGCTTGCCGTCCTCAAGCCGGCCGTAGGTCGCCAAGTTGATCTTGCGGTGGAGGAAGACCTGGCGCCCCTGCGACAGGGCGATCGCGGTGTTGTAGAACTGGGCGGCGGGCCCCTCTTCCATGATGCCGACAATGACCACCATGTCGCCGGCCGCCTCGGCCAGACGCTTCAGGCGCGGGTCGTCGCGATCGAGCGACAGCCGCAGCACCTCGGCGCCCGCACCGTGACCGGTCAGCGACATCTCCGGGAAGAGCAGGACTTCGACGCCGGCGGCTTTCGCCTCCGCGATGACTTCGAGATGGTGACGCACATTCGCGGCCGGATCGCCCAGGCTGCTCTCTACTTGGGCGGCGGCGACGCGCAGGGGTCGTGCTCCGCTCATGGCACCTCCCGGCGGTTGGATTCGAGCGGGAGCCATCGCCCCCGCGTGGATGTACCTGCCGAGCACTGTACACCCGGCGCCGATGGACGAAGCGCGGGAGGATCGTGCACACACTGCGCGGACGCTCTCGCCCAGGCGACGTCGGCTGTCACCGATGCGTCGCGTACCCGTCCACGCCATCTCCCTCGCATTCGGGATATTCAACGGCTACCCGGTCGAGCAGCCACCCACGAAAGGCCGACAGGCCCGGCTCCTCCGCCGTTGCACGCGGCGCAACGAGCCAGTAGCGCCCCGGTGTCTGCACCTGCTGATCGAAGGGTGCGATGAGGCGGCCGCTGCGCAGTTCATCGTCGATCAGCGGGCGCCGGCCCAGCGCCACGCCCATACCGTTCACGGCGGCCGCTAGCACCTCGTTCGAGGCATCGAAGACAGGCCCGGACTCGGCGTCGACGTCGGTGATCCCGGCGGCATCGAGCCAGGCACGCCACTCCGCTGGATGCGCGGCGTTGTGCAGCAGCTCGATGCGGGCGAGATCACCCGGGTTACGCAACGAGGGTGGCCCCGCGGCAACGGCAGGGCTACAGACCGGGAAGCAGGTCTCCACCATCAGCGGGTCCGCCTGCAGGCTGGGCCAATCGCCGGTGCCGAAACGGATCGCGGCGTCGATGTCATCGTGCTCGAAATCGGCCTGACGCAGGGAATTGACCAGCGCGAGATCGACCTCGGGATGCTGCTCGCGGAAGTCGTTGAGCCGGGGGATGAGCCAGCGCACGGCGAAGCTGGGAAACAGGCTGATCGAGACCGGACCCGCACCGCCGCGGCGGCGCAGCCGCGTGGTCGCCTCGGTGAGCTGATCGAGCGCCTCATGGACCGTGGCGAGATAGGTCTCGCCGGCATCGGTCAGGCGCAGGCCACCGGGCTCGCGGTGGAACAGCCGTGTGCCCAGCTCCTCTTCCAGTTGCCGGATCTGGTGGCTGATCGCCGAGGGCGTGCGGTGGAGTTGGGTCGCCGCCAGTTTGAAGCTGGACCACTGGGCAGCGGCCTCGAAGGCGCGCAGGGCCGCCATGGGGGGAAGTCGCCGGTACACCGCACCTCGCATGAATTTTATTCATCTGGACGACAAATTATATCGCTTGAGCACGCCGTCTGCACACGCCACGGTAACTGCGCACACCCACGAGATACCCAATCGGAGTCGACGATGAGCTTCCCCAGCCGCTCCCCCTACGTAATCATCGGTGCCGGCATCCACGGCCTCAGCACGGCCTGGCACCTGGCCCGGGAGCTGCGTGCCGCGGGTCGCGGTGATGGCAGCGACATCCTCGTGATCGACAAGACCGCGATCGCCTCAGGCGCCTCCGGTATCGCCTGCGGCGTGGTGCGCAACAACTACTTCCAGCCCGCGATGCGCGAGCTGATGGCGCACAGCGTCGATGTCTGGGAGAGCGACCCGGAGGCGTTCCACTACCACCCGGTCGGGTACATGCAGATCAGCCCCGAGGTGATGCGTGACGACGTCGCCACCATCGCGGCGCAGCAGGAGGCGATCGGCTACGAGTCGGTCTTCATCGAGGGCGAAAAGGCCTCGCGCGACTACATGCGCGAGTTCTTCCACGACTGGCAGGCGCCGGGCACGACCTCGGTACTGCACGAAAAGCGCGGCGGCTACGCCAACAACACCGCCTCGATCTACGGCCTCGCCGGCAAGGCGGAGGCCGAGGGCGTGCGCATCCTCACCGGCGTCGGCGTCAACGGCTTCGAGCGCGACGCCAGCGGTGCAGTCACGAAGGTGAAGACCTCGCGCGGCGACATCGAGACGGATTATGTCGTTGTCGGTGTCGGCCCCTGGGTCAAGCAGATCTGGGACATGCTGGAGCTACCCGCCGCGATCACCGTGCGCGACCCCAAGGGCGGCGAGCATCCCGACGTGCCGATGTGGACCTACTGGAGTCTGCAGGAGGGCACGCTCGGCGTGGACCCGGATCTGCAGAAGACCAACGACGGGCAGATGCCGCCGGTGATCCACGTCGATTCCGACCAGCCCCTCTACTCCGATGTCGACGGCTCGCTGATCACCGAGAAGATGTGGGGCATCTACTACAAACCCGATTTCCATTTCGGCGGCATTCAGGGCGGCGCATCGCCGTTTCCGGTCGATCGCCCCGCCGACGAGGTTGCCGTCGACCCCTACGGCCCCGAGTCGCCCGATTTCGTGGTCGGCCCCGATTTCGCCCACATGTGGGTATCGGCGCTGGCCTTTTGTCAGGACCGCTTCAAGAATACCCTGGAGCGCTACAAGAACGAGCCCTCGGGTGGCATCGGCTGCTTCACACCCGACAACTTCCCGGTGTTCGATGCCTTCTGCGACAACTGCTACTTCATCGCCGATTCCAACCACGGCTACAAGATGATCGGCGTCGGTGCGCTCGTTGCCCAGGAGATTATCGGGCGCGAGAGCGAGCTGCTCAAACCGTTCCGCTTCGATCGCTACCGCACCGGGGATCTGCACCCGACATCGAACAGCCCCTTCCCCTGGAGCTGAGACAGGAGGAGCGACGCCATGGCTTTCGGTCTACTCAAGTTCGGCCTGCGCCGCACCTACCGAGCGCGGGGCATACTGCCACCGCGCCCGGCGCTGAAGTCGAGCTATGACGTGGTGATCATCGGCGCCGGTGGCCACGGCCTCGCCGCCGCCCACCACCTGGCAAAGGACCACGGGATTACCGAGGTCGCCGTTCTCGACAAGGGCTATCTCGCCGGCGGGAATACGGCGCGCAACACCGCAATCGTGCGCTCGAACTATCTTACGCCGGAGGGGGTGCGCTTCTACGACGAGGCGATGCAGCTCTGGCGCGGCCTGTCCCACGAGCTCGGGCTCAACCTGATGCTCTCGAACCGCGGCCACCTCACTCTCGCCCACTCCGACGCCGCCCTACGGACCATGCGCTGGCGCGCGGAAGTCAACAAGCATCAGGGCGTCGACTCCGAACTGATCGATCCCGGGGAGATCCGCAAACTCTGCCCGCAGCTCGATCTCTCCGACGAAGCGCGCTGGCCGATTCTCGGTGCGCTCTACCATCCGCCCGGCGCGACGGCGCGCCACGACGCGGTGGCCTGGGGCTACGCCCATGAGGCATCGCGACGTGGTGTCGAGATCCACGAGCACACCGAGGTCACCGGCTTCCGCCGCGAGGGCAGCCGCGTCACCGCGGTCGAGACCGATCGCGGCACGATCCACTGCGGGCGCGTGCTGCAGGCCGTCGCGGGCAACTCGACGCGCGTGGGCGACATGGTGGGCCTGCGCATGCCGATCCGCACTGTCCCCCTGCAGGCCTGCGTCTCCGTGCCGATCATGCCGGTAATCGACCCGATCATCGTCTCCGGCAGTCTACACACCTACATCTGGCAGACGGCCCGCGGCGAATTGGTCATGGGCGGCTCGGCCGATCCCTATCCGGGCTACACCACGCGCTCGACCCTGGATTTCAAGGAGGGGCTGATGGCGCACGCCATGGAGCTCTTCCCCTTCCTCGGCGAGGTCCGGCTCAACCGCCAGTGGGCCGGCATGACCGACATGACGCCCGATTTCTCGCCGATCATGGGCAAGACGCCACTGGACAACTACTACATCGACGCAGGCTGGGGCACTTGGGGCTTCAAGGCGACGCCGGTCTGCGGCAAGCGTATGGCCGAGACCGTGGCCAACGACCGTGCGCCCGAGATCATCCACGCCTTCGACATGGGGCGCTTCGCGCGCTTCGACCAGGTCGGCGAGCGCGGCGCGGCTTCGGTCGGGCACTAGTCGGCGCGGTATGGGCGAGCGCCCGCCGCCTGGGCGCCTGCTCCCCGATCCACCGCCCGAGAACAGCGACGGGAAGACAACCATGAAACTGATGAACTGTCCGCTCAATGGCTGGCGCAACATCGGCGAATTCGTCTACGGCGGCGAGGTCCGGCCCGCCCCAGGGGCGGATGCGGACACCGAGACCTGGGCCGACTGGGTGTTCATGGTAGATAACCAGGCCGGTGTCGTCCGCGAATGGTGGTTCCATGCGCCGACGAGCTACTGGTTCATCGCCGAGCGCGACACGGCCAACGACACCCTCATCCGCACCTATCCGGCCGCAGAGATCTTCACCGAGCGCGTCGAATTCGCCAGTGGGGAGAAGTCGTCATGAGTCAACGCCTGCCCGAGCCCTGGGGCCTGCTGATCGACCGCAGCCGCACCATCCGGTTCACCTTCGAGGGCGCGCGCATCGATGCCTGTGCCGGCGACACCGTCTCCTCCGCGCTGCTCGCGCGCGGCGACTGGCTGCTCGGGCGCTCGCTCAAGTACCACCGCCCGCGCGGGCCGTTCACGCTAACCGGCGACGACGCCAACACCCTGATCCAGCTCGGCGACACCCACAACGTGCCCGCCGAGCAGGTACCGGCGCAGAGCGGTCTCACCGTCACGGGCCAGCATTACAGCGGCAGCCTGCGCCGCGACCGCGCCCGACTGACCGAGCGCTTCGCCCGCTTCCTCCCTGTAGGCTTCTACTACCACGCCTTCTACCGCCCGCGCGGCATCTGGGACTACTGGGAGCGCTTCATCCGCCGCGCCGCCGGCCTCGGCCGGGTCAATACCGCGGCCGGGCACGGCTACTACGACAAGAACTACGCCTTCTGCGATGTCGCCGTCGTCGGCGGCGGTGTCGCGGGGCTCGCTGCCGCGCTTGCCGCGGCGGAGGACGGCGCCGACACGGTCGTGATCGAGCGCGAATCCCTCTGCGGCGGCGGTCTCAATTACCACCGCTTCGACGCCGAGGGCGAGAGCGGCGCAAAGGTTCGCAACGAGCTGATGCGCGCGCTGGAGGCACAGCCGAGGGTACGGATCTGGACCGACACCACCTGCACGGGGCGCTTCGGCGACAATCTGCTGGCCCTGATCCACGGCGATCGCCTGACCAAACTGCGCGCGGGCCGCGTGGTCATCGCTACCGGGGCGATCGGTCAGCCTGCGGTCTTCCACGGCAATGACCTGCCCGCGATCGCGCTGGGCTCCGGCGTCCAGCGCCTGATGCGACTCTACGGGGTCCGCCCGGGTCAGCGCGCGGTCTGCGTCACCGCGAACGCGGACGGCTACGGTGTGGCCCTCGATCTCGCCGATGCCGGCGTCGACGTGGCGAGCGTCGTCGACCTGCGCCGCACCCCCGACCCCGACCCGCGGGTCGACGCCGTCCATGCCCGCGGCATTGCGGTGCACACCGGATGCGCCATCCGCCACGCGACCGAGCGGAATCAGCGTGTCGCCGGCCTGCGGATCGTCGACCGTGAGCGCATCGACGACGCGGCCGCCCCCGGCGTCGATTTCGACTGCGATCTGGTCACCGTGGATGTCGGCGCGACCCCCGCAGTCTCCCTGATCGCCCACGCCGGGGGAGACGTCTCCTACAGCGAATCCAATCACGGCCTCGCGATCCGCTCGCTGCCGCCGGGGATGCATGTCGCCGGCTCGGTCTGTGGCCCCTGCACCCTGACGAGCGCGCAGCGCGAGGGCCAGGCCGCCGGGCGCGCCGCCGCACGCGCGGAGGCAGCGGCCCTGCCCGATCCGACACTGCGCGACGGACCGACCAACGATGGCTGGCCGATTTTCCCGCACTCCAAGGGCAAGGAGTTCGTCGATTTCGACGAAGACCTGATGATCAAGGACCTGGTCAACGCGACGAAGGAGGGATTCTCCTCGATCGAGCTGGTCAAGCGCTTCTCCACCGTCGGCATGGGCCCGAGCCAGGGCCGCACCGCGGCGGTCAACGCCGTGCGGCTGGTCGCCGATGCCACCGGCGAGGCGCTGGAGGGCGCACGCGCCTCGACCAACCGCCCGCCCGCCTTCCCGGAGAAGTACGGCCACCTCGCCGGGCGCGGCTTCGACCCGGTGCGCTACACCGCGATGCAGCGCTGCCACGAGGTCGCGGATGCCCGCATGATGGTCGCGGGGGCGTGGCTGCGGCCAGCCTGGTACGGCGGTGATCGCCAGGAGGCGATCAACCGCGAGGTCAAGGCGGTACGCGAGGCGGTCGCCGTGATCGACGTATCGACGCTCGGCGGCATCGAGGTGCGGGGGGAGGACGCGGCCGAGTTCCTCAACCGCATGTACACCTTCGCCTACAAGAAGCAGCCGGTGAACCGCAGCCGCTACCTGCTGATGACCGACGACACCGGCTCGATCGTCGATGACGGCGTCGCCGCGCGCCTCGGCGAGGACTACTACTACGTCACCGCGACGACCGGCGGAGTCGAGAACGTTTATCGGCGCATGCTCTGGTGGAACGCCCAGTGGCGGCTCGACGTCGACATCATCAATGTCACGGCCGCCTACGCCGGGATCAACATCGCCGGTCCCTATTCACGCCGCGCGCTCGAGCGCCTGGACAGCGATATCGATTTCTCTGCCGCGGCCTTCCCCTACATGGAGGTGCGCACGGGCCATGTCGCGGGCATCCCGGTGCGCGCAATGCGGGTCGGCTTCGTCGGCGAGCTCGGCTACGAGCTGCACTGCCCCGCGAGCTACGGCGAGGCGCTGTGGGAGCAGCTCATGGCCGCCGGAGAGCCCGACGGTATTCGGCCCTTCGGTGTCGAGGCCCAGCGGGTGCTGCGACTGGAGAAGGGCCACATCATCGTCGGCCAGGATACCGACAACCTGACCCACCCCACCGAGGCCGCCATGGGCTGGGCCATCGCCCGGCGCAAGCCCTTCTTCGTCGGCCGCCCCGGTATCGAGGCGCGTGAACAGCACACCCTCACGCGCCAGCTCGTCGGCTTCCAGCTACCCGCCGATACGGCGACCCTGCCGGAAGAGAGCCACCTGGTGGTGGACGGCGAAGCCATTCTCGGCCGGGTCACATCGATTGCCTGGTCACAGACCCTCGGCCGGCCAATCGGCATGGCCTTCGTCTCGCCGGCGCAGGCCGAAGCGGGGCGCCACTTCACCATCAAGGCGCAACGCGGCAACCGGATCGAGGCGGAGGTCGTCGATACGCCCTTCTACGATCCCGACAACGAGCGCCAGAACCTGTAGTTGCGCAGCAACCGTGGAACCGCGCAGGAGGTCGAAACGAAAATGAGCATGACGCCCCGGCAGTTCAACCGGCGCAGCTTCGTCCACCCCCGCCTCGTCGCCGCCGGCGCGACCTTCTCCGCCCCTGCGGATGCCGCCCTGGCGACGGGGATGCCCGGTGAGCCCCCTCCGCTGGGCCTCGCCGACCTTTCCCCGGTGCCCCGGGGCGGCGTCAAGGGCCGGCGGGCGCTGGCCTGGCTTGCGGAGCAGGGCTGGCCCGTGCCCGCAGCGAACAACGAGGCACGCTCGAGCGGTGATGGC
>SLKC01000064.1 GCA_007134775.1 Ectothiorhodospiraceae bacterium | reverse complement strand
GACATGGCCGACGGCGGGGCTTGCGACAGTGGTCTTCACCCGACGCCGTGCGCAATACCGGTGGCGTGCCCAGTTGATCACCGCCCTCGGTCAGCGGCACGGCAACCGCGCCGTGGCGCCCCTCCAAGAACACCTTCGCCCGCTCGTGCCTTACGCCGCAACGGTCAGGCGCTGCGGCGCGCGCGGGCGGCGTCCAGGCAGTCGCGGATCGACGCCGCCTCGCGCTCCGCGTAGAGCGCGAACTCGTCGGCCGGCGCGGCGCCCAGCGCCGCCTCGAAGGCCTCACGGTTGGCGTCGGCCGTGACACCGGGCCCCGCACCGTCGCCAAGATTGGACTGGAAGATGCCGGCGGCGCTGACCGGGAGGAAATCCTCATAGACGATCGGATCGAAACGCACAAGGCCGCGCTCGATCAGTTCCTCGATGCCACCTTCGACGCCCCCCTCGGCAGCGGCCGCGTCACCGGCCTCGGTCAGCGAGTAATGGAAGTAGGCAAGACCCTCGGCACGCAGGGTGGCGTGATCGTCCGGGAAATCCGCGAAGATTCGTTCGAGATGGTCCATGTAGGCCTGGGCGTTCGAACCGTCGGGCGCGGGGGTCACCTCGGCGCGGACGGCGGCGAGCAATTTGTCGTAATGCGCACGGCCCTTCGGCGTCAGCGCGGCCCCGCGCTGCTCGATCTCGCCAAAGCGCGCCGTGTGGTGGCCCTCGACGAAACCCCCTTGCCCATCGGGGAAAGCCACCGGCTCCTCAAGCGCCTTGAACGAGGTCTGGCGCAGCAGGATCGGACAGCGCCGCCGCGGCGGCCCCTCGACCACCGCCTTCGGGGTGATACCGCGCTCGGGCATCGCTGCCTGGACGGCGTCGATGTCCAACGTGCGCGGCGTCAGGTGATTGATATGCGGTCCGCGGAAGGAGACCACGTCGGCGATCAACCGATGGATGTCGTGCAGGCGCTGATAGGTCGCGCGATCGACACAGGCGTCGGGGTGCCAGCGGAAGGTTTCGAGCACGGCGGCGATAAAAGCGGCCGCGTCGTCCTCGCCCAGCCCCCCCTCGCGCTCGGCCTGCTCCATCAGGCGCAGCGCATCCGCGGTGAAGATCGAGCGCCGCGCGAGGATCGCCTCGGCTTCGGCGCGCAGATCGCCATCGTCGACCCGATCGAGCCGTAACAGCGAGGTGAAGATGCGGAACGGGTTCGCGGCCAGCGCGTCCGGGTCGAGCGGGCGGAAGGCGGTCGCGTGCACCGGGATACCGGCGGCGGTCAGATCATAATAGCCAACCGGATGCATGCCCATGACCGCGAAGATGCGCCGCATCGTGGCCAGCTCTTCGGCGGTACCGAGGCGGATGGCACCGTGGCGTTCCGCGGTGATGCGCGCTACCCCATTGGTGGCCTGCAACTCGCCTGCCAGCGCCGAATCGCTCTCGAGCCTGGCGGCGTTCACATCGCCGACCAGTTCAACCAGCGTGCCGTATGCCGGCACCTCGTTTCGGTACATCCGCGACATGGCGGCGCAGAAACGCGCGCGCAGATCACTGGTGGCGACAAAACCGGGGTCCGACATGATGTCCGTTCGCCTCCTGATGGCTGTTGGCGTGCGCAGACTAGTCCGTTGACCCGCGATTTTCCATCATTCTTTATGCACATATCAGTGCACGGAACTCATGAATTCCGCGGGAGTTGCGGACCCCTGAAGACCGATTCGCGGCCGACGCCGCGCCCACCAGCAGGTAGACTGCGGCGGCCAATGCCTCGCCCCTCCGAGACAATGCCTCATGCCGGGGTGAGCGGCGCGACCTCGGCCTGAATCCAGTCGATGAAGCGGCGGCACAGCTCGTCCGGGATCCCCGCTGGCGTGACGACATGGTAGGAATGATCGGTTCGCAGGACCGTATCACCGATGCGCACCAGGCGACCGGTGCGCAGCTCCTCCTCGATCAGGTAGACCGGCAGCAACCCCGCGCCGAGCGCGGCGACGGCGGCGGTGATGATCATCGAGAACTGATCGAACCACTTACCGCGCAGGACGGGCTCGCTGGCGAGGCCGGCGGCACGGAACCATTCGCGCCAGGCCTGCGGGCGGGAATCGAGGTGCAGCAGGGGGACCGACTCCAGGTCGGCCGGTGCGCTCACCCCATGATGAGCAATGAATTCCGGTGCGGCGACGGCGACAACCGCTTCATCAAAAAGGCGGGTCATGCGCGTGTCCGGCCAATCCTGGCTGCCGAAATGGATAGCCAGATCGAAGCGTTCGCGGTGGAAATCGAACGGGCCCAGGCAGGTACCGATGCTGACGACGACATCCGGGTTGGCCGCTTCGAACCGCTCCAGGCGGGGAATCAGCCAGCGGTTGGCGAAGGTGGGCAGCGAGGCGATACGTAGCGCACAGCGCTGATCGCCGGCCGCCATGGTCTGCTGGATCGTCTGGCGCAGGCGTTCGAGATCGGCACCGAGCCGATCTGCGAAACGGCGGCCCGCGTCACTCAGCACCACCCGGCGCCCGACACGCCGGAACAGCGGGAAACCGAGCACCTGCTCGAGTTCCCGGACCTGGCGGCTGACGGCACTCTGAGTCAGGTTCAGCTCCTCGGCCGCAAGCGTGAAACTCTCCCGCCGGGCTGCTGCCTCGAAACAGCGCAGGACAGCTAGCGAGGGGAGGAAGCGGGGGTCAGAGTCGTAATTTCCCATCATGCACACCACGTCGCTGCGGCCTACCCCTGCTCTGACTTCGGCTCGGGGCCGGGTTGGCCCTCCGCAGCCGGGTACCGGTCCGCGCTTCCATTTTCTGGGTCAAGCGGCCATCCCCGAGAGCCAAGCCTCGCTCAATCGCTTCGCGGATGCCGCTGACCACCTCGTCGCCGAGGCGTTCCGCCACCACGCCCGATAGGCTGCTAACCGCTCCTCGCCCTCGCCAAGGGCACAGTATTCTTCGTGACGAAGCCATGCCGCCCCCCAGCATGGCGTTCAGCGCCACCGCTCCGGCGGCTACGTAACGGCAGTCGGGGCGCGGCTCTCTAGCAGGCTGTTGAAAATCACCGATCAACTACCCCGTGCTCCATCAGCCGCTCGCGGTTCTTGGACAACACCGAGTGGCTCCGGACCGGATCATCGATTGCCAGCCCCACGAACCAGCGGAACAGCAGGTTGGAGTTGATCTGCTCCATCAGGTGGCGTTGTTCCGAGCGCACCGAGTAACAGCACCTACAGCAGCATCGCGCGCACCAAACGCTCCGGCGGAATCGACTCGCGTCCGCCCTCGGCGTACATCGCATCGAACAACCACGACATGCGCCCCAGCGTCTCGTTCACCATTGCCCGAATCGGGCGCAATGGATGATCGTCCGGCACGAACGTCTCAAAACGGACCATGGTGAAAAGGGACTCCTGCGTGATGTCCGCTCCGCGCATCGCTCCCTGATGATTAGTACCGCATGCGATTATCCCGCAAACGCCGCCATGACGGGACCGTTTTTTCAACAGCCTGCTCGATGGCAACATCATGCTGACTGCGCACAGTGATCCGCTCAACCGGGACTCTGGCAAGGCCGTTTGGGGCCTGAGGGATCAGCGCCAACTCCGCTGCCAAGGAGACGCCATGGACGATTCGACAGGCTTGCGCCTGAATACCGAAGCACTGGCCCAATATGGCCTGCCGGACATCCCCTACCCGATCAATGCACCCCGACTTGCGGAATGCCTGCAGCACGAGGGCCAATTGCCGTTCGCGGCGCTGCTCCACGGCCTTCAGGAGCGGAGTGCCACGGTGGCCGCCGGCTGGCAGGCACTGGAGCCAGCCATGGAACGACTGGCGGAACTGATCGCGCCGACGGATGAGCGGCCCCTGATCTCCGCGGCCGGCGAGGACTGGTGGCTCGAGATCGGCCCGGTGGAACTCGATGGTCCACTCGTGACCATTCAGCGCGAGGAATACCTGATTGCCACCATCATGCGCCGTGCGGATGGCCGGTTACGGATTGCTGCCTTTCGCGCGCTCGATGGCAAAAGCGCCCGTTACCTCATGGACCTGGCCCGGACACCGCACCCGCAGTACGGCGTCGCCCAGCGCGAGGACAACTGGGAGTATGCGCGAGACCAGGCAGCGGCAAACGGGAACTTCTACGCCGCTGACCGGGGCGAGGCGTACGTTTCCGGCTGGGATCGGGGTTTAGGAATTTCTGCTGACAGCACCGAAATCCAGCCGTGGCGCCAACAACGGACTCTAGTGGCGCGGTCGCCGGCCCATGTCGCCACCGAATTGGGGGTCCAGCATGCGTACTCCGGTTGAGGAAGAGAGGACTCCTTGCGGCCAGTGGGCGGTTTGTTAGTGAGGGTGCCCCGAGCCGTATTGTGCATCAGGTGAGTCCTGTTTGGCCCTGGGCACTGCTTCCCAAAAGCCTGCGGCACTCAGCCTAAAGTCGGCGCCGTAGCGGCGTACGGCACGGCAGACGGCCTTCAGGCCGTATCATTGCCGTACAGCGCAGAGAGAAAGGAACTCGGAGTGCGTAACTTGCTGATTTTATTGGTCGGGGTGGCAGGATTTGAACCTGCGGCCCCTGCCTCCCGAAGGCAGTGCTCTACCAAGCTGAGCTACACCCCGCCGACCCGGCGCGGCCGGTCCTGGCACCGGCGCGAGCCGCGAAGTGTAGCGCCGGCGAGTGGCCGAGATCAATCATCACGTGACGCGATTGCGTCGCTGGCAGGATCGAGGGCCCGGGCCTCGCGCTCGAGCTGCTCCAAGACCTCGATCGCCGTCTCCACCCGCGCTTCGTCGAAGCGTGCGCCCACCCGTTCGATCTCGGCCCGCTCGCGACGGTGCAGCACTTCGAAGCGTTCGCGCCCCTTCGCAGTCGCGACAATCAACCAGGACCGCCGATGGGCGCTATTCGTGCGGCGCTCGGCCAGCCCGTCCGCGACCAGTTCGTTGACCACACGCTGGACGAACTGCCGGCGCACGGCAAGCGCCCGTGCGAGCTGGGGCACGGTCAACGCACCCTGCTCGACAAGCAGCTCCAGTACGGCGCGCATCGGGCGCGTCATGCCCGTGGAGGCCAAATGGCCCTCAAGTACGCGCACGAGGGCGCGGTACGTTGGGCGGATCTGACGTAACAGGCGGTACAGGGTTGCGCCCGAGGCCGAAGCCCCTTGTCTGGAAGCTGTCGTATTAGGATCGGCTGCCATGACGGCCCGCCTCCTGACCGGTAGCAAGTTGACAGTGCGCCCTTGGCTCCTGACAATCCAGACTACGAAATGACAACCTGGGTGTCCATCCGGGGGGACAGCGGGTGGCAGGTGTCTGCCCAGGGGGAAACGGCTGAACGGGAGGCAACGATGCAGGCACGAGGCAAGCAGTTCCGCGTTCACGTACTGGCCGCAGCGGTCGCGATCGGGGTCGGCGCTCCGGTAACCGCACAGGCATCGGCATTCCAGCTCCTGGAGCAGGGCGCACAGGGCCAGGGTACGTCCTTCGCCGGCACGGGCGTAAACTGGGAGGATCCAGCGACCGCATTCTGGAATCCCGCCGGAATGAATCGCCATGATCAGCGCAGTGCGACGGTGGTCGCCAGCGTTGTCGACGTGAGTTTCGACTTCAGCGACGACGGCTCCACACTCAACGCGGGCGATGCAGGTAACCTCACCTACGAGCAACTACCGGGGGCCGATGCGACGGAGAGTACGGACGGGGGCGAGACGGCCTTCGTGCCGAACTTCTATTACGTCCATCCGCTCAGTGACGATCTGACCGCCGGCTTCGCCGTCAATGTTCCGTACGGCCTGGAGAGCGATTACGACGAGGAGTGGGTCGGTCGCTACCATGCGACCAATTCGGAACTCATCACGATCAACCTGAATCCATCAATCGCCTACCGCCTGAGCGAACACGTCAGTCTCGGTGGCGGGATCAATCTGCAGTATGCCGAGGCGACGCTGGGCAGCCGGCTCGATCCGAGCGCGGTCGGCCCGCAGTTCTTCTTCCAGGATTTCAACAGCGTGCGCGGTGACCCCAACGACGACAGCGATGTCGTGGTCGAGGGCGACAACTGGGGCGCCGGGCTCAACCTGGGCGTCGCCGCCGAGATCAACGAGCAGACGCGACTGGGCATCACCTATCGCGGCCACGTCACCCACAGCATCGACGGCGACGTGAGCTACAACCATCGCAACGAAACCTTTGAGGCCGCCAACGAGAAGGGCAACGTCTTCGTCGACGCCGACGCCGCGGCGACGATCGATCTACCAGAGACCCTGACGATCAGCTACTCCGGACGGCCCGCCACCTTTGGCAACGATGTCAATTTCATGGGCGACCTGACCTGGACGCGGTGGAGCCGGATCGATTCGCTCGACATCGAATTCGACTCCAAGCAGCCCGACACCTCCGAGTCGCTCGACTTCAACGACACGCTGCGCCTGGCGCTCGGGGCGGCGTGGGACGTCTCGGATAACTGGATCCTGCGTACCGGTATCGCCTACGACGAGGCGCCGGTCGACGACAAGGCCACACGCTCACCGCGCATCCCGGACAACGACCGACGCTGGTTCAGCGTCGGGTTTGGCTACCATCCCGCCGGGTCGAACTTCGAGATCGATGCCGCCTACTCGCATCTGCGCATCAGCGACACATCGATCGAACGCACCAACGAGTTCGGCGATGTGCTCCGCGGAGACTACGACAATTCCGTCGACATCGTCGCGGTGCAGGGGGCCTGGCGCTTCTGAGCCGGTGGCCGCCGTGTCTCCCCGCGGACACGGCGGCCAAGCCCTGCCCGGTCGCGCGTGGGCGTCCCCGCCCCAGGGCGTGGAAAGACGGGGCGGATCAAGGGCACGAACACCCCATCCAGGCGGTGCCTGCTCCATCCAGGCGGTGCCTGCTATCGGGTCGTAGCGGGCCTGCCCCCGAGGGCAGGCCCATCCGTGCCAACGCCAAGGCCACCAGGCCCAAGATGCTCGGCCAGTAGACCCGTCGCGTCTAGCGCGGTGCGCCGAGCGCCAGCGCGCGCTCTCGGCTCGCCTCATAATCCGCGGGCATCGGCAGTGGCACGTCGGGGTCGAACTCGGGCCAACCGCGGCAGTGGCGCATGACCAGGTCCGCCAGCATCGCGATGTGGTCGCTGCGCGCGTTCAGGCAGGGGATATAGTGCAGCTCGCTGCCCCCCGCCCCCTCGAAGATCTCGCGGTTCTCGCCCGCGATCTCCTCAAGCGTCTCCAGGCAGTCGGCGGAGAATCCCGCGCAGATCGCGTCGATACGACGAAGCCCTTTTTTTCCCAGTGCCTCGACGGTCTCGTCGGTGTAGGGCTGCAGCCACGGCTCGCTGCCGAAACGCGACTGGAAAGTCACCATCCACTCATCATCGCCGAGACCGAGTTCGGTCGCCAACAACCGCCCGGTCTTGTGACACTGGCAGTGGTAGGGATCGCCGTTGTCGAGGTAGCGCCGCGGCACCCCATGAAACGACATCAGCAGCAGCTCGCCGCTGCCGTGCTCGGCGCGGTATTCGCGCACGGAGTCCGCAAGCGCACGGATATAGGCCGGCTCGTCGGCATAGTGCTGGATGTAGCGGAACTCCGGCACCCAGCGCCAGCGCATCAGCTCTGCCACCGTCGCATCGAAGACCGAAGCCGTGGTCGAACCCGAGTACTGCGGGTAGAGCGGCAGCAGCAGGATGCGCCGGGCGCCGGCCTCCCGCAGCTCCGCCAGGGCGTTCGGGATCGAGGGTTCACCGTAGCTCATCCCCAGCGCCACCTTCACGGGCCCACTGGCGCGTTCGCGTAGCGCCGCCTCAAGCGCCTGTTGCTGCTGGCGGCTGGTGACCAGCAGCGGCGACCCCTCCTCAGTCCAGATCTCGGCGTAGGCCTTCGCCACGCGTCGCGGCCGTGTGCGCAGCACGATGCCCTCGAGGATCGGCAGCCACTTCCACCGCGGCAACTCGATCACGCGGCGATCACTGAGGAACTGGCGCAGGTAGCGGCGCAGCGCGGCCGTTGTGGGCGCCTCCGGGGTCCCGAGATTGACCAGGAGCACGCCGAGGCAGTCGCGACTGCCGTGCTCGTAATCGGCCTGGTCGACGTAGGCGGAATAGGTTGTGGTCATTCCAGTGTTGTCCGTGGTTCGGCGGGGAGAAGCGGCGGAGCCGCGACTTCAGGGTTCGGCGCCAGGCGCGCAGTGGATGTAGTGCGGTGGAAATCCGTGCGAGCGCATTGTAGGGTGTTGCACTGATTGGCGGCAAACCATAACGAGCTAACGCCGCCACCCTGTCTTCACCCAGTAGCGCGGTCGCCGCATCCACGGCGCCCGCTGTGCTGCAACGACCCCGGGGGAGAGAGTGCATGTCCGTAACGATCGCGCTGATCCGGGAGACCCAACCGGGTGAACGCCGCGTCGCCCTGGATCCCGGTGCGGTACAGCGGCTGATCGACCGTGGCGTCGAGGTGGTCATGGAGCGCGGCGCCGGTGAGCAGGCGCGCTATCCCGATTCCGACTATGCCCCGTCCCGGTTCGTCGACCGCCCCGAGGAAGCGCTCGCCGAGGCCGACATCCTGGTCAAGATCCATCCACCCACCCCCGAAGAAGCGGCCGCGCTGCGCGAGGGGGCCCTCTACGTCGGCTTCACCGAACACCATCGCGAGCCCGAGCGGATCATCGCCATGCGCGACGCCGGGGTGAGCGGTCTCAGCTTTGAATTGGTACCGCGTATCAGTCGCGCCCAGGCGATGGACGCCCTGTCCTCGCAGGCGACGATTACCGGCTACAAGGGGGCGATCATCGCCGCGGAACACTCGGGGCGCCTGTTCCCGATGCTGACCACCGCGGCCGGGACCATCCGCCCCGCGCAGGTCGTCGTGATCGGCGCCGGTGTGGCCGGCCTGCAGGCGATTGCCACGGCGCGCCGGATCGGTGCCCAAGTGCAGGCCTACGATATCCGCCCCGATGCGCGCGAGCAGGTCGAATCGTTGGGCGCGCGCCTGATCGACACCGGCATCGACGCGACCGGCGAGGGTGGCTACGCTCGCGAGCTTACCGACGAGGAGAAGCAGAAGCAGGCCGAAGTGCTCGCCGAACGCCTCGCGCGCTCCGACGCGGTGATCTGCACCGCCGGCGTGCCGGGCCGCCCCGCACCCAAGATCGTACCCGCCACGATGGTCGAGGGCATGAAGGTCGGCTCCGTCATCGTCGACCTCGTCGCCGAGGGAGGCGGCAACTGCGAACTCACGCAACCCGGGCAGACCATCGAGCACAGCGGCGTCATCATCGCTGGGCCGACCAACGTGCCCAGCCTGGCGGCCGTGCACGCGAGCGAGATGTACGGACGCAACCTGCTCAAACTGCTCGAACCGGTACTCGGCGATGACGGCGTCTCGCTCGACTTCTCGGACGAGGTGCTCGACGCCTGCGTCCTCACCCACGCCGGCGCAATCCGCCACGAGCCCACGCGCAAGGCCATCGAGGGGGAAACCTGATGGAAGGCTTCGTCGCGCTCTATATCTTCATGCTCGCCGCATTCACGGGCTACGAAGTGATCTCGAAGGTCCCTGTGATCCTGCACACACCGCTGATGTCGGGCTCGAATTTCGTCCACGGCATCGTGGTCGTCGGCGCGATGGTGGCACTCGGCTTTGCCGAAACCACGGCGCAACAGGTCATCGGCTTCCTCGCCGTGTTCCTCGGCGCGGGCAACGCCGTCGGGGGCTACGTCGTCACCGACCGCATGCTTGAGATGTTCAAGACCAGCGACGACCCACGCAGCTCGAACAAGGGGGACCAGGCATGAATCTCGCCCTCCTGATCGAGATCTCCTATTTCATCTCGGCGATCCTGTTCATCGTCGGCCTCAAGGCGATGAGTTCGCCGAAGTCGGCGCGGCGCGGCATGCTCTGGGCGGGTGCGGGCATGGTGCTCGCGGTCGCGGTTACCTTCTTCCATGCGGGCATGACCAACTACGGGCTGATGGTGATCGCCATTGCCCTTGGCAGCGCCGTCGCCTGGTGGACAGCGAAGCGCGTCGCCATGACCGAGATGCCGCAGATGACGGCACTCTACAACGGCATGGGCGGGGGCGCCGCCGGCGCGATCGCCGCGGTCGAACTGCTCGGTCCGAAGGAGTACGGTGCGCTGCTGATGTCGATCGGCGTGCTTGGCGCGGTCATCGGCACGGTCGCCTTCTCCGGCTCCCTGGTCGCCTTCGCCAAGCTGCACGGGCTCATCAAGAGGACGCCGCGTTCGGTGCTCGTGCCCGCATTCAACGCGGTGCTGGCACTCGCCACCCTCGCGGGCGCCATCGCGCTGGTTACGGTCGGTCATCCCGCCGGCGGTCTCGCGCTGTTCTTCGCCGCGGCCTTCGTCCTCGGTGTGACGCTGACTCTGCCCATCGGCGGCGCCGACATGCCCGTGGTCATCTCTTTGCTCAATGCGCTGACCGGCCTCGCCGTCGGCCTCAAGGGCTTCGTCATCGACAACGCAGCGATGATGATCGCCGGTACGGTGGTCGGCGCCTCGGGCACACTGCTTACCCAGCTCATGGCGAAGGCGATGAACCGTTCGCTCGCCGGCATCCTCTTTACCAGCTTCGGCACCGACGACGGCGAGGAGGCTTCCGGCACCGGCGGCACGATGCGGGAGGTCGACCCGACCGATGCGGCGATCATGCTCGCCTATGCAAGCAACGTGATCTTCGTGCCCGGTTACGGCCTCGCCGTGGCGCAGGCCCAGCACAAGGTCTGGGAGCTTACCGAGCTCCTCGAGGAGCGCGGGGTCAAGGTGAAGTTCGCCATCCATCCCGTCGCCGGGCGCATGCCCGGGCACATGAACGTGCTGCTCGCCGAAGCGGGCGTGCCCTACGACAAGATCGCCGACCTCGAGGAGATCAATGCCGAGTTCCCGCGCACCAATGTGGTCGTGGTGATCGGCGCCAACGACGTGGTCAACCCGGCGGCACGAACGAAGAAGGACAGCCCGATCTACGGGATGCCCATCCTCGATGCGGACAAGGCGGAACAGACCATCGTCGTCAAGCGCGGGCGGGGCGCCGGTTATTCCGGCATCGAGAACGAGCTCTTCTTCGCGGACAACACCCGGATGTTGTATGGCGACGCCCAGGACGTCGCGAACAAGCTGATCGCGTCGGTGAAGACGCTCTAGGCGCACGCCTTGTACACAATGCCGAGATGAACAGGGGCGCTGTCGCTGGCGCCCCGCCTCGGCAGTCGCAAGACCGCTCGACCGTACCACCACCTGCTTCGACGCGACCCCGCGGGTTGACGCCCGTGGGGTCGCGCATCCGCCCCAGCCGCCACCCCGTCGACCATTTTGTCAACAGGCTTGACACGACACGATATGTCGCACCCCGCCGCCAGACAGCGCCCTGCCCCGCCGCCCCAATAGAACTCTATCTATCTGTTTTTACGGTACTTTTTGAGACATGGTTACTTTTTCGGCAATCCGAGGAAGGGCGCTGCACAGTGCCGTGTAGCGCGGCTTTCACCCAGACTTTCCACACAGTTATCCACAGATTCTGTGGAAAGTGGCCGGACGCGGGCCTGCCCGGCGCACGCTGACAACCGCCTGTTATGCTCTCGTCGTGAAGCCACCGCGAGCCGCCGCATGTCCACCCACACGTTGGTGCGGGTCATCGTCCCGGGGCCGTTCGACGAGCCCTTCGATTACCTCGTAGAAGGCGATCGCCCGCCACCGGGGGCGCGCGTGCGCGTGCCCTTCGGTCGTGGCCATCGCGTAGGGGTGGTGCTTGCGTGGCCGGAGACGGCGGCGGTCGATCCGGCGCGCCTCCGCCCCATCACCGCCTCGCTGGACCGCGAGGCGATTCTGCCACCGGATCTACTCGCCCTGCTGACCTGGTCCGCGGGCTATTACCACTATCCACTCGGCGAGGTGCTGACCGCGCTGCTGCCCGCCCCCCTGCGCCAGGGGCGCTCGGCGGTGGCCGAGCCGACCGAGCACTGGCGGATTACAGCGGCTGGAGAGGCCGCACTCGCAGCGGGTCTTCGCGGCCAGCCCGCCCGCCAGCGGCTGCTGGCTGCATTCGCGGACGCGCCCGCCGGCCTCGATCGCACGCAGCTGCGGGGCATCAGTCCCAACTATCGCCAGCCCCTACACGCGCTGCTCGCGCGCGATTGGGTAGAGCCGGTCGATCCGCCGACCGCAGCCACTGCTGCCCCCATCACATCGCCCCCTGAACTCGGTGCCGAGCAGGCAGCGGCCACCCAGGCCATCGCCGCGGCAGCGGATCGGTTCCAGCCGTTTCTACTGCAGGGGATCACCGGTTCGGGCAAGACCGAGGTCTACCTCGGCGCCATCGCCGCGTGCCGCGCGCGGGGGCGCCAGGCCCTCGTTCTCGTCCCGGAGATCGGCCTCACGCCACAGCTCATCCAACGCTTCGAGGCGCGACTGGGCGGCAGCGTCGCCGTACTCCATTCCGGACTCACCGATCGCGACCGCCTCACCGCATGGCGCCGCGCTGCCTGCAGCGAGGCAGCGGTAATCGTCGGCACGCGCTCGGCCGTGTTCGCCCCGCTCGCCCGACCTGGCCTGATCATCGTCGATGAGGAGCACGATGCCTCGCTCAAGCAGCAGGACGGGTATCGCTACCATGCCCGCGATCTCGCCGTGCGCCGCGCCCAGCAACTCGACATCCCTGTGGTCCTGGGCTCGGCGACCCCCTCGCTGGAGAGCCTCGCCAACGTCGAGCGCGCGGCCTACCAACGCCTGCGCCTGGACCGTCGGGCCGGCGGCGCGACGCCACCCGCGCTGGAGCTGGTGGATATCCGGCGCCGGCGCCTCGCCGAAGGACTCTCTGCCCCCCTGCGCGAAGCGATGCAGCAGCATCTGGAGGCGGGCGAACAGGTCCTGGTCTTCCTCAATCGGCGCGGCTGGGCGCCGACGCTCATCTGCGACGACTGCGCACACGTCGCCAACTGCCAGCGCTGTGATGCGCGCATGACGGTGCATGCGCGCGACAACCGCCTGCGCTGCCACCACTGTGGGGCCGAGCGCGCGCAGCCGACCGTCTGCCCCGAGTGCGGCTCGACGGCACTGGTGCAGCTCGGCGCGGGCACGGAGCGCGTAGAGGCTGCACTGCAGGCCAGTTTCCCGGACTATCCGACCGTGCGCATCGACCGCGACAGCACCCGTCGCCGCGGCACCCTCGATGCGGGCCTGGAACGGATCCGCTCGGGGGCGGCGCGCATCCTGCTCGGCACGCAGATGCTGGCGAAGGGACACGACTTCCCCGGCGTCACGCTCGTCGGCATCCTCGATGCCGACCGTGGCCTCTTTGGCGCCGACTTCCGAGCACCGGAACAGCTCGCGCAGACCATCCTCCAGGTTGCGGGGCGTGCCGGGCGCGCCGAGCGGCCCGGACGGGTCCTGATCCAGTCGCGCCATCCCGAGCACCCGCTGCTCCAGTCCCTCATCCACGCCGGCTATGACGCGGTCGCAGCGCAACTGCTCGCCGAACGTCGCAGCGCCGGGCTGCCGCCAGCGAGCCGCATGGCCCTGGTGCGCGCCGAGGCACCGGCGGCCGCGCCACCGCTGGAGCTACTGCGCAGTGCGCGTGAGCACCTGGGCGAACGTCGCATCCGCGATCTCGAATTCCATGGACCGGCACCGGCGCCGATGGAGCGTCTCGCCGGGCGTTACCGTGCCCAGCTCGGTCTGCTGGCCCCGCGCCGTGCCCCGCTTCACCGCGCCCTGCATGAGCTGCGCGCGTGGCTGGCGTCATCACGGCAGGCGCGGCAAGTGCGCTGGTCGATCGATGTCGACCCGGTCGAAATCCTGTGAGGGCCCCCTGCTCTGACGCGCAGGTTCTCCGCCGCTACGGGGCGCGCTAGAATGGTGGGCTTGCCGAATATCGACCGGAGCCATGTCGTGAAGGATGTCGTCGCCGACCTGCTACAGCGCGCCCTCGATGCACTGATCGCAGAGGGAAAGCTGCCCCTCACCGAGCGACCGGCCATCCGCGTCGAGCACGCCCGCGATCGGGGCCACGCCGACCTCGCCTCGAATGTCGCCCTGACGCTGGCCAAGCCGGCGCGGCGGCCTCCGCGCGAGTTGGCCGAGGAGATCGTTGCCGCACTGCCCGGCGACGATCGCATCGATCGCATCGAGATCGCCGGGCCCGGGTTCATCAACTTCTTCCTGGCCACCGGCGCCCGCAACGCGATCGTGCGCACGATCCTGGAAGCGGGCGCCACCTACGGCCACAGCGACGCCGGGGCGGGGCGCTCCATCCAGGTCGAGTTCGTCTCGGCCAACCCCACGGGCCCCCTCCATGTCGGCCATGGGCGGGGCGCCGCCCTTGGCGCCTCGGTGGCCAATCTGCTGGCGGCGACGGGGTGGCGCGTCGAGCGCGAATACTACGTCAACGACGCGGGCCGCCAGATGGACATCCTGGCGCTGAGCGTCTGGTTGCGCTATATCGAGGCGCATGGGGAGGCGGTCGCGTTCCCGGCCAACGGCTACCACGGCGCTTATGTGCGCCAAATCGCAGGGGCGCTCCAGGCGAAGGAGGGCGACGGCCTGGTCCACGCCGCCGCTAGCGTGGCGCACGAATTGCCGCCCGACGCCGGCGACGGCGGCGACGCGGAGGCCCACATTGATGCGCTCGTCGAACGCGCGCGCACGCTGCTGGGTGACGACGGCTGGGAGCGTGTCTTCGAAACCGGACGCCACGCGATGGTGGAGAACATCCGCCAGGATCTCGCCGAATTCGGCGTCGTCTACGACCGTTGGTTCGCCGAGCGCGGCCTCTACACCGGCGATGCCGTCGAACGCACCCTCGAGCGCCTGCGCCGCTCCGGCCACGTCTACAGCCACGACGGTGCCGAGTGGTTCCGCGCGAGCGCCTACGGCGACGAGAAGGATCGGGTCGTCGTCCGCGACAACGGGCAGACGACCTATTTCGCTTCCGATATCGCCTACCACCTCGATAAGCTCGAACGCGGTTTCGACCGCCTGATCAATGTCTGGGGCGCGGACCACCACGGCTACGTCGCTCGCATGCAGGGTGCGCTGCGCGCGCTCACCGACGGCGACGACCGCCTCGAGATCCTGCTGGTGCAGTTCGCCACGCTCTACCGCGGCGGCGAGAAGATCCCGATGTCCACCCGCGCGGGTGAGTTCGTCACCCTGCGCGAGCTGCGCGAAGAAGTCGGCAACGACGCCGCGCGTTTCTTCTACGTCCTGCGCCGCTGCGACCAGCACCTCGAGTTCGATCTCGACCTGGCCAAGGCCGAGAGCCAGGACAACCCGGTCTACTATATCCAATATGCCCACGCCCGCATCGCCAGCGTCTTCAGCCAGCTCGAGGCGCGTGCCGGGACCTGGGATCGCGGGCGCGGCCTGGCGCATCTCGACCGCCTGGGCACGCACCACGAGACAGAGCTGCTCGCCGCGCTCGAGCGTTTTCCCGAAGTGATTGCCCAGGCCGCGGCCAATCGCGAGCCGCATCGCATCTGCTACTACCTGCTCGAGGACGTCGCCAACGCCTTCCACACCTGGTACAACGCCGAGACCTTCCTCGTCACCGATGAGACGCTGCGCGACGCCCGACTGGCGCTGGTGGCGGCCACGGGCCAGGTCATTCGCAACGGCCTGGAACTGATCGGTGTCAGCGCACCGGAGTCGATGTAAGGGGGAGTCATGGCAGCCGCGAACAAACGCCGGACACGCGGCAACAGCGGAGACGACAAGGGACTGCCCGGCTGGGCCATGCTCACGATCGGGCTGATCATCGGCCTGTTCGTCGCCTTTCTCGTCTATCTCGACGACATCGAGCCGATGGAGGAGGCGGAGATCGCCATCGAGGACAGCGACGATCTCGCCGACACTGAGCAAGAGGAGGAGGGACCGCGGTTCGAGTTCTACTCCATCCTGCCCGAGCTGGAGATCGTGCTGCCGGAAGGCCCCACTCCGGAGGTCGACGAAGGCGTGGACCCCACACCGGAGCCGGTCGAACCCGAACCGGTCGAGCCCGACGTCGACGGTCCGTACAACTACTATCTGCAGGTCGGCTCGTTCCAGAACCCGGAGCAGGCCGAGAGCCTGGTCGCCGAGGTCACCCTACTCGGCCTCGATGTCCAGGTCCGTTCGGTCGAGGTCGACGGCGACGACTGGTACCGCGTGCATGTCGGGCCGTTCACCAGCGAGGGCGAACTGGAAACCGCGCAGGAGCGTCTGCGCGACAACGGCATCGACTCACTCGTCCTCAGCGGCCGGCGCTGACGCCCGGTCGCGGAATCATCCATGGGAGAATCCGCACAGGCCACGAGCCCCTGGGCCGACCTGGAAGAGCAGATCGAGCACGCCGGCGCCCCGAGGCGGCCCGCCTTCCGCCGCCGGCTCAAGGGCCTGCGCCGGCGCGCGCGCAAGGGTCAGCCCTTTGATCGTGGACTGGCCCGCCTGCGGCGCGCTGTCGAGGCCGATGCCGCACGGCGCACGGCGCGCGCCGCACGCCATCCGCTCGCGCCAACCTATCCGTCCGAGCTACCGGTCAGCGACGCCCGCGAGCGACTGTTGGCGGCAATCGCCGAGCACCCGGTCGTGGTCGTCTGCGGCGACACCGGCTCGGGCAAGACGACGCAGCTACCGAAGATGTGCCTCGAGCTGGGCCGCGGCCTCGAGGGCCGCATCGGCCACACCCAACCGCGGCGGATCGCGGCGCGCAGCGTCGCCGACCGCATCGCGGAGGAGCTGGGCGAGACCACGGGCGAGACCGTCGGCTGGCAGGTCCGCTTCAACGAGCGCGTCGGCGACGCCACCGCAGTCAAGCTGATGACCGACGGCATCCTGCTCGCCGAGATCCGCCACGACCCCGATCTCAGCGCCTACGACACCATCATTATCGACGAGGCCCATGAGCGCAGCCTCAACATCGATTTCCTGCTCGGCTACCTCAAGCGCCTGCTCGCGCGGCGCAGCGATCTGCGCCTGATCATCACCTCGGCGACGATCGACCCCGAGCGCTTCAGCCGCCACTTCGGCGACGCCCCCGTAATCGATGTCGAGGGCCGCACCTACCCCGTGGAGATCCGCTACCGCCCCCTGGAGGCGGCGAGCGACGATGACCACGAGCTCGACCGGGAATCGGCGATCGTCGAGGGGGTGCGCGAGTGCATCAGCGAGGGCCCCGGGGACGTCCTCGTGTTTCTTCCCGGCGAGCGCGCGATCCGCGATGCCGCCGAGGCCCTCGGCCGCGCCGGCCTGCGCGACACCGAGATCCTGCCGCTCTACGGACGCCTGTCGGCGGGCGAGCAGCAGCGCGTATTCCGCACCGGGGGCCGGCGCCGGATCGTGCTCGCGACCAACGTCGCCGAGACCTCGCTGACCGTCCCCGGCATCCGCTACGTCATCGATCCCGGTGAGGCACGTATCTCGCGCTACAGCGTGCGCTCGAAGGTCCAGCGCCTGCCCGTGGAGAAGGTCTCGCAGGCCTCTGCCGATCAGCGCGCGGGCCGCTGCGGGCGCATCGGCCCGGGCGTGTGCATTCGCCTCTACAGCGAGGACGACTATCTCGCGCGGCCGCGCTTCACCGACCCCGAGATCCGTCGCACCAATCTCGCTGCGGTCGTGCTGCAGATGGCCTCGCTCGGCCTCGGCGCGGTCGAGCAGTTCCCGTTCATCGACCGCCCCGAGCGCCGCCTGATCAACGACGGCTACACCGTGCTCTTCGAACTCGGCGCCGTCGATCCCGAGCGCAAGCTCACCGAGCGCGGCGAGCAGATCGCGCGCCTCGCCGTCGATCCGCGCCTCGCGCGTATGCTCCTCGAGGCGCGCACAGAGGGCGTGATCGATGAGCTGCTCGTGCTCGCCGCCGCGCTGACTATCCAGGATCCGCGCGAGCGCCCCGCAGAGGCGCGGGGGGCGGCGGATACGGCCCACAACGCCTTCCGCGACGCCCGTTCCGACTTCACCTCGCTGCTCAACCTCTGGGCCTTCTGGCAAAGCCAGCGCGGCAAGCAGTCGCAGAACCGCCTGCGGCGCATCGCGCGCGAGCACTTCCTGTCGTTCGTGCGCATGCGCGAATGGGTCGATCTGCACGGCCAGCTCCGCGGCCAGATGGAGGAACTCGGGCTGCTGCCCGCAGGCGGTGGTGACGCCACCGCGGTCACTGGCGAACCCGATGACACGCGCAGCGCCGCCGTCCACCGCGCCGTGCTCAGCGGGCTGCTGGGCAACGTCGCCCGCCACGAGGGTGGCGGCGAGTACACCGCCACGCGCAACCGGCGCATCTATATCTTCCCCGGCTCGGGCGTCGTCCGCACCCGGCCGAAGTGGCTCGTCGCCGCCGAGATCAGCGAGACCTCGCGCGTATTCGCGCGCACCGTGGCCGCGATCGAGCGCGCCTGGATCGAGCGCCTCGGCGCCCACCTCCTGCGGCGCAGCTACAGCAACCCGCGCTGGCAGGCCCGGGCCGAGCGCGTGGCCGCCGACGAACAGACCACGCTCTACGGCCTGGTCATCAACCCGCGCCGGCGGGTGAACTACGGCTCCATCGCCGCGGCCGAGAGCCGGACGATCTTCATCCGCGATGCCCTCGTCGGTGGTGAATTCAAGCGCGATGCCGACTTCCTCGCGCACAACCGCGCCCTGCTCGCCGAAGTCGAGGGGTTGGAGGAGCGCGCCCGGCGCCGCGATATCGCCGTCGAGCCCGAGACCCTGATCGCGTTCTACGAGGCGCAGCTCCCGGCCGACGTCCACGACGGCCCGACCTTCGACCGCTGGTACCGCGACCTCGAAGCCACGGCGCGCGAGCGGCTCAAGCTGACGCAGTCGGACCTGATGCAGCGCCCCGCCGACGAGGTCACCGCGGGCGCCTACCCGGACCAGCTCGATTTCGCCGGCCTGCGCCTGCCGCTCGCCTACCGCTTCGAGCCGGGCCACGAGGCCGACGGCGTCACCCTGACCGTGCCGCGGGCAGCGATCCGGCAGATCCCGCCGGGGCGCTGCGACTGGCTCGTGCCCGGCCTACGCGTGGAGAAGATCGAGGCGTTGATCCGCAGCCTGCCCAAGCCGTGGCGGCGGCGCTTCGTCCCCGCCCCCGACTTCGCCCGCGCACTGGCGGCGCGGCTGGTGCCCGACGAGCAGCCCCTGACCGCGGCGATGGCCGCCGAACTCGAGGCAATGACCGGCGACGCGCCACCGCCCGATGCCTGGCAGCCGGAGCAGTTGCCACCGCATCTGCACATGCGCTTTCGCGTCATCGACGAGGAGGGCAACACCGTCGATACGAGCCGCGATCTTGTGGCGCTGGCCGAACGCCACGGCGACGCCGCCAACGCCGAGATCAGTGCCGCCGATTCGGGCTTCGAGCGCGACGACGTCCGCGAGTGGGATTTTGGCGCGCTGCCCGAGAGCGCGGAGATCGAGCGCCACGGTATCGTGATGCAGGTCCATCCCGCCCTGGAGCCGGTCAGGTCGGGCGTGCGCCTGACCGCCTTTGGCACCGCCGCCGAGGCCGTCATCGCCCACCGCCGCGGCGTGCGCGCACTCATCCGCCTGCGCCTCGCCGGGCAGTTGCGCGACCTTGAGCGGGGTCTCGACGGCCTCAACCGCGTCGCGCTGCACTTCGGCACGCGCATCGACGGCAAGCGATTCACCGCGGACCTGGTCGAGGCGGTCATCGATGCGGCCTTTCTCGCCGACGCGCCGCTACCGCGCGACGGCGACGGCTTCGACGCCCTGCTGGAGGCGGGCCGCCCCCGGCTGTGGTCGACGGCCGAGGCCCTCATCGCCGAGCTCGATCGTATCGGCGAGCGCTATCGTGCAGTGCGGCGGGAGATCGAGGGCAACCTGCCGATGACTTGGATCGAGACGGCGCGCGATATCGCCGATCAGCTCGACCATCTGGTCTTCCCCGGCTTCATCACGGCGACACCGCCGGCCTGGCGCACCGAGGTGCCGCGCTATCTCGATGCCGTCGCACGCCGCCTCGAGCGCCTCGACCGTGAACCGGAGAAGGATCGCCGCGGCCGCGCCGAGGTGGCGCCGCTATGGGAGCAGGTCAAGGCGGTGCTGCCACCGCTGGGCGGGATCGGCCACGCCCCCGAGGCGGTCGCCACGCTGCGCTGGATGATCGAGGAGCTGCGCGTGTCGCTGTTCGCCCAGCACCTGGGCACGCGCATACCGGTCTCTCCGGGGCGGGTCGAGAAGCAACTCGAAATCGTCAAACGCAATGCGGACGCCTGATACTGGCACCCGGCCCCCGCGGCGCAGCGCAACCGCTACCGCGGGCATGCCCTTCCAGGCACCGCGCAGCGCCGTGCGACCTTGCCGCACGGCGGCACGCAACACCCACGATCCGCACACGGACCCGACGAGGCGGTTGCCCGCGCCAACGCCTACACGGTCTCGCCACCGCGGCTGTCCGCGATCAGCTTCTCCAGGGCGCGCAGGGCGACGACGACGGTGGGGTAATCGAGCCGGGCCAGGCGCTGCATCTCGCTGACGAGGCTCTGCAGGCGCTTGGCATCATCGCCCTGTTCCGCGATCCAGTGCTCCACTGCATCCTCGGCCTCCCGCGCGCCACCGGCGACAATAGCGCACTCGGTCAGCGCGCGGTGGCGCTGGTAGAGTTCCGCGAGCAGCGACCCGCGGGCGTTGGCGTGCCATGCACCCGCGACCGGCAGCTCGGCGATGCGCGCGCGCAGCCAGGGCAGGCTGAACGCCTCCCCGAGCCGGGCGTAGAAACGGCCCGCGTGCTCCACGCGCAGGCGGTGGGCATTGGCCACCTCGATGATATCGAACGCCGGGTAGAGGGCGTCGAGCACGGCAACGCGTCGCGCAAGCGCGTGCGGCACCCCCTGCTCGATCGGTTCGGCCATCGCCGCCTCGATGCGCTCGCGCTCGCCGGCGACCAGCACCTCATCGAGATGATCGCGCAGTGCCGCGAAACCGGGCGCATAGGCATCGACCTCGGAGCCGAGATCGAGCCGATGTCCGGGGCGATTGAGCAGCCAGCGTGTGGCGTGGCGCATGTAGTCCCAAACGCGGAGCAGCAGCCCGGTCTGCACCGAGGTCGCCACCGCGCCATCGAGCGCCTCGATCTCCTGCCACAGCGCCAGGGCGCCGATGACATCGCGCGCGATCGTGTAGGCGCGCGCGATCTCGTCGGGCGCGGTACCCGTATCCTCCTGCATGCGCAGCACGAAGCTCGCGCCCATGCGGTTGACGATCTCGTTGGTCACCTGGGTGGCGACGATCTCGCGGGCCAGGCGGTGTGTGCGCATGTGCCCCGCGAAGGATTCGCGCAGCGGCGTGGGGAAGTATTCGACCAGCTCGTGATCGAGGTAGGCGTCCTCGGGCAATTCCGAGTCGAGCAGCCGCGGATAGAGCGCGATCTTCGCATAGGAGAGCAGAACCGCCAGCTCCGGGCGCGCGAGCCCCTGCCCGCGCAGCCGCCGCTCCTCGAGCGTCTCGTCATCGGGCAGGTACTCCAGTGCCCGATCCATGTGACCCTGCTGCTCGAGCCAGGCGATCAGGTGCGCCTTCGTCCCCAGCCGCGGCTGCGTGAACGCCTCCATCATCGTAATCGCCTGCGTCTGTAGGTAGTTGTTGCGCAGCACCAGTTCGCCGACCTCATCGGTCATCTCGGCGAGCAGAGCGTTGCGCCGGCGGGCATCGAGATCACCCGCTGCCAACGCCGCGTTCAGGAGGATCTTGATATTGACCTCGTGGTCGGAGCAGTCGACGCCGGCGGAGTTGTCGATGAAGTCGGTATTGATGCAGCCGCCGTTGAGCGCGTACTCGACGCGCCCGCGCTGGGTCAGGCCCAGGTTCCCGCCCTCGCCGACAGCGCGGCAGCGCAGGTCCCGACCATCGACACGCACGAGGCGGTTGGCGCGGTCATCGGCGGCCTCATCGGGCTCGTCGCTCGCCTTGACGTAAGTCCCGATGCCGCCGTTCCAGAGCAGGTCGACCGGTGCGCACAGGATGGCGCGGATCAGCTCGGTCGGCGTCAGTTCCTCGGCCGCGATATCGAGCGCCGCGCGGATACGGTCGTTGAGCGCGATGCGCTTGGCCTGACGCGACCAGACGCCGCCGCCTTCGGAGAGGCAGGAGCGGTCGTAGTCGTCCCAGCCCAGGCCGGGATTGGCGAACAGGCGTTCGCGCTCAGCGTAGCTGGTCTCGGGATCAGGATCGGGATCGATGAAGATGTGCAGGTGGTTGAACGCGGCGACCAGCCGGGTCTGCCGCGACAACAGCATGCCGTTGCCGAAGACGTCGCCGCCCATGTCGCCGATACCGACCGCCGTGAAGGGCTCGCTCTGGCAGTCCACGCCGAGTTCGCGGAAGTGGCGCTTGACCGACTCCCACGCCCCGCGCGCGGTGATGCCCATCTTCTTGTGGTCGTAGCCGTTCGAGCCACCCGAGGCGAAGGCGTCGTCGAGCCAGAAGCCATGCTCGGCGGCGATGCCGTTGGCGATGTCGGAGAAGGTCGCCGTGCCCTTGTCGGCGGCGACAACGAGATAGGGATCGGCCTCGTCGTGGCGCACGACGCCGGGCGGGTGGACGATCTCGCCCTGGTCGATGTTGTCGGTGATGTCGAGCATACCGTGGATGAACTGGCGATAGCACTCCACACCCTCGCGCTGGATCGCCGCGCGATCACCGCCCTCGGGGAGCTGTTTGGTCACGAATCCGCCCTTCGCGCCGACGGGGACGATCAGTGTGTTCTTCACGCTCTGCGCCTTCATCAGTCCGAGGACCTCGGTACGGAAGTCCTCGCGCCGGTCCGACCAGCGCAGGCCACCACGCGCCACCCGGCCGCCGCGCAGATGGATACCCTCCATGCGCGGCGAGTGCACGAAGATCTCGACCAGCGGCCGCGGCCGCGGCAGATCGGGTAGCCGCCCGGAATCGATCTTGAAGGCGACCCAGGGCCGCGGTTGGCCGCTGGCGCCGGTGCGGTAGTAGCTCGTGCGCGCGATGGCGTCGATCAGGCGCGCGAAGGCGCGCAGGATTCGGTCCTCGTCGAGGCTGGCAACGCGGTCGAACAGCGTCTCCAGCGCATCGCGGCAGGCGGCGACGCGGTCATCGCGTCCACCCGAGCGCGCATCGCGCAGGGCTTCGATCAGCCCCTCGACGATCTCGGCGGGCTCGCTGCCGACCAGGCTGGTGCAGGTCGCCTCGAGCTGTGCCGCAGCGGCGGCGCGCTCGGCCTCGCTCTCGGACTCCGCGGCGGTGCCGAAGCGGGCCTCGAAGAGTTCGACCAGAACGCGCGCGATCAGCGGGTGACGGCTTAGGGTATCGGCCATGTAGGCGTGCGAGAACGGCACACCCGTCTGCAACAGGTAGCGGCAGAGCGCGCGCAGCAGCGCCGCCTGCCGCCAGTCCATGTGCGCCCCGAGGATCAGTCGATTGAAGCCGTCGCTCTCCGTGTGCCCACGCCAGATCTGTTCGAAGGCCTCCTGGAAGGGCTCGCGCACCTGGTCGAGATCGAGCCGCCAGGCCTCCGTGAATGTCGGCTGCAGATCGAAGTCCTGGATCCAGATCCGGTCACCATCGGGCATGCGCAGCTCGTAGGGCCGTTCGGTGAGCGCACGCAGCCCCATATCCTCAAGCATCGGCAGCGCCACCGATAACGGGATCGTGTGATCGTGCTTGAATACCTTGAAACGCACCACACCACGGGTAGCATCGAGCGGCGCATAGAGGCTCATGGCGATGTCATCGGGCCCGCCCAGGCCGTCGACCTTCTCCACATCGAACAGCGCCACGCGCGGGGGTACCTGGTCGACATAGGCGGCCGGCAGCGCCTTCTCGAAACGCCGCGCCAGGCGCATCCCGGCGCGCTCGCCGTGGCGCTCGATGAGCTGATCGCGCAGATCGTCGTGCCAGGAGCGCACGGCTGCGACCACCTCTTCCTCGATCGCCTCGACGTCGTAGTCCTCCGCACACTCGCCCTCGGGACGGACGATGACGTGCACGCGCACCAGATCGGACTGGCCGAGCTGTAGCGCGAAATCTTCGCGCGCACCGCCGAGATGGTCACGGAGGATCACCTGCACACGCTGGCGGACCTCGGTGTTAAAGCGTTCGCGCGGGATGAAGACCAGGCAGGAGAAGAACTGCGCGACGTGATCGCGGCGGACGAAGACCCGCGTGCGCGCACGCGCCTCGAGCTCGAGAATACCCAGCGCGAGTTCGTAGAGTTCGTCGGTCGTGCTTTGGAACAGCTCGTCGCGCGGCAGCGTCTCCAGGATATTGATCAGCGCCTTGCCGCCATGGCTGTCCGCGCGCAGTCCGGAACGCTCGAGCACCGCATCGGCCTTGCGCCGGACGAACGGGATCTCCCAGACCGAGCGGTGATAGGTGTTCGCGGTGTACAGCCCGACGAAGCGGCTCTCGCCAACGATGTGGCCGGCCTCGTCGTAGTGCAATACGCCGACATAGTCCATGTGCCCGCGCCGATGCACGGTCGAGCGCGCATCCGTCTTGGTGAAGATCAGCGGCACTGGGCCCTCTTCGAAGTCCTGCAGCCGACGCTCAAGCGCGCGCACGCTGCGTCGCCGCCCCTGTTTGCGCGCACCGCGCAGGATGCCGAAACCGCTATCGGGCTCAAGCTGCAGGACGCGCTCGTCGCCCTCGCCGGCGACGCCGTACTCGCGGAAACCGAGCAGCAGGAAGTGGTGGTGGGCGAGCCACTCGAGAAAGGCGCGCGTCTCCTCGCGATCGGCATCGGAGATCGGGGGCCGCGGTTCGGCGAAATCGGCCGCAAGCTGCTCGGCGCGCGCGCGCATGGCGTGCCAGTCAGTGACCGTCGCCTCGACATCGGCCAGCGCGACATTGATGCGCTCGGTCAGGCGCTCGACCACGTCCTCGGGGATGGGCCGCTCCAGACAGAAGGTCATCAACGACTCGTCGAGCGCGCCCGCAGGGCCTTCCTCCCGGCTGCCGAAATACTGCTGCAGGCGGCCGTGGACATCGCGCTCAATGCGGACCTGCGGATGGAACAGGAAGCGGACCGTCGGCCCGGTCTCCGCGATCGCCATCGAGACCGAATCGACGAGGAAGGGGCGGTCCTCGGTGGCGACCACGACCAGCGCGAAGGGCAGATCCCAGCCCTGCTGCTCGGCGGTCGGCTCGATCACCCGGACCTTCGCCTCACCGGGCATCCGCTCCTGGTGGAAATCATAGATCCAGCCGATGACGCCGGCGAGGGTGTCGCCATCGAGGCGTCGGATCTCGTCAGGGACCCCGCGTTTGAGCATCTCGCGCAACAGGTGCGCGAGGGCATCGGGGTCACGACCATCGGCGCGTGCTCGCACCAACTCGACGAGGTATTCGGTCACGCCGCTGCTGGCAGAACGCTTGCTGGTGAGAATGGCACTATCTCCCGGTTGTCCCGACCACGAGGATGCGCCGCGGGCCGGTCGCACGGCACAACCCCAACTGAACCCCTACCATAGCCGCGGTACACCCGTGTGACCAGTTTCCCGTCATGCGCCGTTCCGCGCTGGGTGCTTGCTGCGCTATCCTCGCGGCGGCGGCCGCTTAACGGCGTCGGCGTGGTAATTGGCGCGGCGGCGGTCCCACCACGGATGCAAGCGACAATGACGACAACGATGGAGGAAACCACTGATGCAACGCATGGCAATTCTGCTGGCCGGCATTCTGAGCACCGCCCTGCTGGTCGCCGCCTGCGCGGGGGGCGCGCACATCCGCAACGTCGATAACGCGGCACTCGGCGGCACCTATGCACCGGAGGACGTCGAACGCGCGATCGTGCGCGCCGGCGCCAACCGGGGCTGGCGCATGCAACCGCAGGACCCGGGTCACGTACGCGCCACGCTGGAGGTTCGTGACCACCGCGCGGAGATCGACATCACCTACGACGAGGAGAGCTTCGACATCCAGTATCGGGATTCGCAGAACCTCGACCACAATCCGCAGGAGGGCACGATCCACCCGAACTACAATAGCTGGATCCAGAACCTCGAACGCGACATCCTCAACGAGATCCAGTTGCTCTGAAGTAGTCGCGATGGCGCGTCGCCGCACCGACGGCCCCGGTGCGGCGGCGCCGCGTGACCCGGCACACCGCCCACCCTAGGACATCGCGCCGTCGACACCGATGATCTGCCCGGAGATATAGCCCGCTTCATCCGAGGCGAGGAAGGCGACCAGCGCGGCGACCTCCTCGGGCCGCCCCGTGCGCCGCATCGGCACGAGCGCGCGGATGCGCTCACCATCAAACGGCTCCGCGGTCATCGCCGATTCGATGATCCCCGGTGCGACGACATTGACCGTGATGCCGCGCGAGGCGAGCTCCCGCGCCAGCGACTTCGCGGCGCCATGGAGCCCCGCCTTGGCCGCGGCGTAGTTGGTCTGCCCGGCGTTGCCCAGCACGCCGGCAACCGAGGAGACGGCGATGACTCGGCCCCAGCGCTGACGGATCATCGCCAGCAGCAGCGGCTGCGTGACATGGAAGAAGCCGTGCAACGATACATCGATGGGCGCGCGCCACTGCGTAACGCCCATTCCCGCCATCGGCCCGTCCTGGTAGAGCCCGGCATTACTGACCACCACCTGGATCGGCCCCGCCGCGAGCAGCCCCTCGAGCGCGCTCGCGCTGGCCTCGGCGTCGGTCGCATCGAAGACCACAACCTCGGCGCGTCCGGCGCCGAAATCGTTGGTGATCTGCTCGACGACGGCCGCCGCCCGATCGCGCCCGCGGTTGGCGTGGACATAGACGAAGAAGCCGTCGGCGGCCAGGCGGTGAGCGATGGCGCCGCCGAGGTCGCCGCTGCCGCCGGTGACGATCGCCCGCTTCACGCCGCCGTCTCCACTTCGAGGCGCACGCTGTGCCCGGTCCAGGCCAGATCGACCGTCGCCGGTGCTTCGCCAGCGAGCGCGGTCAACAACGGCAGCAGGCGCGCCGCGGGATTGCTCCGGCGCAAGGCCTCGAGCCCGGGATCGGCGCAGGTCCTCTCCGCGACCTCGTCGGCCGGCACGGTCGTCAGCGCCAGGGGGCGCCCGCACGCCGCCTCGCCGGGCACCAGCAGCAGCGCGGTCGCGAAGGAAAACGGCACGGGACGCGCGGTTTCGAGCACGGGCGGTGAGCGCTCGTCGGCGACGACGAGCAGGCAGCGCTCATGGCCCTCGGCCAGCGTCGTCAGCGCCTCCACCAGGCCGGCGGCGGCCGTCGTCGCCCCGGCGCAGATCGCCGTGGCGGGTCCGCGGCACCCGGTCGCGATCGACCAGTACCCCGACGGGGTGTTGTGCACCGAGTTCTGGAACCGGTGCGGGGAGATCCAGGGGGGCTCTTCGGCGAGTGAGCGGCAGTTGCGGTCGAGGCCCTGCAGATCGCTGTCCGCCGCCGCCCAGACCGACGGCATCGCCTCATCGGGCGCCGCGCGGCCGGCCAGCGCCTCGGCGGCGACGGTCAGCGCCAGATGCGTCGACAGCGTCGCCCGGCGCGCCTCGGTGCGCGGCAGATCGGGGGCGATGACGCGGCCGACCGGGGCGTGCTCGAAGGCCACCTCTCCGGCGAGGATCGCCCGCGCCTCGCCCCAGCCGGACAGGCCGGGGCCGAGCACGCCGATACCGTCGACCCGCGCGCGCATCACGCCGCCTCCCCAAAGACCAGGGCGCAGTTGTTGCCGCCGAAGCCGAAGGAGTTGCTGAGCACCCGCTGCGGACTGGCGTGTCTCGGCTCGAGGAGGATGTTCGCGCGCATGGTGTCGTCGATCCGGTCGGTATTGAGCGTCTGCGGCAGCAGGCCCTCGGAGACGGCGAGCTCGCAGAGCAGCGCCTCGACCATGCCGGCGGCACCGAGGGTATGCCCCGTCCACCCCTTGGTGGAACTGACCGGCACCGCCGTGCCCAGCTCCGCGACCACGGCCTGGTCCTCGGTCGCGTCGTTGAACGGGGTCGCCGTGCCATGCAGGTTGACGTAATCGATCGCCCCCGCGTCGACGCCGGCGCGCGCCAGCGCCCGCCGCATCGCCAGACGCGCGCCCAGCGCCTCGGGGTGGGGCGTCGACATATGGTGGGCATCCGTGCTCTCGCCGTAGCCGAGCAGCGCCAGCGAGGCGCCTGTGCGCGGTTCGGCCTCGAGCAGGCCCAGCGCCGCGGCCTCGCCGAGACAGAGTCCGTCCCGGTCGGGGGCGAACGGCCGGCAGGGGCCCTGCGCGGTGAGTTCCAACGCATTGAAGCCGAACAGCGTCGTGCGGCACAGCGAATCGACGCCACCGATCACAGCGGCGTCGCAGAGCCCGGCGGCCATGTGGCGCGCCGCGCTCGCCCATACCTTCGCGCTCGACGAGCAGGCCGTGGAAATCGACTGCGCCGGCCCCGCGATGCAGAGGCGCGCGCACAGGTAGTCCGTGGTCGCCGACAGGCGATGCGTGGTCTCCAGCGAGAACGACGGCGGCAGGATCTCCTCGGGTCCCAACTGGCGGAAGTGGGCCTCGGTCTCGCGCATTCCCCCCGTACTCGTGGCAAGGAAGATACCGACGCGATCCCGGCCGTAGCGCTCCAGCGCAGCGGCGACCCGCTCGGCGAAGCCGTCGGTGGCGAGGGCCAGCTCGGCCAAGCGGTTGTTGCGGCAGTCGTAGGCGGCGAGCGCGGCCGGCAGGGCGATCGCGTCGACGCCATCGACCGCACCGGCGTAGAGCGTGAGCCCGCCCTCGTCGAGCGGGCGCAGGCCGCTCCTGCCCTCGGCCAGGGCCGCGCCCATGGCCTGGCGGCCGCGCCCGGCCGCCGTGACCAGGCTCGATGCAGTCAGAAACGGGGTAACCATCAACTCGGGTGATCCGTGGTTGTTGCGGTGCCGGCGGCGAACAGCCCCGCCAGCGCCCAGGCCAGTATCGTGCCACAGGTGACGGTCACACCGATGGCCTGCAGCAGGGGGATATCGGCCGTGGCCAGCACCGCGAAGGCCAGCGCGGACGAGAGCGCGCAGATGCTCACCGAGCCCGCGCCGACAGCGTCGCCCGGCCGCGCGAAGACACCATAATCGATACTGAGCCCGACGACCAGCAGCAGCGCGATGACGTGGAACAGCGACAGCGCGGTCCCGGTCGCGGCGAGCAGCAACACCGTACCGCCCACGGCACCACCCGCCACAAGCAGGATCTGGGCGGTACGCCGCGCGCTTCGGGTGCCGGCGAAGAGCACGGCGGCGATGAGCACAGCGCCGATGGCGAAGTGCAACAGGGCCTGGTGCTGATAGCCCGTCACCAGGCGGTCGGCCTCGCGCTGGAGGTCGAGCACGCGGCCGTTGTCGAGGGCGTCACCGATCGCGTCGGCATCGGTCACGCCAGCGAGTGGGGCCAGCGATAGCCACTCGCCGCGCTGCGCGACCAGGCGCTCATCGATCCAGTCACGCAGCAGGCCCGCGGGCAGGTCGTCCGCCACCAGCGCAGGGCGTTCGCGGCTGGCAGCCACGTCTTCGATGAAGGGCGCGAACGCCTCGGTCGCCAGTGGCAGATCCGCCGTCGCCGCCGCGACCGCCGGGGCGAGCGTCTGCGCCGACGGCAGGGCCGCCGCGCGCTCGGCCTGCGCGCGACCGCTGGGCAGCAGCCGCACCACGGTATCGTAGCGATCGAGGTGGCCGGCGGCGACCGCGGCGTCGAGCGCGGGGCGCGCCGCCTCGCTGCGCTGCAGGGCGCTCTCGCGATCGCTGCCGGCAAACACGGCGACAAAGCGCGGTTCCGCGAGGCCAAGCGCGGCGCGGAAGACGCCGTCGCGCTCGGCCAGCTCGGCCGGCACGGGCGACATCGTCGCCAGATTCGTGTCCAGGCGCGCCCCCGTGGCGGCCGCGAGCAGGCCGCCGGCGATCAGCACGGCGGCGAGAGTCGGCGCGAGCCACGGCGGGGCGGTCAACGGCAGCACTGGCGGCCCCTGCAGGCGGGCGACGGGCCGACGGGCGAGCGCGGGCAGCACCCACGAGGTCACCGCGGCGGCGACGACGATACCGGTGACCGCGAGCAGTGCAAGCTGCTGCAGGCCACCGACGCCGGCCATGGCGAGCGCGGCGAACCCGACCGCCGTCGACAGCGCGCCGACGAACAGCGGCCGCCGGATCGCCCGCTCCGGCGGCGTAGCACCAGCCACCCGGCTGCGCCAGAGGTGGTGCAGCGGGTAATCGACGGTGACACCGAGCAGCGTGGCGCCGAAGGCGAGCGTGATACCGTGGATCTCGCCGAAGCCGAGGCGCACGGCCGCCGCGCCCGCGAGCACGCCCGAGACCACGGGCACGAGCGCGAGCACGACGGCGGGCGCACGGCGCAGCGCCACGAGCAGGACCAGCACCGCGGCGATGCTGGCGAGGCCGGTGACGCGCACGGCCTCGCTGCGGATGACGTCGCGCGTGCCCACCGCCACGGCCGGCGCCCCGGCGATCTCCACGGGCACGGCCGGATCGAACTCCGCCGCCACCGCCTCGATCGCCGCCAGCGCGCGCGCCTGCGATTCGAGGTCGTAGGGCGCGGCGTCGGCGGCGGCGAGGAGCACGGGCCGGCCATCATCGAGGCGCCAGCCGTCGACCGCGTCCGCGGGCGCACCGCCGGCCCACTGGCGCAGCAGGTACGGCATCTCCCCGGTCGGGTCGCGCGCGAGCATCTCCTCGTCGATGGCGCCGTCGCCGCGGCGGAGCTGGGCGACGATGCCGGCGAAGGTGGCCCGCAGCGCGGGGGCGCGGAAATCCTCGGTGTCGAGTCGATCGCTGAGCAGGTAGCGGTAGTCGAAGAGGATCTCGTGGCCGTCCAGCATCGCCGGATCGGGGTAGGTGGCGACCAGGCGGAATGCGCCCGTCTCGGCGAGCGCGGCGCGCAGGCGCTCCAGTTCGCCCGGGCCAACCTCGCGCCGGGCGTCACCCGCGGCGACGAGCAGCAGCCGACTCGCGGCCCCGCGTTCGAGCTGGCCGGCGACCAGCTCCTGCTCCGGCGTCGCGCCGGCGGGCAGGAAGGCGGTGAGATCGGTGGCGATACGTCCCGGCAGGACGATCGCCGCGCACGCGAGCACGCCCACGGCCCAGACCACGATCCGCACCCAGCGTGCGCTCAATCCACCGCCCCGGTCAGCTCCAGCGTCAGCCGTCCGCTCGCGGCCGAGTCCACGCGGATGCGCTCGACGGCATCCTCCGCACCCGCGACCTCCAGGCGCAACGGCTGGCGGCCATCGCTGCCGCGTCCGCTGCCTTCGCCCTGGCGCGCCTGCAGGCGCAGCCGCCACTCCGCCTCGGTGCCTTCGATCGCCACCCGGAACCGTTCCTCGAGACGACCGGCATCACCGGTGGCAACCGCCTCCATCAGCTCGACCAGCGCGGCGAGTTCGGCGGAGCGGCTCACCGGGAACCGCCGGGTCTCCTCGGCACTCTCGATGCGTACGGTGTCGTCCTCGATGAAGACCGTGCGCTCGTCGCCGTCGCGGCGCTCCGTCTTCTCCAGGGTGCGGGGGCTGGTGTAGTGCAGCTCGCCCTCGGTGCGCACGGCCTCGGTCAGCAGGCCGGACTCGCGAGTCTCGACGTAGCGGCTGGCGAAGGTGGCATCGTCCGGTGCGAGACGCTGCAGCAGTTCACCCGGCGTGATGTGGTCCGCGCTCGCCGGCAGGGCCACGGCCGCGATCCACAACAGCGCGGCCCCGCAACCGCCCCGCCAACCGCGTCTGTGCTGCGCCATCGCTGCCGCTCCCGCCCTCGCGCACCGCCGTCGGGTTCAGGTTGCCGTGCCGCTGTCAGCGGCGGCCGGCTTCACGCCGGTATACTCGGAGAAGATGCCGAAGATCACATGCCGGTCGACCTGCTCGAACCCGGCCTCGCGCAGCGCCGCCAGGATGGTCTCGGGCGGCACACAGTTCTCGATCGTGTCCCAGTAGTAGTACATCAGCACCTGGGCATCGCGCGAGCGGCGGAAGACCCGGGTAATCAGCGGGATCACGCGCTGCAGATAGAAGCGCAGCACATGGTAGCCGACGCGGCTGCGCGGCGGCGTGATCTCGAGCAGCAACACCCGCCCGCCCGGTGCCAGCGCGCGGCCGTATTCGCCGAAGGCCGTGTGCAGGTCGGCGACGTGGCGCAGGGCGTAGCCCATGGTGAGCATGTCGTAGTGCCCGGTCGCCACGGGCAGGTCCTCACCCTGGCCGGTCATTGTCTGTTCGACACCGGCGGCGCGCGCCTGTTCCAGCATGCCCTCGCTCGGGTCGACGGCGAGCACCTCACCGCTCGGGCCGACGATGTCCTGCGCCTTGCGCGCGATGACCCCGGTGCCGGTGCCGACATCGAGCAGCCGCATGCCCGACTCGAGGCCGTGGCGACGCAGCGCCCAGCCGCGGTACCAGCGCCCGGAGCCGAACGACATGACATCGGTGATCCAGTCGTAGTGCACCGCACTGGCGTCGAACATGCTGTCGACCCACTCCTGGCGCTCCTCGCGGCTGCTGTAGTAGCGCGAGATCACGGGGTGCGGCGGTGCGGCGGGTTCCTCCGCCCCGGTTCCGGTCTCTCGGCGCTGGTCGTCACTGTCCGCGGTCATTGCTGGCTCCCCCCGTAGACGATCGGCGCGGCAGCGTACCCCATGGGATGCCCCGCGCGGAAGCGGTCGCGCGCAATCGGCGCTCAAGCACGGTGGAAGGCTTCGATCTCGACGCAGAGATCACTGCGGCAGATGTCCGCCTCCAGCCCGGCGAGCAGCGCCGACGGCCAGGTGGAGCGGATGCGTTCGGCGACCGCATCCCAGTGCTCGGGATGGCGCAGGTAGACGCGCAGCAGGCTGTCGCCGTTGAACCCCGCCAGATCGGGCTTGCCGAGGCGCTCCGCGGCTGCACCCAGCAGGGCCTCGAGGTTGAGCAGGGTCTCGTCGACCTGCGGCATCACCTCGCCCGGATGCAGCGTGCGGTGGCCGACGATGCTCGCCGTGCCGGAGACGAATAGTGCCTGGCCCCCGTCGGCGAGTGGCAGGCCCAGGGCGCGGGCGAAGGAGGGGCTGCGCGGGCCGTAGATGCGCGGGTAGTGATAGGCCGCGACCTGGCGCGGATTCTCTACGGGGACGCCACGCCTGCGCCCGGCGAGCATGTGGATGAGCAGGCGCTTGCCGTGCGTGCCCACTGCCGTGGCCGCACACAGCTCCGACTGGGCGATGCCCGCCTCCTCAAGGGCGACGTTGCGCCCGAGGCAAAAGCGGCGATAGCGCTCGCCGTCGCCCTCGCCGCGATTGATCTGCGGGATGAAGTTCCACAGGCGCAGAAGCCAGGGATAACCCGCCTCGCGCGCGAATCCGATCAGGCGGCGGTAGGCGTCCTCGGTGACCGCCGCGGGATCGTCCGCATCGTGGTTGGTCGCGGCAAAGGAGAGCAGCAGCAGCTCATCGGTGGCCGCCCAGGCGATGTCGTCCGTCGTACCCCGGGCGACGGGCGCACCGGCATCCCAGCACTCGTGTCCGCAATCCCCACCGAGCCAGCGCTGGTCGGTGAGCAGATCCCCATCCCGGGGATCGTCGCCGGCGAAGCGGAAGCGCGCCAGGGGGTCGGGCGGACACGCCCGACACGTCACCCTGAGCGGGACGGGACCGCCGTCATGATTGGCCTGATCGTGCAACTGCACCGCACCCCCCGGTCGCGTCAGGGCCCGCCATGGCGGGCTCGATGAGCCTCGGTTCGTTATCGATCAATATACACGAGGGCGCACAGCGCGTTAACATCCCGCCTCTTCACAGGTGATGGATGCTCGTGCGCAACGCGTGGCTCACGCGGGAGGCGACGCACGCGAGGCCATGAAGCAGCTACCGCTCACGACCCGGGAAGCCGACGCCCCGCTCGCCCACCGCGCCGGGCGCACGATCGACGTCGGCACCTTTCTGGCCGAGGTCGCCGCCCTCGCCGAGCGGTTGCCCGAACGCGCCCACGCCATCAACCTCTGCCGCGACCGCTACCGCTTCAGCCGTGCCTTCGCCGCCGTGATCGCCGCCGGCCAGACCAACCTGCTGCCGGCCAACCGCCTCGATGCGACGGTAGCGGATCTGCTCACCGACTACCCCGACGCCTACGTCCTCAGCGACGAGCCCGGTGACGCCCGCTGGCCGCAGCGCTGCAGCGCGCGCCTCGAGGCCGCTCCCGCCGGCCCCGGCGCCGTGCCGCAGATCCCGGCCGAGCAGTTCGCGGCGATCGTGTTTACTTCGGGCAGCACGGGCCGGCCCAAGGCGATCCCGAAGCCGTGGCGGACCTATTACGACAGCAGCGCCATCAACGCCGCCGAGATGGGCCTCAGCGCCGACGCGCTCCACCACCTCGTCGCGACCGTGCCGCCGCAGCACATGTATGGCCTCGAGACCTCGGTGCTGATCCCGCTGTTCGCCCCGGTCGTAGCCAGTGCGGCCCAACCGTTCACGCCCGCCGACATTGCGGCGGCACTGGCAGCGCTACCGGCACCGCGCGTGCTGGTCAGCACGCCGGCGCACCTGCGCGCACTGGCCGAGCCGCCCCCGCAACTGCCGGCCGTCGAGACGGTCTGGTCGGCGACCGGCCCGCTCGACCCGGCCATCGCCGCGCGCCTGGAGGCCGTCCACGACACACGCGTCGCCGAGATCTATGGCTGCTCCGAGGTCGGCAGCATGGCCCGCCGCCGCCCGACCGAAGACGCGACCTGGTCGCTGTTCCAGGGCTTCACGCTGACTGAGGACGCGAGTGGTGCGACGTATGCCGATGCCGCGCACCTGCCGGTCGGCTTTACCCTGCAGGATCGGCTCGAGCACGTCGCCCCGGGGCGTTTCCGCGTCGTCGGCCGCGACGAGGACCTGGTCAACATCGCCGGCAAGCGCGCCTCGCTCGCCGAGCTCAACCAGGCCCTGCTGCGCATCCCCGGCGTCATCGACGGCGCCCTGTTCGCGCCACCCGCCGCGGGCGACAGCGATCGCCCGGAGCGTCTGGCCGCCCTGGTTGTCGCCCCCGAACTCAGCGCCGAGGCCATCCGTGCGGCGCTGCGTGAACGCATCGACGCCGCCTTCCTGCCGCGCCCCTTGCGCCACGTCGAACGCCTGCCCCGCACGGAGACGGGCAAGCTACCGCGCGCCGCACTCCTCGCCGCCTTCGAACAGGCGGGCGGTTACCGCTAGGGAGGGTCTGATCAATTCATTCCCTCCCGCGGCACAGGGATGTACCAGCAGATCAACGACTGCAAGTCGTTGATCTGAAGGGCCATGAAAATCGCATTTTCATGGCCCGTATCTGAACAAGGCCAGGATGGCCTTTGTTCAGAGGGTCCCTAGGGCGCGCTAGTCCTGCGCGAGCAGCCCGGGCGCGACCGGCGGGCAGGCGTCCTCGGGATCGACGTACTCGACCGGATCGCCTACGTCCTCGGGCGCGGGCATGTCCGTGCGAGCGACGTCGAGGTAGTCGAGGAGTTCGCCAAGGCTGGCGAGCGCCTGCGCCTTCGCCGCCTGCAGATCGTGGCGCGCGTCGAGCTGCACCGATGAGTTCAGATCCGATCGTCCCAATGGAACGGGCGGATGGTGTGGATAAAGCGCTGCTCGTCACCGCTGCGGTAGGGTGTGACGGAGAAGGTCAGCTCGCTGCCGCCGCGCCCGCTGGCGTACACGGCGACGTCACGGCCATTGAGCCGTGTACCGGCGACATCGAGGAAGGTCTGGGTGACATCGATCGCGACATCGCCCGAGATGTCACCGGCGGTGATAACGACGTCGCTGCCACGCACGCGCAGGCCGAAGGCGTCGCCGTGGATCTGCGGCTCGCGCACCGTCACGCGCGAGCGCACGATCTCGACCGAGCGGGCGCTGACGCGATCGAGCACAACGCCGCCGCAGTTGTCGATCTCGATGCGATCATAGCGGCCACTGAAGACGCGATCGCGCTCGTCTTTGCAACGCCCGACGCGATCGCCGGGCACCCGCGACGGCGGCGGCCAGGCGTCGCCGCCGGCCCCGGTGCCGGCGATGCGCTCGCGCAGGGCCGCGGCGAACTCTCCGGGGATCTCTTCCATCGGCATATGGCCGACACCGCTGAACAGGGTCAGGTCGCGTCCCGGCAGGGTGGCGGCGAGCAGGCGCGCGGTGCGCAAAGGTGCGACGCGGTCGTCGCTGCCCCAGAGGATGCTCGTCGGCGTGCTGACTTCGGTGAGCGTGGCACTGAAATCGGTCTCGAGCAGGGCCACCCCGGCGATGCGGCCTGGCTCTGCATTCAGGAAGCGGGCGCGATCACGCGCCGTGGCACTGACGTCGCGGCGCTCCTCGAGGCGGCGGAAGAGCTTGCTGAGGAAGCGCCCGCCAAGGCGGTCAAACAGGCGCTCCTCGTGGTCGAAGGCCGCGGCCGCCTCGCCCCCGCGGCCAGCCAGGAAGCGTGAATAGGTCGACTTGTGCAGGATCCCGGCGACGCTGGCGAGATGCAGGTGCTCGACGTCGTCCGGGTAGGTGGCGGCGTAGCGGATGCCCACTGCGCCACCGAGGGAGTGACCGACCAGGTGGACCGGGCCCTCGGCATAGGCCGCGATGACGGCGGCCAGGCTGTCGACGTAGCGATCCGGGGTATAGTGTTCGTTACCTACCCCCGAGTGGCCGAAGCCGGGCAGGTCGGGTGCGATGACGTAGTAGTCGCGCGCGAGTTCGGCGATCACCCCCTCCCACGAGGCCGCACCGCGGTCATCGATGCCGTGGACCAGGAGCACGGGCGGGTCGGCGGGATCGCCCGCGGTGTAGACATGGATGCGCCCGTCGAAGACCGGATCGTCGATGAAGCTCGAATCGGGCCCGGTCAGCAGCGGCAGCGCCCGGGTCTGTGTGTTCGAGCAGGCCTGCAGGAGGAGTAGCACCAGGGCCGCCAGCAGCAGGGCGGCGCGCCCGCGGCGGGTGGTATGAGGGCCATCGCGGTCGTGAGGCATCGTCCCTGTCTCCGGATCACTCGGCCCGCGGCGTGCGCGAGACGCGTGCGAGCATGCCCTGGTTGCCGGTCAGGCGGGCGTAGATGCGCCCGGTGTGATACCAGTGCAGTAAGTAGGCCTCCCACAGCACCCGCCACGGCCGCGCCAGCGCGCGCAGGCGCTCCGATTCGGCCGGGCAGAGCGTCGCCGGCAGCCCCAGGTTGCGCGCCATCGTCGCCGCCCGCGCGAGGTGGTAACGATTGGTCACCAACACCAGCCGGCCCTGCGGGGCGCCGATCAGCGCGCAGGCGCGCTGGAAGTTCTCCAGCGTGTGCCGCGAGGTGTCCTCGCAGACCAGGCGCTCGGCGGCGATCCCGCGCTCGCGCAACCAGTCCGCGCCGGCCGCCGCCTCCGAGCGCGTCTGGCCCGGGACGACGCCACCGAGCAGCAGTACGCGGGCACGGGGCGCGGCGACTGCGAGTTGGTGGGCCCGCGCCAGCCGGGCGCGGAAATCGGCGGAGGGCTGTCCCGCTGCGAGCGCATGCCCCGGCACGATAATCCACTCGCAGTCGGCGGGCAACGGTGGTGTCCGGCTGCCGCGGCCCAGCACGACGGCACCGACGACGAGCAGTATGAGGCCGGCGCTCACGAGCACCACGGCGTTGGCGAGCAGGTTGGTCTGCAGCGCGTGACGATCCCAGTCGACCCGTTGGCTCATCACTTGTGACTCCTGTGCCGTGGCGGCCACACCGAACGGTCTGCGCCCCCCTATTCCGGTTTCTCGGTGAGGCTACGGTAGAGCCCCTGGGGGTAGCTGCCCCGCCGAATCAGTTTCCACGCCACCATGCGAATGATGCGCAGCGTGTCGGCGGCGGCGCGGTAGTGGCTCGGCCGCCGGTCCTCATGATAGATCGCCTGGATCGGTACCGACAGCACACGCACGCCGCGACGGGCGGCTTCGATCAGCATCTCGCTCTCGAAGACGAAGCCGCGGCTGCGATCGGTCGGCACGCGCACCCGCCGCAGCACATTCGCCGGATAGAGGCGAAAACCCGACTGCGTATCAGCAATCGGGTAACCCGCCGCCCAGGAGATCCAGAAGTTCGCCATGCGGTTGGCGAACAGCCGCAGCGGCGGCGTCTGCTCGCGGCCGATGGAACGGCTGGCGATGATGATGCGCTCGGGTTGCTCGGCCGCGGCGGCGAGCAGGCGCGGGATCTCCTCGGGCGCATGCTGGCCATCGGCATCGAGCGAGAGCACGCGCTCGGCACCCTGCTCCAGCGCGTGCTCGAAACCGCGCCAGAGACTCGCCGCCTTGCCGCTGTTGGCGGTGTTGCGCAACACAGTGGCGGGCGCGCCGGCGAGCACCGCGGGGGTATCGTCGGTCGAACCGTCGTCGACGACGATCACGGGGCAGTAGGCCGCCGCGCGCCGGGCCACGTCCGCGACCGTGGCCGCGTCGTTGTAGGCGGGGATCACGGCGACGGTACCCGCATCACGGTCGCCCCCGTTTCCCTGTACGGGCTTCAGCGTCATCGCGCCACCACCGTGGCCGTGCCCGTCGCCAGCGTCGTGGCGGCGGCCGCGACCGTGAAGCCGTAGATCAGATCGCCACCGCTGACGAACTGCCGCTCCACGTCGATGACCAGCTCCCCGGGCTGATCGTCGAGGCGCGTGACGGCCAGGCGCAGCCGGCGCGCCCCCGCGAGGAAACCGGGCGGCAGCGCCGCGCCATCGCGCGCGGCGAGCAGCGCGCCGTGGATCGCCATCGCCTGGGCGGCGTACTCGAGTGCGTGCACCGCGGCGAGGCGGCCATCGCGCGCAAGCGGGTGGTCCGATGCACGGTGGCTCGCGCTGAGCGCGCGCAGTTGGCCGTCGTCCCAGTGTGCGACGCGCTCGATCAGGCACATCGGCCCGGCGTGCGGGATGAGGTCGATGAAGGCCTCGCGCTCGAGCATCAGCGCGCGGTCTCGGCGTCGGCCGCGGGGGCGCGGTCGTCCTCCCCCTCGGGGCGCTGCCAGAAGGGGTAGAAGTTGAACCAGTTGTAAGGCGCGTCGCGGCTGAAGGCCTCCACCCGCGCGGCGTAGCGCTGGGCGAGCCCGGCGAGCGCGGCCGTGTCGCGCTGCCCGGGCAGGTCTTCGGGCTGGGCGAACCATTCGAGGTGGACGTCGTAACGGCAGCCGCCGCGATAGATGCCGAAGAAGAGCATCACCGGCGCGCGCACCGTCGCCGCCAGGCGCAGCGGGCCGGTAGGCAGGCGCGCGGGCGCGCCGAGGAAGGAACAGGTGACGGCCCGCCCGCGCAGCGAGTCGTCACCGGCGAAGACGCGGTCGCCAAGCAGCGCCACACAGCCGCCCTCACTGAGCCACTCGTGCGTGCGCAACAGGGTGTCGGGACGGCCGAGCGGGATGACGGTTTCGGCGAAGCGCGGATTCAGGGCCTCGAGCAGGCGTGTAACGAGCTGGTTGTGGTCGTGGTGCATCAGCACCTTGAGCCGCGCTCGGCGCTCGTGCACACCGAGGGCGCGCAGGGCGTCGAAGCTGCCGAGATGGGCCCCGATGAGCACGGCGCTGCGGCCCTCGGCGAGATGTTCGCGCACGCCGTCGTCGAGATGCAGCCGCAAATCGAAGCGCTCGAGCTCACCGCGCAGGAAATAGACCCGATCGAGGATCACCGCGGCGAAGGTGTGGAAGTGGCGGAAAATGTGCCCGGCATGAACACGGCGTACCCCGGCGCGTTCCAGGAACTCGCGCGAGGCCCGCCGGGCAGCGCGCGCGGTGAGGAAGAAATAGAGCGCAATCGGATAGAGCAGCAGCCGCGCCGGCGGGCGCCCCACGCGCAGGGCGATCCAGCGGATGATGCGTAGCGCCGCACCGCTGCCGCGCTCCGGCTGGTCACGCCAGTTACCGCTCATCGACTCCCCCCGTTCCCTGCAGACTCACCCGGCGATCTCCGCCTGACCCTCAGCCACCGGGCGCTCGCCGACGTGGCAGCGGAAGGCGAGTCGGCTCCCCTGGCGCGTACCGCTCACGACGACGCACTCGCCGGGTTCGACCACGCCGGTGAATTTCAGCCGGGGCAGTGCGGCGACGGCGGCGGCGTCGGCGAGGGTCCCGGTCAGCAGCGTCAGCGCGTGATCCAGGATAACCACACCCGGGACGATCGGGTGACCGGGGAAATGCCCTTGCAGGCAGGGATCGTCCGCGGCAATCGTGAACGTGCCCACCCGCTGCAGCGTTTCGGCCGCCATCACGTCGCCTCCCCCACGCTCGCGTGCTCGCCCGGCGACGGCCGGCAGCAAAACAGCGTGTGCCCCGCCCCGAGATTGTCGATTTCGGCCTCGATATGCAAACCCGCCCGCGCGATCAGGCCAGCGAGGTCGTCACGCCGGTAGAAACGGCTGTTGCCGTTGGCGAGGCAGATGAAGTAGAGCGAGATCGCATTGAGGCTGTAGCGCGCCGCCGGCTCGCGCTGGCGGTCGGGGCAGAGTTCGACGATGTAGAGGCGGCTCGTCGGCGCCATGGCCGCGGCGGTGCGCTTGAGCAACCGCACGATGTCTTCGGGTGAGAAACAGGCGAGGAGCTGACTCATGACGTAGGCATCAGCGGCACCCGGCAGGTCCGGATCGTCTTCCCGGAGGTCGGCCGCATGCAGGGTCGCGCGCGCGGTCAGACCCGCCTCGGTGAGCTGCTGGCGCGCCTGTTCGAGTGGTCCGGGAAGATCGACCAGCGTGACATGCACGTCGTCATCGTGTTCCAGACACGCATGCGCCAGACGCCCGGTGTTGGCCCCGATATCGACGAGATGGCGCACGGGCCGGGCGAACAGGTGCGGGAGCAGGTCGCGGAAGGCCTGGTCGGAATAGAACTGATCGAAGCGGTACCAGCTCGTCGCCACCGATTCGTCGAGCTCGCCGAGGCCGTCATACAGCGTCGGCCAGGGGCCGAGCGCGCGCAGGCCGACCGGTGTGCCGGCGCGTACGGAGGCGTGTAGCACAGGCAGGCCGTGGCGGGCGACATCGCGCGTGAAGTCCATGTTCACGCGGGTCGTCGCATCGCTGAGCAGAACGTGACCCAGTGGGGCGAGGACGAAGCCTTCACCGTGCGCCTCGACGATACCGAGATCGACGGCGAAGTCGAGCAGCGCTGCCGTTCCCTGTGGGGTGAGTCCCGTCGCCTCGGCCAGCCCCGCGCTGCTCGCGCCGTCCCGTCCGGCGCGCGCCAGGGCGTCGAGCACGCCGCTGTCACGCAGGGTGGTCGCGGCGAAGAAGGCGAAGGGCGCGAAGGCGAGTTCCTGCGCGCGCGCCTTCGCTTCGCCGGTCGACAGCCGCCTTTTGCCTTGAGTGGACATGCAGTTCGCAGCGTCCTGTTTGGATGACCTCGGATACAGCGCGGCGCCCACGGCCGCACGATACCGCCGTATTCAGCCCAGGCGGCGGAAATCGGTCTGGGCCAGGCGCAGCCAGAACTCGCCTGGGCGTTCGGGCAGGCCGAAGCGCCAGCAGCGTAGTGCGAACTCGCCGGCGAAGGCCGCGACCACGATAATGTAATTGATACCGTTGGCGAACAGCGACCAGGTGACTGGGCTGGCGAACACCGCGAGCAGCGCGGCCTCCAGCGCCAGTGCTGACAGCAGCAGCGCCCAGAACCAGGTCAGGCCGCGCATGTAGCCCTCGCGCGCCGGCTCGTGGCGGCCCATCACCTCCTCGGCGAAGCGCTGGATCAGGGGGCGGCGCCCGGGTAGCAGCGTGCGCCCGAACACCCAGGCGAGGAAGGCGGGGATGGCGATCGGCGGCAGATAGAGCGCGAGCGCGGTCGCCGCGAGCAGGTCGAGTGCGCCGGCGGCAGCGATGACGGTGATGGCGACGAAGGGGCCGGGTGTACGCGGCAGGCCGCCATTGCGCACCAGGAGGGCGAGCGCGACCAGGACGGCGAAGCCGGGCAGGCTCCACCCGGATTGACCGGCGGCAATCACGGCGTGCGACCACAACGGGTAAAGCAGCAGGATCAGTCCGGCGATGAGCCGTCGATGCAGGGCAGGGTCAGCGGGTCCGGTTGGTGTCAACGTATTCGGCCAGCGCACGCAGGGACGAGAAGATGCGCGCATTGTCCGGATCGTCAGAGCGCAGCTGGACGCCGTAGTTGCGCGAGACCTCCATCGCGATCTCGAGCGCGTCGATGGAGTCCAGACCGAGGCCATCGCCGAACAGCGGGGCCTCCGGCTCGATCTCCTCGGCGCTGACATCGAGGTTGAGTGCCTCGACGAGCATCTCCGCGATCTCCGCCTCGGTCGCCGTGCGTTCCGCCATCTCGTCCACCACCCCGCTTGCTCGGGCGCCCCCGTGAAACCGCCACATTGTACGAGTGCCCCGAGCGAATTCAAGCGCCGATATGCTCAGGGCCGCGCGGTCGACGCGGGCGCCGTGCCGGGCTCGGCAAGAAAGGCGTCGAGCGCGGCGAGTGCGCGCTCGGCGTGGGCGGCGGCGCGCTCGCGCTTGCCGCGCTTCTTGCGCCGACCGCCCGGCGGCGGCAGCTCCGGTAGCAGGCCCATGTTCGATTTCATCGGCTGGAACGCCGTCGGCTCGGCCCGGGCGATATAGTGGCAGAGCGCACCCAGCATGGTCTCGCGCGGCAGCACGAGCGGCGCCCGTCCCTGCATCACGCGGGCCGCATTGCGCCCGGCGAGCAGGCCCGAGGCGATGTTGCCGGCGTAGCCTTCGATCCCGGTGAGCTGGCCCGCGCAGAGCAGGTCGGTGCGCGCGCGGAACTGCAGCGTCGGCTCGAGCAGCCGCGGGGCCGCGAGGAAGGTGTTGCGGTGCATCTGGCCGAAGCGCTCCCACTCCGCGGCGCCGAGTCCAGGAATCATGCCGAACACGCGGCGCTGCTCGGCGAAGGTCAGGTTGGTCTGGAAGCCGACCAGGTTGTACAACGTCGCGGCCAGATTGTCCTGGCGTAGCTGGACGCAGGCGTAGGGGCGCCGCTGCGTACGCGGATCGGTGAGCCCGACCGGGCGCAACGGGCCGTAGGCGAGAGCGTCGTGGCCGCGCGCGGCGATGATCTCGACCGGGAGGCAGCCCTCGAAGAAGCGGTGCATGCCCGCCTTGACGCCGGACTCCAGCGCCTGCTCGAAGGAGCGCAGGGGAATGCGCTCGGCGTTGACCAGTGCCTCGACGAAGGCGGCGTACTCGTCGCGGTCGAGCGGGCAGTTGATGTAGTCGCCCGCAGCATCGTCACCGCGATCCCAGCGCGACTGGCGAAAGGCGATCTCCATGTCGATCGACTCGCCGACGACGATCGGCGAGATGGCATCGAAGAAGAACAGGTGATCGTCGCCAGAGAGATCGGCGAGCGCATCGGAGAGCGCCTCCGAGGTCAGTGGCCCCGAGGCGATCACGGTAGGGCCGGCCGGCAGCTCGGTGACCTCGCGGCGATCGAGCGTGATCCGCGGATGCTCGCTGAGCCGGGCGGTGACGCGCGCGGCGAAGGCCTCGCGATCGACGGCAAGGGCGCTGCCCGCGGGCACGGCGGTGGCGTCGGCACACTCGAGGAGCAGCGAGCCAAGGCGGCGCGTCTCCGCCTTGAGCAGCCCGGAGGGGCGGTCGACGACGTCGGAGCCGAGCGAGTTCGAGCAGACCAGCTCGGCGCAGTCGCCGCTGACATGCGCTTCGGTCATCGCGGCCGGGCGCATCTCGTAGAGGCGCACGGGCACACCCGCCTCGGCGGCCTGCCAAGCGGCCTCACTGCCGGCGAGGCCACCACCGATTACGCTGAGTTCCTCAGCCATCTCCCACACACTCCGTCGGGCTCTACGCCGCACTGTCGCCAAGGCTTGTATGATGACGGCTTCGACCGCGCCCTGGCCACTCCATGTCCTCCCTGGTCTTCGCCACCGATCACCGCCGGGGCACGCTGCTCGCCGCCATCGGCGTCACCGTGCTCAGCTTCGACGCGCTGCTGGTGCGCCTCGCGGCGGCCCCGGCGACCGACGTCATCTTCTGGCGCGGGCTGTTCATGGCCGTCTCTCTGGCCTTCGTCCTGCGCGTCGCGCGGGGGCGGTGGATCGGCCATAGCCTCATCGCGGGCGGTCGTAGCGCCTGGATCCTGTGCCTGAGCATGGGGCTGATGCAGGTGCTGTTTGTCACCGCACTGCTCAATACCGCGGTGGCCAACGTGGTCGTCATCCTGACCGCGGCACCGCTGTTTGCGGCGGTGATTTCCGGTCTCTTTCTGGGCGAATGGGTCGGGCTTCGCACCTGGGTGGCGATGGCCGTCTGCCTCGCCGGGATCGCGCTGGTCTTCGGCGGCTCCATCGGCACGGGGCAGTGGCTCGGCGATCTGCTCGCGATCACTGCGGCGCTCGGGGTGGCGATCAACTTCACGCTGCTACGGCGCGCGCCGGGCATCAGCCGGCTCGCCGTGCTCGGCGGCGGCGGCGCTGTCGCCTGCCTGCTGGTGGCGGCCTTTGCCGCGCCGCTTCAGCTCGGGGCGATGTCGCTGTTTTGGCTCGCGCTGATGGGGCTGGTGCAGATGCCGCTAGCGCTGCTGATGATGACGACGGCGACGCGCTACCTGCCGTCGGCGGAGGTGGCCCTGTTCTTCGTCATCGAGGCCGTGCTCGGCACCTACTGGGTCTGGCTGATTCTCGGCGAGGAACCACCCGGTGCGACCCTGTTCGGCGGCGCGCTCATCCTGGGTACCCTCGTGGTGCATTCATGGATTGCGCTTCGCAAAGAGCGCCGCCGGGGTGCGCCCTGAGCGCTCGATTCGTGCGCGTCGTGTTCGGGAAACGCTGCGCGGCGTGAGATAACCGCTGCTCGAGAAAGCCGCTAACGACTCATCCCGGCAGCATGCCCGCTATTCGAGCGCACCTAGGCGCTCACCGTCGGTGAGGCGTTTGAAGAGCTGCCAGGTGGTGCGCACCGCGCGGCCATCAACGTTGGGGGCGCCCCGGCCCGCGGCGGCGTCGCGGGCGTTGACGGTGCGGATCTCGCAGGACAGCCGCGTGCGCCCGGTGGCGTTGGGCACGCTCGCGTGCAGGTGCGCGCCGGAGAAGCAAAGCAGGTCACCGGGCTCGGGGCTGATCGGCACCGCCTCGTCCCAGCCGGGCGGATCGGTGGCCAGCGGCAGCAGCGGGTAATCGGGCTCGGGGCCCTCTTCCCTCAGGCGGCGCAGGAGTTCGCGGAAATCCCAGCCAGCGCTGCCGTTCGTGACGGGGCGGTCGAACCAGGTCGGGAAGAGGGCGAGCGTGCGCTCAGGCGTGACCGGGTAGACCGGTGCCCACCAATTCGTCTGGGCGGGCACGTTCGACCCCCAGGTATCGCGGTGCACGCCCAAGGGGGCGACGGAGCGCCGCCCGTCCGCCTCGCCGGCGGCCTGCACGCGCTGTTTCAGGCCGTCGCCGTAGGTCTCGTCCAGGGCGACGCCGACCTCCGCGAAGGCGATGTTAACGGCCTCGCTCACCGCCTCATCGGCGAGCACGGCACGACGCAGGCGCTCGGCGGCTTCCGCGAGGGCCGCCGGCGCCATCTGCTCGTGAGCGCGCTCGGGGGCATCCCCCAGGTAGGCGCGACAGCGGTTGCGCAACAGGTCGACGAGTTCATGGACGGCGGTGAAGCCACGGAAGAGGACGGCCTCGCCCGCGTAGATGCGGGTATTGCGCTCGTCGTCGGACAGGGCCGTCGATGTGAGGTGGATCGCTCGCATCATGCTCCAAGTCGACTCGGGCGCGGGGGCGCGCGAGTATAGGAGATTGTACACCGCCCCGGAATACCCACGCCGGTCGCGATGGTTTATCATGCCTGAGCAAGACATCAAATGCGGAGCCCAGCGATGACGGCTGCCCCCGAGCGCGCGCTCGACGACCCATTCGGCTTCGACAACACCTTTGCCGAACTGCCGGAGGCGTTCTACACACGCCAGGCACCCGTCCCGGTCCCGAAGCCGGAATTGATCCGGCTGAACCGCCCCCTGGCCGCTCACCTGGGTCTCGACCCCGACGCGCTTGTCGAGCCCGAGGCGATCGAGATCCTTGCGGGCAACCAGGTCGCACAGAGTTCGCGCCCCCTGGCGATGGTCTACGCCGGCCACCAGTTCGGTGTCTGGGTGCCGCGCCTCGGCGACGGTCGCGCGATCCTGCTCGGCGAGCGCGTCGATCGCGATGGCAGACGCCGCGATGTCCAGCTCAAGGGCGCGGGACTGACCCCCTACTCGCGCATGGCCGACGGGCGTGCCGTGGTGGGACCGGTGGTACGCGAGTATCTGGGCAGCGAGGCGATGGCGGCCCTCGGCATCCCCACGACGCGTGCCCTGGCGGCCCTGCGCACGGGCCAGTCGGTATTCCGCGATAGCGTGAAACCCGGGGCGATCCTTGTGCGGGTGGCACAGTCGCATGTGCGTGTAGGCACGTTCGAGTATTTCTACAGCCGCGGCGACCGTGCGGCCCTGCGCACCCTGGCCGACCATGTCATCGCGCGCCACTACCCGCACGTGGCAGACGCGGAGAACCGCTATGCGGCGCTCCTGGAAGCGGTCTGCGAACGCACGGCGGCGCTGATCGCCGACTGGCTGCTGGTGGGCTTCATCCACGGTGTGATGAACACGGACAACATCTCCCTCGCCGGCGAGACCATCGACTACGGCCCCTTCGGCTATCTCGATACCTACCACCCGGCCACCGCCTACAGCTCGGTGGACGTGTATGGCCGCTACGCCTTCAACGAGCAGCCGCGTATCGGCCACTGGAACCTCGCTCAGTTCGCCCAGACGCTGTTGCCACTACTCGCCGACGACGAAGAGGCCGCGATCGAGCGCGCCCGCGCCGCGCTCGACGCCTACGCGCCGGCCTTCGAGGCGCGTTACCACGCCGGTCTGCAGCGCAAGATCGGGCTGGTGGCGGCGCAGCAGGGCGATACCGAATTCGCGTTCGATCTGCTACAGCGCATGGCGCGTGGGCAAGCCGATTTCACGCTGACCTTCCGCCGCCTGGCCGATGTCGATTTCACCGAAGAGGGTTCGATGGCGCCATTGCGGGCGCTGTTCGACGACCCCGCTGTCATCGACGAGTGGCTCGCTCGCTGGCAGGAGCGCCTGGCCGCGGAGCCCCGCAGCGCGGGCGAACGCCGCGAGGCCATGCGCGCGGTCAACCCCGCCTACATCCTGCGCAACCACCTCGCCCAGCGCGCCGTCGACGCCGCCGAACGCGATGGCGACTTCGGCGTAATGGAGGAGCTGCTCACGGTCCTCGCGAGCCCGTTCGACGATCATCCGGGCATGGAACACTACGCCCGGCCACCCGCCCCGGGCGAAGGGGTATACCGCACGTTCTGCGGCACGTGAGGGCGTGCTGCAACGGGTCGTCGTGCGCAATTCGGACGCCTGAACTGCGCTTGTCGCACTACCCGAGCAATGCTGCTTATCCGATACTGTTGTACCCGTTGGATCCGTCTCGTCGTAGCGATCCGCCCGGGTCGGCGGCCAGCGCTGGCTGGCGGCCCGGCCGCGGCGGCGACGGTTCCATGGCCCTTTCGCTGGGCTGCTCGCACCGACGGCCCAGTGGAGCAACAGAGCGGGACGCCAGGAGGACGGTGTCGAGTCGCTCGACGCCGCGGGAGGCCCGCAGCCCCACAACCACGAGCGGGGGAGCGCCGTGGGAGAACGACCCAATGCGGGTACGATGCTCGCCTTCTGCTACCTGATCGCGAATCGTGCACTGACACAATCCGCGCGCGAGTCGCCTGCCGGCGATTCCGCCCTCGTGCTCCTCTCCCACACGCCGCCGTGGCAACGGATGTCGGTAGACCGAGGCATGACGCCGTGGCGGCGCCTGGCGCGGGAATCGCAGCGGCCCGCGGTCGGTGCCGATATCGCAGGCCACCCGCCGCTGACGGTCGATCAGCGCTTCGGTGCAACGGTGAGCAGCGCGCCCAATCTCCACGGGGCGCTCTACGCCTTCTGCCGCTACTTCCGTTACGTCTGCGACGTCGACCACCTGCGCATCGAGGAGGATGGCGATGAGACGGTGATCGTCTGGCGCGACGACGCCGACATCGCTCCCCACACCTTCCGCGATTTTGTTTTCAGCGAACTCTGCCAACTCGTGCGCCGCCACGGTTATGTGCCAGTACAGCCCTGCAGTGTTGAGTTGCGCGTGGTGAATGGCGTCGCCGACTATCGTGAGAAACTGGGCTGCCCGGTCCAGTCGACCCGCATGGACAGCTGCATCCGCCTGCCGACCCAGGATCTGGTAACGCCGATGCTCAGCTCGAATCCGAACCTGCACACGAGCGCGCGCGCCCGTCTGGCCCCCTTTGACGTCAGTCCCGTCGACATCACCACGCGCGCGAAGAACGCCGTCGAACTCGCGATGGACACCGGCGACCTCCGGATCGAGGCGGTCGCGCAGTTGCTCGGGATGCGCCCCCGCACGCTCCAGAAGGGGCTGGCCGAAATGGGCGCCAGCTACTCGGAGCTGGTAGCCGAGGTCCGCCGCTACCGCGCCGCCGATCTGCTGCTGCAGACCGATCTGTCCGTCAGCGCCATTGCCCACCATCTCGGCTACCAGAACCCTGCCGGATTCTACCGCTCGTTCATTACCTGGTTTGGTTGTTCCCCAAGGGAGTTCCGCCGCCAGGGCGGATGCGCTCTGCCCACGCCGTTGAACTGACCGCTACATTGCCTCGCCGTTGCGCCACTTTGGCCGCTGGCAACGCGCGAATCGCACGTTTCTGGGCACCCCACGCATGATATTTGGCGCTACAATCCCCTAGTGACGGAAGCACATGTGGCCCCGAACCGGCGTTGTGGAACGGAGGAGGGAAAGGGATGGATCGGCATTTCACCCCCCTTTGTCCCGATCGCATGAAAAGAGGGGCCGTGACAGTGCGTGTCGGCAGAGCGCTAATCTAGAAGGCCGACATGGACGAAGACGCCGAGGACATCCTGCGGATATCTGGCGCGAGGGGCATGCTCGGCGAGCGCAACTACGTGGCGCACACGGATGGCAGTCCCCGGGGCGGCGAGTGGCCGGCGTTGTCGACGAGGTCGCAGTGGCCCCGAAGGTCCTGATCACGGGCGCGGCGAGCGGCAGCTCGGCCGCTGCAGTCGGCCGCGGGAGCGTGACACCCCCCTCGCGAACCCGATTGCTGCCCCGCGAAGCGCCCACCCACCATGATGGCGCGCTCGCCATCCCCCTTCTCTACGGCGAGGTGCCGACCGACACGCCGTCGCCTCTGCGGCTCTACGGACTCGGCGATCAGCCCCCACTCTCCGAACTGCACCCGCACCTGGCGGATGGCGCGATCGCCATCATCCATCTGCTTGACGCCAGCCTCACCGAACCGGCCGTAGCGTTGCGCGCCGCCGTGGGCGATCTGTGCCGACTCGCCGCAGACGTCCCAGTCGTCATTGGTCTGGACCGCGCACCGCTTGCCGAGCTGGATGCCGCCGACGCGTGCCGCGATCTGCTGGAGCAATACGACCTCTTCTGGCCCGTCGTCGAGATCGACCTGGGCCGCCGCGAGGATCTGCTGGATCTGGTCGAGATCGCCCTGGCTCTAGACAAGGCGAAAGCCGCCCGCGAGCTGCAATGACTCCGGATAGCACGAGCAGCGGCATCGCAAGGCAGCGCTGCAGGTCGGCACCGCGCGTGTTGTTCCACTCGGGCCGCAAGCCCGCGGCTGGGCGGTCTTGCTAGTCGCGCTCACCGCCCGCCAGGAAGTCGCGGACCATCGGGGCAAAACGCTCGCGATCGACGAGGAAGGCGTCGTGCCCCTGCAACGACGACAGCTCGTGCAGATCGACCTCGACGCCGGCCGCGTTCAAGCCCTCGGCGATCTGGCGCTGCTGCCAGATCGGAAAGAGCCAGTCCGTGGTCACGCCGGCGACGAGCGCCCGTCGCGCCTGGATGCGCGCGAGGCCGGAGGCCACCGTGCCGGTCCCGTGATCGGCGACGTCGAAGAGATCCATCGCCTGCGACAGATAGAGGTAGCAATTGGCGTCGAACTGGCCGATGAACTTGCGCGAGTTGCCGTCGATATAGGATTCGATCTGGAATTCGGCGCGAAAAGGGTCGACGTCCAGGGGCACCGGATCCTCGATGCGCTCGCGGCCGAAGCGCTCAAGCCACTCCTCGCCGGAGCGGTACGTCATCATGCCCAGCTTGCGCGCGAGCAGCATTCCCTGCATCGGCCCCTCGCCTTCGGCGTAGCGGCCTCCCTGCCACGCTGGATCCGAGCGCAGGATCTCGCGCTGCAGCGAGCGCAAGCCGATCGCGAAGGGTGTCGCATGGGGCCCCGCCGAGATGCTGATCAGATCGCGATAGGTGCCCGGGAAGAGCTGGGCATAGGCGAGCACATCCATGCCCCCCAGCGAGGCGCCGGCGACCGTGTGCACCTGCTCGATCCCCAGCGCCCGGCACGCCTCACGCCCCGCGCGCGCGATGTCCTCGACCGACAACCGCGGGAAGTCGATCCGATAGGGCTCACCCGTGGCCGGGTTGGGCGAGGCGGGCCCGGTCGAGCCGAAGCAGCTGCCCAGCGAGTTGATGCAAATGACGTAGAAGCGCTCGGTATCGATCGGCTTGCCCGGACCGATCATGAACTCCCACCAGCCCGGGCTCGGGTCACGCTCCGAGGAGGCGGCGTGCGCGCTCGGTGACAGCCCGGTAAAGAGCAGCAGCACATTGTCGCGATCCGGTGCCAGCCGCCCCCAGGATTCGTAGGCGATCGTCACATCCTCGAGGCGACCGCCACGGTACATCTCGAAGGGCTGATTGAGGACAACGTACTCACGGGCAGCGGTCATGCGAGCCTCGTTCTCCGTGTCAGGGCCGGGGTGGCAGCGGACGGACCGCGCATTCTCCCAGACCACCGCAGGGGCGTCTAAGACTTCCGGGATCTACTCATCGCACCGTGGGGCATGACGGATTCAACGCCCCTTTAGAACCATCTGTTACAAGGCTAGCGACATTCATTCCTTCAGATTGCAACCCGTGGCGCCTACATTGGGCGTGTCTTGCACTGGCGACCGAATCGACCACCGGGAGGTCGTGATGGGTGATGTCCTACCGCTACACCCCGATTGCGCGCACAACCGCGCGCACTTGGATACAACCACCGCCTCGACGGAACTCGAGCCCCTGTCCGCGGAAGAGCGAGTCGCCTGGACGCTGTTGCGATTCCCCGGATGCACCGTGCTGTCGTCGAGTTTCGGCGCACAATCGGCCGTGCTTCTGCACATGGCGACCCGACAGCAACCCGAGCTGCCGGTCGTGCTCATCGATACCGGCTATCTCTTCCCCGAGACCTACCGATTCATCGATGAACTCACCGAACGGCTCGCACTGAACCTGCAGGTCTATCGCCCACCGGTGAGTCCGGCCTGGATCGAGGCCCGCCACGGGCGCCTGTGGGAACAGGGGGCCGAAGGGCTCGAGCGCTACAACCAACTCCACAAGGTCGAGCCGATGCAGCGCGCACTCGAAGAGCTGCAGGCGAGCGCCTGGCTCGCGGGCATCCGCCGCAATCAGGCGCAGAGCCGGGAGCAGCGCGACTTCGTTGAACGCCAGAATGGGCGTATCAAGATCCACCCGATCCTCGACTGGAGCGACCGCGACATCTATCGTTATCTACGCGCGCATGAACTGCCCTACCATCCGTTGTGGCACCAGGGCTACGTCTCGATCGGCGATGTCCACACGACCCACCGCCTCGCCGATGGCATGGCCGTGGAGGAGACGCGCTTTTTCGGCCTCAAACGTGAATGCGGGCTGCATACGGAGGTCTGAACGCGGCAGTCGACAGTGGCCGCCATGCTCGCGCTAGCGCGGTTCGTTCAGGACGCCCCCAAACAGCGGAGCCCGCCTCCGATTGGGAGTGCGGACTCGCGCCGTCCAGGCTTGTCGGGGGCCACGCTGTCAGCAGACAGCAACGGCCAGTTGGGGATTACCAGTCGTCGTCGCCTTCATCCCACTCGTCGTCGTCCCAGTCATCGCCTTCGTCATCCCAGTCGTCATCGCCCCAATCATCGCCTTCGTCATCCCAATCATCATCTTCGTAGGCGAGGGTCTGGTTGTCGGTGTCTTCACCGAGTTCGGCCGCAGCGGCCGTTCCCATGCCACCGAAGATCATCGCGAAGGCGAACAGCAGGGCGAGCAGCAGACTCTTGTAGTGCGTCATTGTCTAACCTCCAATCGGCTCGGACTTCGATTCGCGCTGAAGGCTCAACCCTCCAACGCAGCGCAGTTACGAAGGTGCCAGCGAGCCGATGAAGGCGTCCTGTAACGGCTATTACCGTGACTTCATTAACGGCACGGCCGACCGTCGCGGCTAGCCAAGCAGGCCGGCAAGCCGATCAGGATAGTTGGTGAAGATGCCGTCGACGCCGATATCGATCAGTTGCTGCATTGCTGCTGGATCATCGACGGTGTAGACATGGACGAACAGCCCTGCGGCGTGGGCATTCTCGACGAAGCCGCGGGCGAGGGCCTCGCGGCCGGCGATCGCCCCATTGGGGCCAACGCCGTCGGCGTACTCGGCGATCTGCGCGAAATCCGCCGATGTCATCTCCGCAGGAGGGCGGGTGTTTCCGTGCGCTTCAATGACACCAGCGCCGGCGCTGTGTACATATTCGAGAAGCTGGACGCGCGGCACCTGGGGAGCCAGCTCGCGGTAGGCAAACAAACTCGCGGTGTGGAAGGCCTGGAGGACCACGCGTCCGGCGTCAACGAGACCGGCGCGAACGAGGAGCTCGACCAGGTCGCGCTCGATGCCGGGCTGGCCCGTGGCCGATTTCGCCTCGATGTAGAGTCCGACCTGGTCGCCAACCGCGGCAATGATCTCATCCAGGGTCGCAACCTGCGTACCGGGGAAGGAGCCGTCCGCTGACGCCGGGTGGGCTGCATTGAACCAGCTGCCGGCGTCGAGCGCCTGCAGCTCATCACGCGAGATCCCGGCGAAGGCGCCTTCGCCGTCCGTGGTTCGATCGAGTGTCTCGTCATGGAAGGCGACGATGAAACCGTCGCGCGTGCGCCGCACATCAAGTTCGATGAAATCGGCCCCCATAGCGACGGCCCGTTCGCAGGCGGCGACGGAGTTCTCCGGCGCGTGACCGCTGGCCCCACGGTGAGCGATGTTGACGAAGCGCCCGATTCCAATCAAGGCCACGGCAAGTCACTCCTTCGGCAGAATGCCTTCGCCCTTCTCGTCAACCAGCTGCTTACCCTTGAGCAGGGACATGCGTACAGCCTCGTCGTGGCTGGCCATTGTGTCCGCACGAACGAAGTCGTGGCCCGCGCCCTCGTCATCACCGGGGCGCTGTATCCGGCCTGCAACGCGCCAGACACCACCCTCGGCACGTGGCCAGGCGAGCACCTCCAGACCTTGGTAGGTTTCGCGGGCGGCCGGCTCGTCACTCCCAGCATTGGGCCGACCCGTGAGCTTGCGCAGGAAGTCCAGGACCATCGCTCCTCCCCTGACCAAGCCGCAGTCAAAGCATGATGCGTTCGGTCGTTCGCCGTTGTCAGGCGGTGGCGCCGTAGGCCGCCCGCCGTGCCTCGTACTCGGCAATGATGCGCTGCATCCGCTCATCGTCGTAGGCGCGCAGCCCACTGATGACCAAACGTTTCGACCCACTGCCGATGCGCTCTCCGGCCGCACGAATATCGAAGTGCAGCAGGGCGTCCGCGCGCTTGGTCGCGACCTCCAGCTCGGCGCCGGCCAGTTCCGCCGTCACCTCGCCATCGGCGAAGCCATCGAGCGCAAAGCCCATGCTGTCGTACATCACCAGCGGTCGGTCCGGGTTGAACATGACGCCGTGCTCGGCCAGCAGCGGCTGCAGGATATGCGGGAAGTTCTTGCCCGAGAAGGCAGCGTAGCTCCGGATGAAGGGCTCGATCACACCGGCATCGAGGGTCACGGGACCCGCGCGTTCGACATCGAGATAGGCGCGGTCGCGGTCATCAGTCACGGTGAAGGCCTCACCCGCCTCCTCCGGCAGGCAGAGCGTAACTCCGTCGCCGACCATGCCGCGAAAGCGGAAAGTCATCTCGCGCGCCAGCCCGTAGTGACGCAGCACCAGTGCGCAGAGCAGATCGCCGGGTACACAGAAACGCCGGGAGTCGGGATCGTGAATCGGATTGAAGTCGCCCGCGATCTCCTTGGCAAAGCGGCTCGCGTCGGCGGCGGCAATACGCACCCGGCCCTCCGCGATATTGTAGAACGCATCAAGAAACATCAGCGCCTTCCGTCGTTGTCCTGTGGATCACCGCGCCCGCCGTCCGGGTCGTCGCGCTCGACATCCCCGAATTCCGGCGGCAGCTCGCGCTCCCCCTCGTGCGCCGGGTCGGGCCCGCCCGGGGCGACGGGAGCCGACGACGGTGCCTGGCCCTGCGCGCGCGCCTCGGCCGCGCTCTCCAGCACCCGCACGAACGCCGGCGGTGCCTCGCCCTCCTTGTCGTGGCCGAAGTAGAGCGTGGTGTGCGGAAACGGGATCTCGATGCCCGCGGCATCGAAGTGCTGCTTGACCAGGCGATTATACGCGCGCCCGACAAACCATTGCATGCCCGCGACCGTCTTGATGCGGATACGCACGTTCACCGCGCTGTCGCCGAAGCCGGTGACCCCGTTGACTTCGAGTTCACCCAGGATGTGGGGAGCGACATCGGGGTCCTGCATGAGGTCCTCGAACGCGGCGCGCAGATGCACGATCGCCTCGTCCGTGCTCTCGCGGTAGGCGATACCGTAGACACCGAGATGGTAGGCGTAGTCGCGCATGTAGTTGGTTACGGTATCGACGTGAGAGAAGGGGATGATATGGAAGGCGCCCTCGATGTCGCGGATGCCGACCGAACGGATGCTGAGGCGTTCGACCGTCCCCGAGAGGCCGCCGACGGTGATGAAGTCGCCCGTGTTGACGGCGTTCTCCAACTGGATAAACACCCCTGTGATGATGTCCTGGACCAATTTCTGGGAACCGAAGCCGATGGCAAGACCGAGAACACCGGCACCCGCGATCAACGGCGCGATGTTGATGCCGACCTCGGCGAGCAGAATCATCAGCGTCATCGTCGCCAGCACGATCGCCAGGGCATTGCGGAACAGTGCGAGCAGGGTGCGCTTGCGCGCGCCGATGTCCTCGCCGTTGTCCCCTTCGAGCTGCAGCTGGGCGTCGATCCAGCTCGCCAGTACGACCCAGAGCCCGCAGGCGACGGTGACGATGATCGCCACCGAGATCAACGTCGCGAGGAAACGCGTCCCACGCTCGGAGGCGATCCAGGCGATCGCATCGAACAGGTGCCAGGCATGTAGCAGGGCGAAAGCGACCACAACCCCGAGCAGCACGCGCAGGACCTTAACCCCGGCTGGGACGAAGAGGTTGATGCGCTCCTCGATATCGGGCAGGCGCTCGCGCGTAGCGGCGGGCACGCGCAGCGGCCGCCCGATGATGCGTGACAGCCCCAGGTGAGCGCCGATACCGGCGGCGATGATGATGATGCTCTGCAGCGTCGCCTGCCCCATCAGCGGCAACGCCTCCTCGGGGCGGAGCTGGATGACCGCGGCGAGGGCTACCAAGTAAACGATCGCGATCCAATGCCACACCCGCGCGAGCAGGGAGAAGGCGAACCGGTTGAAGCTGTTGCCCGTGCTCGCCGCGGCCGCCTCGAAACGGCTGCGCAGGCGATCGCGGTTCTGGCGGATGATGGCGATCGCATAGACGAGGCCCGCGAGCAGCACCAGGAAGGCGAGCAGCGAGGCCAGCGCCGGCGCCAGCTCGCTGCGCACCAGAGGGACGACCAGTAGCAGGCCGTAGCCGACGAAGTCGGTTAGGCGGGCCAGCCAGGCATTCCAGTAGGCGGCATCGGTATCGCCCAGGGACAGCAGACGCAGCAGGCGGTAGCGCGGCGCAAACAGCACCCGGAAGCCCGCCTTGAGTAGCTCCAGGCCCAGGAAGGCGTTGAGAAAGAGTGCCTGACCGGTATCGAGGGCACCGCGTTCGCCCAGCGCATAGAGCGCGATCAGGTAGCCGGCGAGCCAGGCGAGGGCGATGACGGCGAAATCGCTCAGCGCGGAGCCACCGACGGCAACCGCACGCCGCACCAGTGCCACCCCGCCGCGCGTCGTCGCCTCGCTCCAGGCAGCTGCGCGGCGGAACAGGGGGCGCTCCGCGAGCCGCAGGAGCAGGAACAGGGCGACCGTGGGCACGACCACGAGCGCGATCTCGACGAGCATCGCCCCGAACGCGGTCCAATCGGCCACGTCGCTACGCGGATCGAAGACCTGCACGGCCTCGCCGAGCTGGGCAATCAGGTGTTCCGCCACCTCCTGTGTCCATTCGGCGAGGCGTTCGGTGAAGGGGCCGTGCCCGCCATCGATGATCTCCTGTAGTGCCGGCTCATCGCCTGCTGCGGTGCGCTCGTCGGCGGCAACGGGCAGGCTGATCAGCAGTGCAATGAGGAGGCAGACGAGTCGTGGACGTAACACGGCGTGCAGCTCCGAGTGAAGGACGCCGCCATGGTGCGCCGGCCCCGGCCCGCGGGCAAGGGCAAGGGCCAGGGCACAGCGAGTGGTTTCAGGACTGCTGCTCGTAGATCGCCAGCGCCCGCGGCATCAGGGACTCGAGTTTGTCGCGGCGCTGCTCGGGTCCGGGATGGGTCGAGAGGAAGGTCGGCGGTCTATCACCCGCCATCTCGTCCATCCGATCCCAGAACGATACCGCCGCGCGCGGGTCATAGCCCGCCTCGGCCATCATGAAGAGGCCGATCTCGTCTGCCTCAGCCTCGTGGATCCGACTAAAGGGGAGCTGAACGCCGACCTGGGCACCGAGGCCGAGCGCGGCCATCGTCGCCTGCCCCCGCGGGCTCTGCGGATCGGAGAGTGCGACCGCGGCCGCGCCAAGCCCCATCTGGATCAGCACATTCTGGCTGATCCGCTCGCCGGCGTGGCGCGCCACGACATGGGCCACTTCGTGTCCCATGACCGCGGCCACCTCATCATCGTCCGCGGCGAGATCGAGCAGGCCAGTATAGAAGACGATCTTGCCGGCCGGGAGGACGAAGGCATTGACCTGATCATCCTCGACCACGTGGAACTCCCACTCCAGCGAATCGAACCCGCGATCCCGCAGGCGATTGCTGGCGGCGGCAACGATGCGCTCGCCGATGCGCTCGACCCGCTCTTTCTCCGGTCCCGACTCGATCAGGTCGAGTTCATCGCGGACCTGGTCGAACGCCTCCAGGCCCAGGCGCACCTCGTCCTGCGGACTCAGCAGCAGGACCTGGCGCCGTTCCGTGTCGGGCACGGTCGCACAGCCGGTAACCGCAATCAGCGTCGCGACCAGCAACCCCGCTGCTCGCTGATACGTCCTCTTCAGCCCCTGCATTGACTGCCCCTTTGTTGCGCCTGCCACGATGTGCGGGCCGAGCGGGCCCGTCAGCGACAGTCTACGAACAATGGTCGCCGTTTGCATCGCCCCCGACGCGATGCCTCAGATCGCCTCGAGCTCGAAGCGATCGCCGTCGTGATCCACCGTGGTCAGGCGCACCGGCCGGCGCCACGCCCGCTGCAGGTATTCGAGGACGCGATCCGCGCGCTCGAGATCGAGCCCGCGGCCATCGGTCTCGGCGTCGTGTTCGAGATCGAGGCTGCCGTCGCGTCGCAGCGCACTCGCACGCACGCGCGGGGCGCCGTAGTTGAACTTCGGCGCGAGCATCAGCTCGCGCAGCTCGTCGAGTTCGGCGTCCCGGACCTCGTAACGCAGGCTGCGGCTCTTGCCACGGCGGGTGTAGGCGAACAGACCGAGATCGGCCGCGAGTGTCTCGTCGAGGTAGTTGCGCACGAAGCTGAAGTCGTCCTCCTCCGCGCGGATGCGCCAAGCCGCCTCAAGCCCCTGCTGCTCGATAATGCGCTCCCAGATGCAGAAGCCGAGGTGGTAGGGGTTGATCGACAGCGCGACCGCGCCTTCGCCTGCGTAGGGCCGCACGACGTCGGAGTGCGCCTTGATCGCATCGACATAGACCTGCGTGGGCAGGAAGTCGGCCTCGCGCAGCAGGCGGGCGTGCCAGTAGCTAGCCCAGCCCTCGTTCATGATCTGGCAGGCGAAGAGGGGATAGAAGTAGTAGGACTCCTCGCGCACGGCGAGGAAGATGTCGCGCTCCCAGTCCTCGAGTTCCGGCGCGTAGCGGGCGATGAACCAGAGCAGATCGGGCTCGGGCGCAGGCGGTATGTCGGCGCGCCGAACCTGTTCATCGGGTGCAGGGGGCGCTGCCTCACCGGGGAGTTCTTGATAACGCTCGGCAAATCCCGGGTCGCGCGGCTCCGCGTGGTCCGCCGGCGCTTCCCATTGCGGATAATCGGGGCGGTTGACCGGTCGGGTCACGTCGATGCACTGCTCCAGCGCCAGCGCGGCGTCCAGCACCGCCTCGACGCGTGCGGCCCCATGCTCGCGGATCGCGTCCTCGATGCGGTGGGCGCGATCGGCCGCCTGTTCGACGATGCGATAGCCCACCTCCGACTGCATGCGCGCAAAGAGCTGATTGTGCTTCGAGAAATCAGCGTGACCGAGCACATGGGCGGTGACCAGCGTGTTCTCCGCGAGCGTGTTGCGGCTCTGCAGGTAGGCGCGGTTGGGATTGCCGGGGAAGATGACCTCGAAGATCCGCGAATAGCCCATGCGGTGCTGCACATGCTGGTAGATGTAGCGCACACCGAAGGACCAGTGCGGCATGCGCACGGGCAGGCCGTAGATGGCCACCTCCATCATGAAGGTGTCGGGCACCAGCTCGAAGTCGATCGGGTAGTAGTCCAGGCCCTGGGCGCCCGCCAGCTCTTCGAACCGCTGGCGGTAGTCGGCCAGGCGCGCCTCGCTCGACACCTCGCTCATGCCGGCTCCTCCCCCTGCTGCTGTTGGCGTGCCTCGTGGCGGAAGAAGGCGTCGATCGCCGCCCAGATGTCGTTTTGCTGGTGCACGGTATAGCTGCCCACCGCGAGATCGCGCGCGGCCAGTGCCGCGAACAGCCGCCCCATCTCGGAGCGGCCGTTCTCGAGGAAGTTCTGCGGCGTCTCGACGAAGCCCATGAAGTTGGTGATACCGGCCAGCCGGTGCAGGCGGTCGAACGCGCGATGGCGATCATCGCCGAAGTTGTCCCCATCCGAGGCGTAGAAGGCGTAGGCGTTGTACCGCCCCGGGTCGTAGCGCTCGGTCAGGATGGTGTAGGCGAGTTCGAGCGCACTCGAGGCGACGGTGCCGCCGGTCGCGCTGACCTGGAAGAACTGCTCCTCGTCGAATTCCCACGCCTCGTTGGTATGGGCGATGAACACGACATCGACCTCGCCGTACTGGCGGCGCAGGCCGTGTACGGCCCAGAAGAAGAAGGTCTTGGCCAGGCGCCGCCGGTTCTCGTCCATGCTCGCGGAGACATCGAGGATGAAGACGACGACCGCCTCGGTCGCGGGGCGCTCGCGCCGCTTGAGCTGGCGGTAGCGCAGATCGTCGTCGGTGAACGGCACCGCGCCCTCGCCCTGGACGCTGCGGCGCTTGACCGCCTCCTTCAGTGTGCGCCGCCGATCGAGGCGGGCCCGTGGGCCGCGGCGGTTCCAACCCTCGGGCACGACATCCTCCTCGACGACACTGCCCGCGCTGCGCGGCTGCAGATCGGGCAGCTCCAGCTCCTCCCAAATCCAGTCGACCAGCTCCTCCACGCTGAACTCGAAGACGAAGCGGAACGCCCCGTCACCGCTACCGCCCTCACTGCCGCTGCCCTGTCCGCGTCGCCCCTTGCCGGGGCGCAGAATATCCCCCGGTTGGGCCTCGCCCTGGCCGACGCCCTCCTCCTGATTGGTATCGCGCAGGCGGAAACGGTAGTGCTCGAGGAAGCGCACCGGCACCTGCACGGTGCGGTCGCTGGGCCGGCTGAGCACGTCGGCGTCCTTGACCAGCTCGGGGAGCTGGTCGCGCACGGCCTCGCGCAGCTTGGCGTTGTGCCGCAGCCAGTCGCGCGCGCCGCGCGAGAACAGCTCGTACCAGCGGTGGCGGTCACCGCCCCCGCTGCCGGTCTCCTCGCTCATCGTCGGCTCACTCCTGCGACAGCAGCGTGGTGACGTAGTTGAGCGCCTCGCGCGCACTGTGCTCGTCGTAGCCGTAGTCGCTGATCAGGCGGCTCTCGACCGCGGAGATCTTCTTCTGCGCCTCCTCGTCGGGGCGCGCCCCCGAGGTGACCAGGCGCAGCACGTCGCGGCGCTCCTCGAACAGGTACTGCTCGACGGCCTCGCGCAGCCGCGTGTGGCTGTCGAGGGTGAACTTCTCGCCGCGCTTGTAGGCGCCCATCGCCTTGCGCACCACCTCCTGGCGGAAGCTGTCCTTGCCCGAGTCGGAGATGCGGATCTTCTCCTCGACCGAGCGCAGGAAACGCTCGTCGGGATCGCGCTCCTCGCCGGTGATCGGGTCAGTGACCTTGCGCGCGTCGAGCACGGCCTCGACCTCATCGAGGTACTTGTCGAGCAGATCCTGCGCCTCGTTCTCGAAGGAGACGAACAGCGCCTTGTGCACGTCTTCCTTGGCCCAGCGGTTGTAGAACTCCTTGCGCACCGTGACCAGGAAGTCCTTCCACTGCTTCTTCTGCCGGCCGTCCATGCGGGCATCCGCGTCGATCGCATCCTTGAGCGCGAGCATGACATCGACCGCGGTCAGGCTCTGGCGCTGGCTGCTGCTGATCGCGCCGGCGAGGGCATTGATGACGAAGCGGGGACTGACCCCCTCCATGCCCTCCTCGGGCGATTCCTGGCGGATGCGCTCGGCCTCGTGCGCGGAGACTCCCTCGACATCTTCGCCGGCATAGAGACGCGCCTTCTTCGCCGCATCGAGATCGGCACGCTCCGAGGGCGACAGGCGCGTGAGCACGGCGAACACGGCGGCCGCATTGAGCGCATGCGGGTCGAGATGGACCTCGCGGAAGGTTGGTGTCGCCGAGGTCAGCTTGTGGTAGATGCGTGCCTCGTCGTGATAGCGCAGCGTGTAGGGGACCTGGACGATCACCATCCGGTCGAGCAGCGCCTCGTTCTCCTTCTCCTGCAGAAAGCGGCGGAACTCGGCCAGGTTCGTGTGCGCGATAATGCTCTCGTCGAGGTGGATCAGCGGGAAGCGCGAGACCTTGACGTTCTTTTCCTGGGTCAGCGTGAGCAGGATATAGAGGAACTCGCGCTTGACCTTGAGGATCTCGATCATCTCGAGCATGCCGCGGTTGGCGGCGTAGACCGCCCCCGACCAGGACCAGGCGCGCGGATCGCCCTCGTCGCCATACTCGGCGACCTTGGACAGGTCGACCGAGCCGACCAGGTCGGCGATATCGGCCGTGTTCGGGTCATGCGGTGCATAGGTGCCGATGCCCACGCGCGAGGCCTCGCTGAGAAAAACGCGCTCGACGGGCATCTGCAGGAAATCGCCGTCATATTGCGCGCGCAGCAGGTGCTCGACGTAGGGCGTCGGCTCGCCCTCGATCTCCACGCCGTAGAGCTCGCGCAGCTCCCCGCGCTTCGCGGGCGGGATCAGGTTCAGCGGATTCTCGTGGACCGGGCTGTCCTTGACGGCGTAGATCGCACCCTCGTCGCTGAGGCTGTAGGCCTCGAGACCACGCTTGATGATCGTCACCAGGCTCGACTTGCCACCCGACGGCGGCCCCAGCAGCAACAGTAGCCGGCGCCCCACCTCGGAACCCTCGCTTGCGGCCTTGAAATAGTTGGCGAAGCGCTCGAGCGGCTCGTCGATGCCGTAGAGCTCATCGGCGAACAGATGGTAGGCGGTGACCCCCTCGCCCTCGCTCGAGGTATCGGTGCCGTGCCACCGGATCATGTCCCACAGGTACTGATGGCTGGTCCGCGCCAAGCGCGCCGGATCCTGCGGGAAGATATCGCGGAGGAAATCCCCCAGTGTGCCCTCCCAGCGTTGGGCGCGGGTTCGTTGCGCGTACTCGGCCAGCGAATCGATGAACTCACCGCGGCGATCCGCGGGCTTGTCACCATGGGTGCTCGACATCGTGCCTCCTTCGCCGCCGTCTCATGGACGTACGGTCGATACAGCGGGAATCGGAACCGCGGAATGCGGACACGTCATGCTGGTGTCCGTGTATTCGATACCCGAGGCGGCGCAGATGTTCCGCAACCGATGCAGGTTTTCTCGCTCGTCCATCCGCGCGCTGCCACGCCGCCCAGACCCTACCCACAAAGCGCGCGAGCGGGCATGATGGGGAATCCGCCCACTCATGTGCTTCGTCCCGACCGTGCCGCCACAACGTCTGCGATCCCGTTGGTGCCGCTTTACGCTGATCATCCCGGGGCTGTTCGCGCTTGCCGCGGCAGCGCTGGATGCGCGCGCCGAGCCGGCCTCCCCGGCACAGGCCGCGCACGCCCTGCCGCCCGCGCTGCAGACGCTCCTCGATGAGCATGAGCTGTCACCCGCGGCGATCAGCCTGCTCGTGCACAAGCCGGGAGAGGACGAACCGCGGCTGCAGTTCCAGGCGGGGCAGCCGCGCAATCCCGCCTCGGTCATGAAGCTGTTCACCACCTATGCCGCCCTCGATGCGCTGGGTCCGGCCCATACCTGGACGACACGCGTGCACGCGGACGGCCCCGTGGAAGCAGGCCGACTCGAGGGCGATCTCTGGATCGAGGGCAGCGGCGACCCCCTGTTGACCGCGGAGCGCTTCTGGGAGCTGCTGGGCTCGGTGCAGCGCCGCGGCGTCGACGCGATCACCGGCGATCTGGTGCTGGATCGCTCGCGCTTCGCGCCGACCGAGAGCGGCGCGGGCGCGTTCGATGGCCGGCCCTACCGGGCCTACAACCAGCCGCCGCATCCGCTGCTGGTCAACTACAACGCCATCCAATTCGAGCTCGAATCCGTGGACGCGGAAGGGCGCGTGCGCGTCGCCTTCCATCCACCGCTCGACGGGCTCGAAGTCGACAACCGCCTGCAGCTCGACGACGATGCGTGGTGCAATGCCTACCGCTGGCACGTCGGGTTCGCGCTCGACACCGAGCGCGATCCGCCAACCGCCATCCTCGACGGCCGCCACGGCAGCGGCTGCGACTTGGCGCGTCTGTACCGCTCCGCCCTACCGGTCGAGGACTACGTCCACGACCTCTTCGACAGCCTCTGGCGCCAGTGGGGTGGCGAATTCGACGGCGGCTGGCGCAGCGGCGAATGGAGCGGCCCCGAGGACGAGCCGCTGGTCGAGCACGAGTCGGGGCCGCTGAGCGAGGCGGTGCGGCGGATCAACAAGTACAGCAACAACGTGATGACCCGCCAACTCGCCCTCAGCCTTGCCGCGGAACGCGCCGACGGCCCGGTCACCGAGGCGGATGGCCGTAGCGCGGTGCGCGCGATCCTCGACGAACACGGCCTCGACACCGCGGGCATGGTCCTCGACGAGGTCGCCGGGCTGTCGCGCACGAACCGCGTCTCCGCGGTCCAAGTGGCCGATCTCCTGGAACTCGCCGCGGCGAGTCGTTTCGCCCCAGAATTCCAGGCGTCCCTGCCCATCGCGGGCATCGATGGCACCCTGTCCTCGCGCTTCGCGGATTCCGCGGCGACCGGCCGGATGCGGATGAAGACGGGCATGTTGCGCGACGCCTCGACGATTGCCGGCTACCTGCGCAACCATGACGACGAAGACCTCATCGCGGTGATCCTGATCAACGGCAATGAAGTCCGCGGCGGGCGCGGCCACGCGGTGCAGGAGGCGATCCTGCACTGGATCCTCGAAGGGGGCGCCTGAGGCGACGCCTCGGTCGGATGCGCGTCGGACATAGCCGGCGCGCGTGCCCCACTACCTCGGCTCGGCCGGCGGGATCACCAGGCTCAGGCAGGTCAACCCGGCCTCAGCGCGCGCGAATTCACCAATGGCCACGGCCTGAGTGGCGAAACCGGCGCGCTCCAACACGCGCTGTGTCTGCGCACAGCCGGCCTGTACCAGCGTGGTGCCACCCACGGTCAGCGTGTTCGCTGCCCACGGTTCGTTCGGGTCGACGCGCAGGCGGCGCAGGCCGGCGAAGGCGGCGTCATCGACCCAGTCCGGATTGATCACGACCGTCGCCTCGTCGAGCGCCGTCACCCCGGTCTTCAGGTGCAGACAGCCGAACACGGGCACCGGCTCCACATGATAGCCGAGCGGCTCGACGACCTGGGCGAGCGCGGCGATGCCGTCCGGGTCCGTGCGCGTGCTCGCCCCGACGTAGAGGGTGCGCCCCAAGCACAGGATGTCGCCTCCTTCCAGGCGCGCCGGCGGCTCGATCCACTCCAACACCCGGTATGGGGCCAGCAGCCCGGCGACGGCGTCGACCTCATCGCGGCGCGCCGCCGTACCCATGGGCAACATGACGGCGCACTCGTCGAGGACCAGAGCCACATCCTCGACAAAGACGCCGTCCGGCGCATCGCGATTGACCTCATGACAGACCACCTCGACGCCGAGCGCGCGCAGGGCCTCGGCGTAGCCCTCGTGCTGCACCCGCGCGCGTTCGATGTCGATCGGCTCGCGCTCGATGAAGCTCACCTCGCATTCGGCGAGGCGCTCGCAGGGGCGATTGAGCAGGGCGACGGTCGCGGTCATCAGGCTTCTGTATCCCCGGGCGGGCTCACGGCGGCGGCAGCGTCTCGGGCAGCCGGCGCTGGCGGCTGGCGCGCTGATGCTCCCAGGCGAGGAAGACGCCGGTTGCGGCGATCACAACCCCACCCGTGATCGTCAGCGCCGAGGGGACTTCGTGCCAGAAGAACCAGCCGAAGCATGCGGCCCAGATCATGCCGGTGTATTCAAAGGGGGCGACGGCCGAGGCAACGCCGACCCGGAAGCCCTGGGTGATGAGGCTGATGCCGAGCCCACCGAAGATGCCGCTGCCGATGAAGAAGGGCCAGTGCGCCGGCTCCGGCGGCTGCCAGAACCAGGGCAGGAGCAGCGCACTGCAGATCAGCGGCACGGCCGTGGCATAGGCCATGGTGGCCCACAGGTTCTCGTCGCTGCGCAGGAAGCGGGCACTCATCATGAACAGGGCGTAGCCGAGCGCCGTCACCAGCGGCACCAGGGCGGCCAGGGTGAAGGTGGCCGAACCGGGGCGCACAATCAGCATCACACCGATGAAGCCGGCTATCGTCGCCAGCCATTGGCGCGGCGTCGGCCGTTCGCCCAGCAGGGGGAGCGATAGCAGTGCGACAAACAGCGGCCCGGAGAAGGCGATCGCGGTGGTCTCCGCCAGCGGCAGCAGCGTCAAGGAGAGATAGAAGGTGAAGGCGGCGACGGTGAAGATCAGGCCGCGCCCGAAATGGAATACGGGACGCCGTATGCGCAGCACCCGCGGGCCGCCCATGTAGAGGGCCAGGGCGAGCACGAAGGGCAGGGCACAAAGCATGCGGAAGAAGACGACCTGGGCGATCGCGTAGGTCTCGCCCAGATGCTTCACCATCGCATCGTTGATCGTCAGGCTGAAGACGCCAACGGCGACGAGCAGGATCCCCTGTGCCGTGTTGCCGGCAGCGGTGGCATCAGCGCGCGAGACCACACGGATTCTCCTCTTGGAAGCGGGCAGACCCTCCAGCCTACCGCACCCGGCGCCTCGATACAGCGAATGGACGTCGTACCTGGCCCATCCCTGCCGCTCCGGGGTGGTAATGGGCTATCCTTGCGGTGTGCCGTGAGATGCTGGGAGCAGAGCCCATGAGTGAACAACCGAACATCGCGCAGAAGGGTCCCTTCGCCGTCGAGGTCGAAGCGGGCAAGACCTATGCCTGGTGCGCGTGCGGGCGCAGCACGAATCAGCCCTACTGTGACGGCTCGCACAAGGAGACCAGCTTCAACCCGGTTATTCACAAGCCCGAGAAGAGCGGCACGATCCACTTCTGCGGTTGCAAGCACACGGCCAACCCGCCCTTCTGCGACGGTACGCACTCGCGTCTGTAGTTACGGCACCGCTTGTTTTAGCCCGTGGCCTCATGCCGTGAAGCCACGGGCGCGGCCACATCCACGGTGAAGCCGGGATCGAACCCGGTCGTTTCACCCGCGTAGCCGTACTGGTTGCTGACCACGCGAGTCGGACCGACACAGTAGTTGTCCCTACCGT
>SLKC01000084.1 GCA_007134775.1 Ectothiorhodospiraceae bacterium | reverse complement strand
GAGGCACGCTACCGCCATCCTGAACTGGCTTGCGCCATCCATGGGCCGATTCCAATCTTTCTCCCCGGCTTCCCCGGGGACCGGATCGTGGGGGGATTGATCCGCCAACGATCTGGGTACTGCTCCCTGTGCGTAGGGTACTGCGCGGCCCTAGTGCACGCAAGCGGTTTCTGCGGCCGGACGCCCGCCCTCAGGCTGCCAGACGGCGGCGCAGCACCAGGATTGCGATGCTCGCGGCAATCAGTCCATAGCCGGCCACGACGGGGATATGCAGCCAGACCGCGGCGGGCAGTTCGCCCAGCATCAGCGGCCGAACCAACTCCACGGCGTGGGCGAGCGGTAGCAGGTAGGCGGCGACCTGGACCGCCGCCGGCAGCTCCACGAGCGGAAAGAAAACGCCCGAGATCAGCAGCATCGGCGTGAGCATCAGGGTGAAGTAGTAGAGGAAGAAGTCGTAGGTCGGTGACAGCGCCGTGACCAGCACCGCCATCGCACCGAAGCAGAGCCCGATCAGCGGGATGAGCAGCAGCACCCACAGTGCGAGCCAGCCCCCGGTCAGCCCGAGGACGGCCGTGACGACGAGGATGGCGAGGCCGCTGAACGCCCCCTTCGTGCCCGCCCATGCGATCTCGCCGGTGACGATGTCATCGACGTTGAGCGGGGCGTTGAGCATCGCCGACCAGGTGCGCTGCTCGTGCATGCGGTAGAAGGCCGAGTAGAGACCTTCGAAGCTGGCGGCGAACATCACCGAGGAGCAGACGATGCCGGAGGCGAGGAAGACCATGTAGGGCAGCTCGCCGATGTCCCCGACCAGCCGGCCGAAGCCGTAGCCGAACACCAGCAGGTAGAGCAGCGGCTCGCCGAAGTTGCCCATGATCGAAGGCACCATGAGTTTGCGCCAGACCCGCAGATTGCGCCGCCAGACCGGCAGGAAACGCAGGCTGGGGCGGGGCCAGGGACTCAGCGGGATCGCCATCGTTCGTCCTCCGGGGCGCCGGGCACGCGACCAGCGTCAGTCGCGCAACTCGCGGCCGGTGAGTTTGAGGAACACGTCTTCGAGGTGGGCGCGGCGGCCGTGGTAGTCGATATTGTGGCTGCCCCCCAATGCCTCCAGCAGCGGTCGGTCATCGTCGGCGTAAAGCAGCAGGGTATCGCCCACCGCCTCGCTGCGTCGGGCGAGCGCCGCCCCCTGTTCCTGGCCCCAGGCCAGGCCCTCCGGCCCGCGCAGCTCAAGGACAAAGGGCTCGATGTGGGCCCGGATGAGTGCCCGCGGGCTGTCCTCGGCCACGATCCGGCCGTGATCGATGATGGCGACGCGATCGCTGAGGCGCTCCGCCTCGTCCATGTAGTGCGTGGTCAGGATCAGCGTGACGCCATCGGCACGCAGCCGCCGCAATGCCCGCCAGATGAACTGCCGCGCCTGCGGGTCGAGCCCCGTCGTGGGCTCGTCGAGCACGATCAGCGCCGGGCGGTTGAGCAGCGCACGCGCCAGTGACAGGCGCCGCGCCATGCCGCCGGAAAGTGCGCTCACCGGGGCGTGCTCGCGGCCGGTCAGGCCCGCGAAGGCGAGCAGCTCGCGCACGCGCTCGGCAACGGCGCTGCGTTTCTCGCCATAGTAGCTCGCCCAGGTATAGAGGTTCTCCGCGACCGTGAAGTCGGGATCGAGGGCATCGCTTTGCGGGACCACACCGACCCGCGCGCGCAGCGCCCGCGCCTGGGCTGGCACGGCGTATCCGAGGATTTCGAGTTCTCCCGCGGTCGGCGGCGTCAGACCCAGCAGCATGCGCAGCGTGGTCGACTTACCGGCGCCGTTCGGCCCGAGCAGACCCAGACAGGCCCCCTGTTCCAGGTGCAGATCGATGCCATCGACCACTTTGACCCCGTGGTAACGCTTGGTCAGGCCAGTAGCACGCAGGACCGTCATCGAAGCTCCCGGCGGCGACGGGGTGGAGTCCGCCGCGCAGCCTACACGCCCGCGCGCTCCATGGACAGGCGGCCCCGTTTTCGCTGGCTGGACCAGCCGGGTCGACGAGAGATTGCGGTCCCCTGCTCGGATCGATAACCATTGGAGGCGATTCCGGTTTTCGGCAACGCAAGACCCCCGAGGCGGTCATGATCGGATCCGCTACACCACCATGGCCGAACGGCTGACCCAAAGCGCGCAGCGCTGGATCGCGCCGGCGCTGCGCGAAGGCGCAACGGCGCTCGACGCGACCGCGGGCACGGGCGCCGACACCCGTTTCCTCGCCGCCGGCGTCGGCGCGACGGGCCGGGTCCACGCATGGGACTGTCAGCGCGTCGCCCTGGAGCGCGCGCACCGCCGCCTCGCCACGGCCGGCCTCGCCTATCGCGTGACCTGGCACCTGGGCTGCCACAGCGAACTCGAACGCCGCCTCGCCACGGTGCGTATCGCCGCGGCGATGTTCAATCTGGGCTGGCTACCGCGTGGCCCGGAGGGCATCATCACCCGGCCGGCGACCACACTGGCCGCACTCGAGCGGGTCGCGGCACGCCTCTCCCCCGGAGGCCGACTCACCATTCTGGCCTATCGCGGTCACGCGGGCGGCCCCGAGGAGCAGGCCGCGGTCGCGCACTGGGTAGCCAATGGGGCTCACGGGCTCACGTCCGCGGCGCCGCTGGCCGCCGGCGGAGACCGCGTGCGCCCCGGACCGGTGCTCTATCGACTGCAGCGACCGGTGGGTGCGTTTGCGGCGGCAACGCCCGATAACCGATGATGCGATGACGGCACCGGGGAATCGCGCGCCATGGGATCCGCCGTCGGGGGCGACACGTTGCACGACTTCAACGAGATCACTTGGCTGCGGATCTTCCGCGCCAGCGTGGAGCAGGTGGACGAGGGTATTCTGATCACCGATGGCGAACTCGACGCCCCCGGCCCGCGCATCCTCTACGCCAATCCGGCCTTCTGCCGGATATCCGGTTACCCGCTCGACGAGCTCCTGGGACATGACCCGCGCTTTCTCCAGGGACCGGAGACCGACCGCGACGTGCTCGAGCGGCTACGACGCACCTTGGAGGCCGGCTCCGCCTTCTCCGGCCAGACGATCAACTACCGCAAGGACAACACCCCCTACGAGGTCCAGTGGACGGTCTCGCCGGTCCATGACGAACACGGAAACGCCCAGCAGTACGTGGCGGTGCTACGCGATGTCACCGAGCGCGAGGCACTGCATCGCCGGCTACAGTATCTCGCCTACCACGATGCCCTCACGGGCCTGCTGAATCACCAGCGCATTCAGACGGTGCTCGGCGACGAGGTCGAGCGTGCACGCCGCTACGGCCACGACCTGACGCTGGTTGTCCTCGATCTCGATCACTTCAAAGCGGTCAACGACCAGCATGGCCACGCCGTCGGCGACCGCGTGCTCCGCGCCGTCGCCGAGATCCTGCGCGCGCGGCTGCGCACCAGCGACGCCGCCGGGCGCTGGGGCGGCGAGGAGTTCCTCCTGGTGCTGCCCCACAGCGATGCCCACGGTGCGCGGCGGGTGGCCGAGGCGGTGCGCGAGGAGCTCGCGCGGCAGGCGCTGTGCGACGAAGTCTCCCTGACCCTGAGCGCGGGCGTCGCCGAGTATGCCTTCGACCTGTCACCGGAGACGCTCTTCCGGATCGCCGATCAGGCCCTCTACCGGGCCAAGTGTAACGGCCGCAACCGCGTCGAGGTCGCAGCGCCACCGTCCGCGGATCCGCAGCGGTGATCAGCGATGAAGCCAGCAGGCGCTGTAGTGGCGCGGGCGCGGCTCGAACTGTGGTGGGTCGTCGACGTCGCAGGTCCCCGCCATGGCGTACGGGCAGCGCGGATGGAACCGGCAGCCAGCCGGCGGTGAGAGCAGGCTGGGCGGCTCACCGCCAGGCACCGCGCGCTGCTGCCGGGCGTTCGCGGCGTCGGGGTCGGCCAGTGCGGCCAACAGCGCGCGACTGTAGGGGTGCTGCGGTTCATCGAGCAGGTCGTCGACGGGCGCCTGCTCGATCACCCGACCTGCGTACATGACGAAGATGCGTTCGGCGTAGTGGCGCACGGTCGACAGGTCGTGGGTGATGAAGGCGAGCGTAAGGTTGCGCTCCTGCTGAATGCGGCGGAGCAGGTTGAGGATCTCGACGCGCACGGAGGCGTCGAGCATGGAGACGGGCTCGTCGGCGATCATCAGCGTGGGCTCGAGCACGAGTGCGCGCGCGATGACCACGCGCTGCTGCTGTCCGCCGGAGAGCATGTGCGGGAACTTCGCCAGAATATCTTCGGCGGGTCCCAGCCGGACCTCGTCAAGGACGGCCCGGATGCGCCGCTCGCGCTCGGCGCGTGAGCGCACGCCGTTGACGATCAACGGCTCGGCGAGGATGCGGCGCACGTCCATGAAGGGCGGCAGTGCACCGAAGGGGTCCTGCTGCACGTAACCGACCCGGGCCCGATAGTCGCGGAGGCCGGCATCGCTGAGCGTGGCGAGCGACTCGCCCTCGAAGACGACGTCGCCGTGGCTAGGGCGATGCAGCCCGAGCAGGGTGCGCGCCAGCGAACTCTTGCCGCAGCCCGATTCACCAACAAAGGCGACCGCCTCGCCGCGGGCGAGCGCGAAGCTGACGCCGTCGACGGCGCGCACCGAGCCCACACGCAGGAACCCCCACTGACGCAGCTCGAACCAGGTATGCAGATCGTTGACGTGCAGCGGTGCGTCTTCGCTCATGACCCAGCCCCACCCTGCACATCGTCTGCGTTTCGTTGGGATTCTTCCGGACGACCCCGATCAACCGCGTCGTGGAGGACTCTCTCGCCAAGGCGCCAAGCACGCCAAGAGCCATGTTCTTGCTTGCATGCTTGGCGGCTATGCGAGAGATCATCCGAAGCGCACACAGGGCGCGTGTCAGATTGGTTGTCGCGGCGGCGCAAAATACGCGCGTGCTGCGGTGCAGCGAAGCGGTGGGTCCTTCTCCGGAGAGCGCTCAAGCCCTCCATGGCCGCACACGCCCCCTGCGAAGAACCCGCCGCTGCGCTGCAGTCGAGCCCTTCTTGTCGTGGCGCGAGGTCAGCTCGCATGTCAGTCCTCCCCGCCGCCCGCGCGACGGCCCGGGCCGTGGAGCCAGCAGTGGACGACGTGGCGCGGGCCCAGGCGGTAGCCGGGCGGGTCCTCGACACAGCGGCCGAAGCGCTGCGGGCAGCGTTCGGCGAAGCGGCAGCCCGTGGGTGGCGCGATCAGGCTCGGTGGCTCACCCGGGATATGGGTTGGGCGCTCGCGCTCATGCAGCCGCGGCACGCTCGCCATGAGCATGCGGGCATAGGGATGCGCCGGGTGTTCGAAGAAGGTTGCGGCGTCGGTCGCTTCGACGATGCGGCCGGCGTACATGAGCGCTACGCGGTCAGCGAGCTCACTGGAGGTGGCGATATCGTGCGTGATCAGGATGAAGCTGGTGCCCTGCTCTGCCTTGATGCCCTTGAGCACGTTCATGATCGAGGCCTGCGTGAGGACATCGAGCGCCGATGTGGGCTCGTCGAGGATGACCAGGTCCGGCTCCGTGATCAGCGCCATCGCGAGGACGGCGCGCTGGCGCATGCCGCCAGAGAGTTCGAAGGGGTAGCGCCGCAGGAAGTCGGTCGAGATGCCGACCTGTTCGAACACCTCGCGGGCACGCCGGAGCGCCCGCGACCGCGACCAGCCCTCGTGGACCCGCAGCGGTTCGGCGACCTGCTCACCAACCCGAACCACGGGGTTGAGCGCGTTCATCGCCGCCTGCATCACATAGGAGATCCGGCGCCAGCGGATCTCGCGACGGAAACGCTCCTCGCTGTAGGGTGAGGTGTCGACACCATCGACGACGATGCGACCGGCGAAGTGGTTGATGTTGCGCGGCAGCAGGCGCAACAGCGCCTTTGCCATCGAGCTCTTGCCGCAGCCCGATTCGCCGAGGATCACGAGCGCCTCGTTGCGCCGGACGTCGAAACGGGCGCCATCGACCGCGCGCAGTGCACCGCGCTGGGTCTGGTAGTGCAGGTGTAGATCGTCGACCTGGAGTAGTGTGTCGGCCGTCATGTCCTGCCCTGCCCGATTGAGGCGACGCGTTGCGCAGGTACCCAGCAGGGATATCTCGCGCCAAGGCGCCCAGCACGCCAAGAAGAGGTTTCTCCTTCGCGTGCTGGGCGGCTTGGTGAGGAGATTGGCTCCGCGTCGCGCAGATTGTCCGTGTCGGGCAGATTCTCGCAGAGGCGCGGGGCACGCTGAGGAATTGCTCTTCTCTTCTCCGCGCCTCTGCGCTTCCGCGAGAGTCCCGTCGACGCGCGGCCTGTACGCGTGTCGCGGTGCAGCGAAGCGGCTCGGCCTTCTCCTCTTTGCGTGTTTGGCGCCTTCACGAGATTTCCCTCCGACTCGCGGAGATCAAGCGTGTCGGAGAGGCTCTCGCAGTAGCACCGAGGGCGCTGAAGGATTGCTTGCATTTTCTCCGCGCCTCTGCGCGATGCCCCCGAAACGAGCGGATCGAGTACGTCGCGCTGGGGGCTGTGGTTGGCAAACCCATCGCTCATGGTCACAAGTTCCGCAGGCGGGGGTTGAACACGCGATCCAGGGCGAAGCCGAACATGGCGAACCCGAGGCCGGTCAGCATCAGCAGGCCCGCCGGTGACAGGACCCAGTAGTAGAAGCCGTGGTAGAGCGCACTCTGCGTCTGGGCATCGTTGAGCACCTTGCCCCAGGTCGGCAGTTCGGGGTCGCCCAGACCGAGCAGCGCCAGCGACGCCTCGAGGAAGACGAACGTCGGGATCAGCGTCACGAAGGTTGGGATCAGCACCGGGAGGATGCGCGGGATCATGTAGCGCAGGATGATCCGCGCGTTGCTGGCGCCGTAGGCCTTTGCCGCCTCGATATAGGGCGCCTCACGGATCGGCAGCAGCATCGCGCGGTACATCTTGATACCGGCGCTGAAGATGCCGAGCAGGATCACCACGCCGAGCATGACCCAGATGCTGGTCGAGTAGAGGGTGCCAACCATCACCAGAATGGGCAGCAGCGGCAGGATCATGTTGACCTCGGTGAGGCGCTGGATGACGGCATCGACCACCCCGCGATACCAGACGCCGACGGCCGCGATGACGAGCGTGGTCACGGTCGTGCCGACGGCGGCCAGCAGCCCGAACGCGAGGGCGATCGGCGTGCCCCAGAGCAGTGCCACCATCAGGTCGCGGCGCTGGTGGTCGGTGCCCGCGAGACCGTGCACCCGACCGTAGACGATGAGTTCCGCATCGAGCGAGTCCTCGGGGTGGAAGAGGATGGCATCGAGGCGCAGTTCGTAGTCACCGGTGAGCACGCGCGGCGGAGCGTCGTCGGCATCGGCGGGCGCCTCACTCATCAGGGCGATGTGGGGTACCGCCTGCAGCCGGCGTTCGAGGTCGAGATCCTGCGACAGCGAGACCCGCTGGTCGCCGCTGACACGGCGGCTGACCAGCGGGATCTCGCGTTCGTCGGGCGTGACCCAGGTCAGGCGCACGAACGCCTCGCTGTCGTGGACGTCGGCACGCAGGAAAACATTGAGCTCGCTGGGAAAGTCGTCGGCGTCGTAGTGGAATGTCAGCGGCATGCCGATTCGCCGCGCACCGGGAAGCGCCTCGGTCTGCACCCGCTCGTCGTCGGCGCGCACCGTCTGGGTCCGGGGCGCCGCGCCGCCGGCGAGGCGATCGGCCCAGACCGGGCCGGCGTTGACAGGATGGTCCTGCCACATATCGCCGCCGCGCCACAGATCGAGTGCCTGGCTGTAGGGGATGGCGACGACGCTGTAGATCGACACCCCGACCAGCAACAGGATGATGCCCGCCCCGGCCACCGCCGAAGGATACTGCCGCAACTGCTGCAGCCCCGCACGCCAGCGACTCATACCGAGGGCTCCCGTGTTGCATCTGCGCCTGTACGCGAGTTCCTCCGAGGCGCGGCAGGGGCGCGTGTCGCGGTGCCGCGAAGCGGCGGGGCCTTCACCGGGAACCGCTCAACCCCCCCATGGGCGCTTGGCGCCTTGGCGATATCATTCCCCGATACGCGCAAATCCTGTGGGTCGAGCAAGCGCTCGCGGTGGCGCGCAGGGCGCACGGAGATGGCCTTTTCGTTCTCCGCGCCTCCGCGAGAGTTCTCCGCAAAACGCTGAATCAGCCCGTCGCACCGAGTCATGGTCACTCTCCCGAACCCACGCGTACGCGCGGATCGAGGACGGCGTAGAGGAGGTCGAGCAGGAACACGGTCACGGCGAGCAGATAGGCGAAGATCACGACGCCGCCGATGATCACGGGCGTGTCACGATAGCCGATCGCCTCGAACAGCAAGGTACCCAGGCCGGGCCAGTTGAAGACCTGCTCCAGGATGATCGCGCCGCTCCATAGGCCGATGAGCATCAGCAGGAAGCTGGTGATGATCGGCGGCAGGGTCGGTCGCAGGATGTAGCGCCTCTCGATCAGCCGCTCGGGCAAGCCCTTGGCGCGAGCCATTTCCACATAGTCCTCGCTCGAGTGGATGAGAAAGAACGTCCGCCACGAGTAGATCGAGATGAAGATGGTCGAGATGAACATCGCGAGCAGTGGCAGCGTCATGTGTTCGAGGACGCTCAACCAGTAGGCGAACGTGCCCTCGGGTGGTGGCACCTCGACCATGCCGCCATCGGGCAGGATCGGGAAGACGAAGGCGAAAACCAGGATGAGGAAGATGCCGTAGAACCAGCCTGGGGCGGCCGAACTCGGCGCCAGGGCGATCACGGCCCGGTCGCCCGGCGAGCCGTAGCGGCGCGAGAGGACCAGGGCGACGAATACGGACACCACAAAGACGAGGAGATTCGCGGTGCCGAACAGCAGCAGCGTCGCTGGCAGGCGTTCCAGAATGATCATCGAGACCTGGCGTGAGCCCGCGTCCGAGTGCATCTGCTCGGCGCGCCCGAGATCGAGCCGGATCGCCTGCTGGAGATAGTCGAAGCTGCGCATGATGAAGGGTTCGTCGAGGCGCAGACGCTCAACCTCCATCTGGACGCGGCGCTCGATGATTTCGTTACGTTCCTCGCTCGGGAGGTCGAAGAACCCGGGATCCGCGCGCACCTCTTCACCGATGGTCGCCTCGATCTGCGCGAGGCGCAGGTCGTCGACCTGACCGCCCATGTTGGCGATCACGATGGTGAGGTAGACGCCGACAAGCACGGTGACGAAGAGTGCGAGCAGGCGCTTGCCCGTGAACAGCGCGACCTGGCGCAGGTCGCGCAACCAGGCGCGGCGAGCGCGCGCAGCGCGCGCCGTCGATCCGGAAGCGGCGTCGGGTGCGCTCACGGCACCTCACCCTCCGCGGCGGGGAGTGTAGCGAAGATGTGGCTGGTGAAGGCCGGCAGCGCGACGCTCTGCGAAGTGACCGCGATCTCGAGGCTGTTGGCACCGCCGCCGAGCCGCAGCAGCTCGGCGGCGGTGAGTTCGATCCGCCATTGCCCTTCACCGCGGGATTCCGCCCGTCCCCGGTGGGTGAGCTCACCCCGCCCGTCAAAGAGCAAGTAGCGCACGGCGTCGATCTCGTCCTCGGGATAGGGCTCGCCGCCAAAGCGGACGTCGATATCGAACGTCGCGTCCTCGCCGAAGGTCACGAGCAGCGGGCCGTCGGTCTCCAACTCGGGGACGCGCGGCTCAGTGAAGCGCAACCACTTGTCGCCGCGGTCGGGGAAGTTCTCGTTGCGCCGCAGCACAGCCGTGCTCTCGACCGGATGAACGGAGTGCAGATAGAAGGCGCCATCACCGATCCAGTAGTGCCCCCGCCGATCACGCCAGTCCGCGAGGGCCGCATACCGGCGCTCGGCCTCGGCCGCATCGACCCATTCCCCGAGCACGCCCTCGTGCGGGACATGGCCGGCTCCGCGGGCACGCTCCAGATGGCGCTCGAGCGTCGCCAGCGCCGGACCGCTGGTGTAGTTCATCCACTCGACCCGCATGCGATCGGCCTTGTTCGAGGAGAAGGCGAGATCGCCGCTGGCCTCGGCGCGCATGCCGATGGCCAGCGCATGCCAGGGGGAAACGGAGGGAGCACGGCTTGCCACGATCGTTTCCGCATCGGGGTAGATCTGGTCGCTGTAGATATCGAT
>SLKC01000070.1 GCA_007134775.1 Ectothiorhodospiraceae bacterium | reverse complement strand
ATATTCGACGTAGGTGCCGTCCTCTAGCTGCCAGTCGGCCCGCCGCTGCCCGAAAGGGTTCAGGGTCGGATGGCGAGGCCAGGCAGGTTCATGCTCGTGGGCGATACCGCGGGAGGTCAGATAGTCGTCCACATGTTTCTCTGCGAGGGAACGCATCCAGGTGCCGTCTACCGCGCGGACCGAGGTGCCTCGTGTGCGGCGGACGAACCCGTCGATGACGCCGGCCGCCTGGAGAACATCCAGCCAGTTGGATGTTCTGAATTTCGCTATGAAGCTGGGGAAGCGGGGCAGGGCCATGAGCGCTGCGGCAAGTTGGTGTCGCTGCTGCGGTTCTTCCGCCCGGTACAGCGGACGTCCGGACTGTGCATCTCTCCCGATCAGGTTCAGCGGTGGGGGGCCGCCAAGGACCGCTGTCAGGTGCTGAAGGTTGTCGATTAGTTCCTGCTTTCGGAACAGCGGTTTCGCCTTCGCGTCGAAATGATGGATCCGTTGTAGGCAACGTGTGCAGTAGCGGGGAGGTCCGGTCCAGCGGACGAGCCAATGCGGCTGCGCCATGTCGACGAACCTTGTGTCGCAGAACCCACAGGTGAGCTGGCGAGGTTCCGGCTTGCGGTCCGGATGGTGGGAGAAGACGACTGCCGGCAGCAGGCGGGCTGCGGTGTCTGCCACATCCGACGGCCGGATGATGTTCGCCATGTCGTCTTCGGTGTGTATGCCGATACGGGCGAGCGCAGCGCGCTTCTCGGCGCTGTCGGCCCGAAACTCCTCCTTCTGCCGTTCGACCAGCCGGGCGGTTATCGCTTCACGGCACTGGTCTGAAAGAAGCTGTAGAACGGTCTGCCTGTCGGAGAAGGCCGCTTGAAATTGTCTGCCCCAAAGGTCGACGAACGTGAGAAACTGCCGTTCGGTCTGCCTGTCGATAGTCGCAGCACTGTCGTCGTCCAGGTGATGTTCGGCCCACGGTTCGTACGACATGACCCGGTCGACGTTGGGAGTGTCCAGCTTCGCAGGGCCCGGGACGACACGTTGGAGAAGCGTCCGGATCCGTTCAGGCTCGGTACCGCTGCGGTTGGGTTCCCCCATAGCTGCCCTTCCGGATGTCTGCCGGACACTGCGGCGCATTTCACGTTCCGTCGGCACACGACAGCGCAACGTCGCGACGGTAGCGCCATCTGGCGGCAGCTCGCGAGTAGCAGCTGTGAGGCTGCGTACGGAATATGAGGGCCCCTTCATCTGCCTGTTTGAATGGTTCGTTCGGTTGCTGTCGAACTCTCTGAGGTACCTGCGTCCTGATCGTCCGACGCGATGTCATCAGCCACATGCGGTCACGACCAACAGTGCTACGGATGCAATCGCGAGCGTCGCATAGATAGATTGGGGTTTCGTATCTCCGAGCAGGACGGGCAGAAACTCGGAGGTCAGCACGTCGTCCCGCGTCCCGTTCGACTGTGCCGCAACCCGCGACGAAATGGGCGCCTGACGAGTCGGGGATTTGTGCGGATGTGTATCGACAGGGCCCCGCACGAGTCACGGTTCGCGAGCGGGCGCGGCGCGGCAGCTGTCGGGTGCGGGGCGTCACCTCCAAGGCGGCATCGACTGGCTGCTGTCAGTCGCGATCGCGAGCTGAGTCCGCACAGGAATCCAATCGACATCACTACATCATTCGGTAGGCCGCCTCTGCTGAGGAGAGCTCGTTGGCCAGTCGAGGTCAGGCCGCGCTCGTGCGTCGGGTACGTGGAATTCCGGCGTCCTTGAGCACAGCTGCGGGAACACCAGCCTCACGCCAAGCGCTGTAGGTGATGCCCTTGCGCTCCGAGTACTCCTTCGCCGCCTTGACGAAGTCCTTCTCAAGCGATTCGAGATCTACGGACTCTCCGATGTTGGCGAGCTTCTCTTCGTAGTCCAGGCGCTTCTGAATCAGGTCGACACGCTTGGCGGGATCGGGCTCGGCATCGATCTGTTCCTGCGTCTGGGTGATCCGCTCGTTGAGAGTGTCTGCGTCGAGTTTGCGGCCGGGCTTCTTCTCTTCGTTGAGCGCCGCGAGGTACTCCCGCACCACACGTCCCTGTTCGCGGCCTTTGGCCAGAGCGGCCTTGTGCTCGGCCGTCATCTTCCTACTGGCTGTAGCCTTCTTCTTCGCCATAGTTGATCCATATCGCTGTGAGGTTCTTGATAATCACTACCAGAGTATCGTCGGCAACGCAAAGCTGAAGACATCTGCCGAGAGCCAAGGACCTGACAGGGCGCGCGAATCAGTCGCACTTAGATTGGTTGGCCACCGCCCTCCAGTATCTAGACGAACACCGTCATATCCGCCCGCGGCTATCCCGGTCGCTCTCGGGAGCAATCACCCAGGTTGCATGCGGCCATCGACGCGGCCGTAGATCAGACTTCTGGGGTCCGAGAAGCGCAGCTTCTGGGACCCCAGACGGGTCTGCTGGGGAGGTCAGCGATCGGCCGCCACCACCGGTAACCGGCTGCGCAACAAGCACGAAGATGAGCTCAAGGTCAACTTCCT
>SLKC01000028.1 GCA_007134775.1 Ectothiorhodospiraceae bacterium | reverse complement strand
GCCGGCGGCCGCGAGCAGCTCCGCGGTCGGCACGTTACCCTCGCTGCCGCGCAGCAGACCGCGAACGTGGGCACGTGCGTGCAGCGTCTCGCCCACCGTGAAGCGCTGCTCCAGGTAGACCCACTTGCGGTCCCAGGACAGCAGCCGGGTGTGCAGGGCGTAGCGCTGCAGCGGCATCAGCGGTTTGAAATACTCGATCTCAATGCCGCGCACCAGCGGGATCCAGCCACGGCTGCGCGCTGTGCGCAGCAGGCCCGTGCGCTGCATCATTGCGAGGCGGCCGAGATCCATCAGCGTCAGGTAGCGGCCATTGTTCATGTGGCCGAAGGCGTCGAGGTCGGTCGGTAGCACGCGCAGATGCAGGGTGAGCGGGTCGAGCAGGTCGACGGCCGGCTGCCGGCGCAGGTGCAGGCTCAGCAGCAGCAGGCGCAGCCAGAGATTCATCGCGCGACTCCAGAGCGGTCCGGACCAGCCAGCCACTCATGATATACGCTCGCGCCCCAGCGCCCTACATCTCCAGGCCGTCGTCGTCTCCATCACCGGCCGGGAGTACCTCGCCGAAATCCGCGAAGAGCTCGTCGTGCCAGAAGTCGAGGCGCTGCTGTTGCAGCGCGCGGAAAGCGGCTTGTGGAATGTGCTCGCAGCGATCGCGATCGAGGAGTTCATCGTTCCAGTCATCCATCGCGCGGCTCCCCGGATTGGTTGCCGTGCAGGCTCAGTTTGTCAGTCTGGACGCGGGCCAGTGCCAGCATGACCATCTCCTCGGTGATGGGCTGTTCGCGGCCATTGGCATGGACGAGGTAGCCGAGCGCACCGGCGTGGTACTGCGCGGCTGGTGTCTTCTCGACAGGGGGGTTGGCGATCATCGTGCGTCTCCCGTGGGCCGGTTCAATGCACGGTGGCAGGCGCGGGTTACGGATGCATGACCGCTACGTGGCAAATCCGTGGCGCAGGGCGGAAGTCAGGCCTGGTTGGCGCCGTGGGTCGCGAGCAGCTCGACGAAGCGCTGGCGCGGGATCTCCTCGGCACCCATGCGCTCCAGGTGTGCGTTGTTGAGCTGGCAATCGATGAGAGCGATGTCCGCGGCGCCGGCGGCCTCGGCGAGCGCGACCTTGGAGGCGTCCGCACGGCGGCTGAACATCGACTCGCCGAAGAAGACGTGGCCGAGATGCGCGCCGTAGACCCCGCCGACCAGCTCCTCGTCCTGCCAGCACTCGAACGAGGTGGCGTGGCCGAGTTCGAATAGGCGCACGTAGGCATCGATCATCTCGGGCAGGATCCAGGTGCCGATCTCGCCGGGGCGCGGCGCGGCACAGGCGGCGACCACCTCGGTGAAGGCGGTGTCGCGCGTGATCGCGAAGGGCTGCTGGCGCAGCCGCCGGCGCAGGCGGCGCGAGATATGCAAGCGTTCCGGGAAGATGACGCAGCGCGGATCGGGGGTCCACCACAGGATGGGATCGCCCTCCGAGTACCAAGGGAAAATGCCGCGGCGATAGGCCGCCAGCAGCCGCGTCGGGCGCAGGCTGCCGCCCGCGGCCAGCAGCCCCGCAGGCGCGTACAGAGCCGCATCGTCCGGCGGGAACGGGGTGGTGTCGTCCCAGGGTGCGATCATGGGCAGCGTCATGGCGCGCGCTCCCGCGGCGCCGAATCCGCCCGGAAGGGAGATTCGCGCTGGAGTTGGGCGAAGTACTGCTCCACCAGCCGCGCCTCGCGCTGCAGGTGATCCGCGATGGCGTCGCGGAATGCCGGCTCCGCGATCCAGTGTACCGACCAGGTGCGCGTCGGCAGAAAGCCGCGGGCGATCTTGTGCTCGCCCTGCGCGCCCGGTTCGAAGCGCTGCAGACCATGGCGGATGCAGTAGTCGATGCCCTGGTAGTAGCAGGCCTCGAAGTGCAGGGCGGGGTAGTCGCCGCTGGTGCCCCAGTAACGACCGTACAGCGTGGCGCTGTCGCGCAGCATGATCGCCGTGGCGACGATCTCGCCGCCGCGCCAGGCCAGGGCGCAGACGAGCTGCTCGCCCATCGTGCGGGCGATCTCGCGGAAGAACGCGCGCGAGAACACGGGCAGATTGGTCTTGCGGATGAAGCTCAGCGCATAGAGCGCGTGGACGCGCTCGAGCTCGTCGTCGCTCATCTCGTGGCCGTGGCGGATGCCCGTCTCGATGCCCTGTTCGCGGACGTAGCGGCGCTCCTGGCGGATCTTCTTGCGCTTGCGGCTAGTCAGCGCGCCGAGGAAATCGTCGAAGTCGGCGTAGCCGGCGTTGTGCCAGAAATAGTGGAAATCGACGCGGCGGCGGAAGCCGGCTGCTTCGAAGGCCCTCAGATCGGCCTCGTCGACGAACAGACCGTGTGCGCTAGAGAGCGACAGGCGGGTGGTCAGCGTGCGCAGGCCTTGGGCGAGTGCCGTACGGTGGGCGCTGGCATCGTCGCCCGGTGCGACCAGCAGGCGTGGGCCCGTGGCCGGCGTCCACGGAATTGCGGCAACGAGCTTCGGGTAGTAGGCGAGACCGTGGCGCTCCCAGGCATTGGCCCAGGTGAAGTCGAAGACGAACTCCCCGCGCGAGTGGGACTTCAGCCATGTCGGGACCGCCCCCAGGAGTCGGTCGTCGTCGCCACGCAGCAGCAGGAAGCGGGGCACCCAGCCCACCTCCGGCCCGACCGCCCCGTGGCGTTCCAGCGCCACGAGGAACTCGTGGCGGAAGAAGGGGTAGTCCGCCCCGGTCAGCGCGTTCCATGCGCCGGGATCGAACTCCGCGATGTGGTCGGCGATTTCCAGCCTCATGCCATCACCGATATCGCCCCCGGCCGAAGGCGTCTGCGGGCCCGTGGCCCGATCGCCCCTGCATGGGCCGGGCAGCGGTCACATGGTCACGCCGCCTTGCCGGTCTTCTCGGCGGCGAGGAACTTCTCGGCGTCGAGCGCGGCCATGCAGCCGGTCCCCGCCGAGGTGATCGCCTGGCGATAGACGTGGTCGGCGACATCGCCAGCGGCGAAGACGCCGGGCACGCTCGTCGCCGTGGCATCGCCATCGAGTCCGCCGCGGACAATGATGTAGCCGTTGTCCATCTCGAGCTGGCCCTCGAACAGGCCCGTGTTCGGCGTGTGGCCAATGCCGAGGAACATGCCCGTAACCGCGAGATCCTTCGCCTCCCCGGTCTCGCGATTGCGGATGCGCAAGCCATTGACGCCCATCTGGTCACCGAGCACCTCCTCGACCACGCTGTTCCATTCAAACCCGATGCGGCCTTCGCGTTCCCCTTCGAACAACTGCTCCTGGAGGATGGCATCGGCGCGGAGCGCGTCGCGGCGATGGACGATGGTTACGTGGCGGGCCAGATTGGCGAGATAGAGCGCTTCCTCGGCCGCGGTGTTGCCGCCGCCGATCACCGCCACGTCTTGGTTGCGGTAGAAGAAGCCGTCGCAGGTAGCGCAGGCGGATACACCGCGCCCCTTGTAGTGGTCCTCGGACTCCAGGCCGAGATACTTCGCCGTCGCCCCCGTGGCGATGATCAGGGCGTCGGCGGTGTAGCTGCCGCCGTCGCCGCTGAGGTGGAACGGGCGCTTGCCGATGTCGGCAGTGTGGATGTGGTCGTGGACGACCTCCGTGCCCAGGCGCTCGGCGTGCGCCTTCATGCGCTCCATCAGCTCGGGGCCCTGGAGGCTGTCGTTGTCGCCGGGCCAGTTGTCGACGTCGGTGGTCGTGGTGAGCTGCCCGCCCGGCTCGATGCCGGTGATGAGCACGGGCTCGAGCATGGCGCGGGCGGCATAGACCGCCGCGGTATAGCCCGCCGGGCCGGAGCCGAGGATCAACAGGCGGCAATGCTTGGGGGTGGTCATGTATACTCTCCCGATTGACTGGCGCCCGCGCGGCCCCATTTTCAGCGGGCGGGCAATGGTACGAAACGGTCACACACCGGTAAAGCGCATCACAGCCGGCACGTGCCCGGGTACAGCGGGCCATGCCGGTACGGAGACCAGGATTGGCGCAAGCCAGGAAGAAGCGTGAACAGCAGGCCCCACCGGCGATCGCGCGCCACGTCCAGCGGGGACTGCGCGAGGGCGGTTTCTTCCTCCTGCTCGCCGTGTCGGCCTATCTGCTGATCTCGCTGGTGAGTTTCAACCCGGCCGATCCCGGTTGGTCGCACACGGGCGCGATCGACGGTCGCGTCGAGAACGTGGGCGGCCGCGTGGGCGCCTGGTTCGCCGACCTCTTCCTCTACCTGTTCGGCTACATCGCCTATCTGCTGCCGGTGATGGTGGCGTGGGCCGGCTGGCTCGTCTACCACGGCCTGCCGGGCACCGAGGGCGGGAGCGCCTGGCGCTTCCACCTCGCGCGCTGGCTCGGCTTCATCGTCACCCTGGCTTCCGCCTGCGGCCTCGCCTCGCTGCACTTCGTGCCGGTACCGGAAACCCTACCGCTCGGTGTGCACGCGGGCGGCATCCTCGGCAGCGCGCTGGGCGACGTCCTGCTCGGCGCGATCGGTCTGCTGGGCAGCACGCTGCTGCTGCTCGCGCTCTTTCTGGGCGCGGTCACGCTGTTCACCGGCCTGTCCTGGATCGACGTCATGGAAGGCCTCGGCCGCGCCGTGCTCGCCCTGTTCGGCTTCATCGGCCGCCAGTCCGAGCGCATCCGGCAGTGGCGTGCGGCACGGCGCGCGCGCCGAGCGCATACGCGCCAGTACGAGAAGAAGGTCAAGCCGAAGGCGAAGGCCGCGAAGAAGAAATCACCGCGGATCGAGCCCACAGTTGCACCGCAGGAGACCAGCGAGCGCGCCGAGAAGGAGAAGCAGATCCAGCTCTTCGATCCGCCCCCGGATAGCGCGCTGCCGCCGTTGTCGCTGCTCGATCCCCCGCAGGGTCGGGGCAGTGGCTACTCCGAGGAGTCGCTGGAGGCGATGTCGCGCCTGGTCGAGAACAAGCTCGAGGACTTCAACGTCAGCGCCGAGGTCGTCGCCGTCCATCCGGGCCCCGTCATCACGCGCTTCGAGATCCAGCCCGCTGCTGGCGTCAAGGTCAACCAGATCTCCAACCTCGCCAAGGATCTCGCCCGCGCGCTGTCGGTGATCAGCGTGCGCGTCGTCGAGGTCATCCCGGGCAAGTCGACCGTGGGCCTGGAGATCCCGAACGAGGAACGCCAGAAGGTCCAGCTCGTCGAGATCCTGCAGTCGCAGGCCTACGACAAGTCCAGCTCACCGCTGACGCTCGCCCTCGGCCACGATATCGGCGGCCAGCCCGTCGTCGCCGACCTGCAGCGCATGCCGCACCTGCTCGTCGCCGGCACGACCGGCTCGGGCAAGTCGGTGGCGGTTAACGCGATGTTGCTGAGCCTCGTCTACAAGGCGCTGCCGCGCGATGTGCGCCTCATCCTCATCGACCCGAAGATGCTGGAACTCAACGCCTACGACGGCATCCCGCATCTGCTCGCCCCCGTGGTCACCGATATGAAGGAGGCCGCCAACGCCCTGCGCTGGTGCGTCGGCGAGATGGAGCGGCGTTACAAGTTGATGGCCTCACAGGGCGTGCGCAACATCGCCGGCTTCAACCGCAAGGTGCGCGAGGCCGCCGATGCCGGCCAGCCGATCAAGGACCCGTTCTACAACCCCGCGGAAGCGGCGGATCCGGAGCAACCGGCGCCGGCACTGGAACCGCTCCCCTATATCGTGGTCGTAGTTGATGAGTTCGCCGACATGATGATGGTCGTCGGCAAGAAGGTGGAGGAGCTGATCGCGCGTATTGCCCAGAAGGCACGGGCGGCCGGCATCCACCTCATCCTGGCGACACAGCGGCCCTCGGTCGACGTGATCACGGGCCTGATCAAGGCGAACATCCCGAGCCGGGTTGCCTTCCAGGTCTCGTCGAAGGTGGACTCGCGGACCATCCTCGATCAACAGGGCGCCGAGGCGCTGCTGGGGCACGGCGATATGCTCTACCTGCCGGCGGGTACTGGCCATCCGAATCGCGTCCACGGCGCCTTCGTCGATGACCACGAGGTCCACCGCGTCGTGGAGAACCTGCGCCGGGCGGGCGAGCCCGTCTATCGCACCGACATCCTGGAGGAGCACACCGGGGGCGAGACCGCCCTGCCGGGCGAGAACGGTGCAGGCGAGGGCGGCGAGGGCGACGAACTCTACGACCAGGCGGTCGCCATCGTCACCGAGAGTCGCAAGGCCTCGATCTCCTACGTCCAAAGGCGGCTCAAGATCGGCTACAACCGCGCCGCGCGCATCGTCGAGGACATGGAAGCGGCCGGCGTCGTCACCCCGGTCCAGGCGAACGGCTCGCGCGAAGTCGTCGCCCCGCCGCCCCAATCACACTGACTACCGGAGTGGATTCGATGACGCGTCTCGCAAGTCTGCTTGTTGCCGCCGTGCTCGCGTTGGCCGCCGGCCCCCTCTGGGCTGACGACGAAGCGGAGGCGCGCGAGCGCCTGCGCGCGTTTACCGAGGACCTGACCTCGTTTAGCGCTACGTTCCAGCAGACGCTCTACGACGAGGACCAGTACCCGCTGCAGGAGAACCGCGGCAGCGCCAAGCTGAAAAAGCCCGGCAAGTTCCGTTGGGAGTACACCGCGCCGCACGAACAGCTCATCGTCTCCAATGGCCAGCGCATGTGGATGTACGAGGCCGATCTCGATCAGGTCACCGTGCGCGAGTTCGACGCTGCGCTTGGCCGCGCGCCGATCGCGCTGCTTTCTGGCGACGCGCCGCTCGATGACGAGTTCGAGATCGAAGCCCTCGGCCAGCGCGAGGATCTGCTCTGGTTACAGCTCGAACCGAAGGTGCAGGACACCGACTTCCGCCGCATCTACCTCGGCTTCGACGACACCTCGATCAAGGTGATGGAGTTGCGTGACCGTTTCGATGGCGCTACCCAAGTGGTGTTCGACAACGTCGAAGTGAATCCCGATCTTGCCGACGACGAGTTCGAATTCGAGCCCCCGGAAGGCGCCGACGTCATCGGCGAAGGCGTGGGTGACGGCGACAGCGACTGGTAACCCCCGTGGCTGCCGGAGAACGCCAGGGCTCACTGCTCGACGACGCCCCCGGGGCGCAGCCCGCCGTAGGCGGCGACGACGCCTTTCGCCCGCTCGCGGATCGCCTGCGCCCGCGCGATCTCGACGAGTTCGCCGGCCAGCCGCACGTCCTCGGTCCCGGCAGCCCCCTGCGCGAAGCCATCGAGCATGACCGCCTGCACTCGATGGTCTTTTGGGGGCCGCCCGGCACCGGCAAGACGACGCTCGCACGCATGATCGCCGGGCGCTGCGGCGCCGAGTTCATCGCCGTCTCCGCCGTGCTCTCGGGTGTCAAGGACATCCGCAACGCCATCGACCGCGCCCGCGACGTCCGCCGCGCCGAGGGCCGGGCAACCGTACTCTTCGTCGACGAGGTCCACCGCTTCAACAAGGCCCAGCAGGACGCCTTCCTGCCCCACGTCGAGGACGGCACCGTCTTCTTCATCGGCGCGACCACCGAGAACCCCTCGTTCGAGCTGAACAACGCACTGCTCTCGCGCGTGCGCACCTACATCCTCAAGACCCTGAGCGCCGATGACATCCGCGGCGTCATCGACCGTGCCCTCAGTGACAGCGAGCGCGGTCTGGGTGGCCAGGGCCTGACCATGGCCGAGGACGAACGCGACCGCCTTGCCGCCGCGGCCGACGGTGACGCCCGGCGCGCACTCATGCTGCTGGAGATCGCCGGCGACCTGGCCCGCGGCGAGGGCGAAGGCGTGATCAGTGCCGCGATCCTCGAACAGGTATCGCAGGAGAGCCTGCGGCGCTTCGACAAGGGTGGCGACTACTTCTACGACCAGATCTCCGCGCTGCACAAGTCGATGCGCGGCTCCAACCCCGATGCCGCGCTCTACTGGTTCTGCCGCATGATCGACGGCGGCTGCGACCCCGCCTACGTCGCCCGTCGCGTCGTGCGCTTTGCCTCCGAGGATATTGGCAACGCCGACCCGCGCGCCCTCCAGCTCGGCCTGCAGGCCTGGGACACCTACGACCGCCTGGGCAGCCCCGAGGGCGAACTGACCATCGCCCAGGCCATCATCTACATGGCCTGTGCCGCCAAGTCGAACGCCATCTACCGTGCCTACAACCAGGCCCGGCGCGATGCCAAGAGCGACGGCACGACCGAAGTGCCGATGCACTTGCGCAACGCCCCGACCAAGCTGATGAAGGAGCACGGCTGGAGCGAAGGCTACCGCTACGCCCACGACGAGCCCGACGGCTTTGCCGCGGGTGCCACGTACTTCCCCGACGAGACCGGCGAACGCGTCTACTACGAGCCCGTCGACCGCGGTCTCGAATCACGCATCCGCGAACGCCTCGAAGATCTGCGCGAGCGCAACCGCAAGGCGCGCTGAGCGCCTCCGCTACTTCGTCGTCACATAGCGCAGGACATCCACCACCTGCTCCGGTGTCTGCGTCCACGCCATCGCTGCACCGTCGACCTCCTTCAGGGGGTGGATCAGCTCCTCGGCATGCAGCGTGATGTAGGGCTTGGCCAGCGCCGCACAGAAGCCGGCATCGAAGGCCGCGTTCCACTGTTTGTACTGGTCGCCGAAACGCACCACCACGAGGTCCGCCGCCCGGATCTGCGTCTGCGTGCGCAGCGCATTCACCTTCGCCGACTTGTGATCCCGCCAGAACCCCGTCGACTCCGGCCCGAGCGCATCGCCCGCCGCATCGCTCGCATCATGGTCCGTTACCGGCGTGGTGAAGCGAATGGGCAGATCGAGAGCGCCCGCGCCATCGCGGATGCGGTCGCGCCAGTCCGTGTGGATCTCGCCCGAGAGATAGACAGTCCAGACCATGGATTCCTCCAGTAGCAAACAGACCGGGAATGCAGACCGTAGCACGATCGCGCAGCACCCAGCCCGGCCGGACCCGGCAAGCCCGGTACCGCGCAAACGCCCGCGCTGGATCATGCCGCTCCAAGCCGTTACGCTCGGTGAAACGTAGAGCCGCCGGTAACCGCCACACGACACCAGGAAGACGTGATGCAACGGACGGCCCACTTCACCGATGGCTCATTCGAGCGGACTCACGACCCCCGCGAACCCCTTGCCGAGCACGTGCGTGTAGATCTGTGTCGTCCGCAGATCCGAGTGTCCAAGCAGCTCCTGGACCGTACGAATGTCTGTGCCCCGCCGCAACAGCTCCGTCGCAAAGCTGTGGCGGAAAGTGTGACACCCGGCCTGTTTGGCGATGCCACTGGCACGTACCGCACGACGTACCGCCTTTTGAACGCTGCTGACGTGGATGTGATGGCGCACCAGATCGCCATCGTCGTCGTGACAAACACCGTCCGACGGAAACAGCCACTGCCACGCGAGGGTGGTTGCCGCGTTCGGGTACTTCCGTTTCAACGCAAACGGCAGGCTGACCGGCACCTGAGCGAGAGCGCTGCGTGCGCATTGTCTGCGTTCGATCTGATCGATGTGTTCCCGCAAGGGGGCAATGAGCGGCGCGGGGAGCAGGGTCGTCCGATCCTTGCCGCCCTTGCCGTCACGCACCGTTACGACCCGGCGCGAAAAGTCGAGGTCCTTGTGCCGCAGCCGCGCACACTCCGTCACGCGCAGGCCGGCGCCATACATCAACGATGCCATCAGCCAGTAGGGTGCCTTGAGCTGGTCAATTACTGCCCGCGCCTCGGAATCCGTGAGCACAACCGGAAGCCGGGGAGGGCGCTTCGCTCGGACTATGTCCCCGATCTCGCCGAGCGGCGTCTCCAGCACCTTCGCATACAGGAATACCAGCGCGTTCAACGCCTGGTTCTGCGTTGCCGCCGCAATCCGGCGTTCCGTGGCCAGCCACGTCAGGAATTGCCGAACCTCCGCCTCACCCATTTCCGCGGGATGACGCAGGCCGTGGAACCGGATGAAGTAGCGAATCCAGTACCAGTAGCTCTTCTCCGTCCGACGGCTGTAACGCCGAGTCCGAATCACCCGCCGCACCTGCTCGCGCAACCGCGGCGTTCCCTGGTCGGGCCTCATCACCCCTCCTTGGGAAGGTGTATGCATATACAGTATTATCGGCAGCGCAAAAGGCGGAAGTCAAACGATTCCAGCCCGCAACGGACGAGCAGCGCCAACCTCTTGTTTTGCGCGGCCATGCAGCAGACCCGTACCGGCCGCCGGGCGGAGCTATGAAGCGCGCGTCGTTATTGC
>SLKC01000112.1 GCA_007134775.1 Ectothiorhodospiraceae bacterium | reverse complement strand
GCGGATTGAGCGTGAGCTTTACTTCGCCATGGTGCTCGATCGCGAGTCCGAGCAGATCGTCGTCGTCGCCTCCACCGAGGGCGGCATGGAGATCGAGGAGGTGGCGCAGGAGCATCCCGACAAGCTGTGGCGCCAGATCGTCGATCCGGCGATCGGTCTTCTCGACTTCCAGTCGCGCGAGCTCGCCTTCCGTCTGGGACTGCCCGCCCGTCAGCTCGCCGATGCGGTGCGCGCTTTCCGCGGTTGCTATCGCCTGATGCGCGACAACGACGCCAACATGGTCGAGATCAACCCGCTGGTCACCACGGAGAGCGGGCGGCTCGTCGCGCTCGATGCGAAAATCGCCTTCGACGACAATTCGCTCTTTCGCCAGTCGGCCATCGCCGAGCTGCGCGATCGCGGTCAGGAGGACCCGCGCGAGACCGCCGCGGCCGACCAGGGGTTGAGCTATGTCGGCCTCGACGGCGACATCGGCTGCATGATCAATGGCGCCGGCCTGGCCATGGCGACGATGGACATGATCAAGCACGCCGGTGGCGAGCCGGCCAATTTCCTCGACATCGGTGGTGGCGCCTCCCCCGAGCGGGTCGCCAACGCCTTCCGCCTCGTGCTCTCGGACGCGGGTGTGCGGGCGATGCTCGTCAACATCTACGCCGGCATCAATCGCTGCGACTGGGTCGCACAGGGCATCGTCCAGGCGATGGCGGAGGTCGCGGTCGACGTGCCGCTCGTCGTGCGCCTGTCGGGCACGAACGTGGATGCGGGCCGGGCGATCCTCGAGGGCTCGAGCCATGACATCATCACGGCCGCGACCCTGTCGGAGGCGGCCGAGCGCGTTGTCGCCGCCCGCGATGCGGCCGCGCGCTGAATCCGCTCCCCCAGATACCGAACTCGAGAAGACGATAACGATGGCGATCCTGCTCGATGAATCCTCCCGTGTGCTGATCCAGGGCTTCACCGGCCGCATCGGCACGTTCCACGCCCAGGAAATGATCGACTACGGCACCCAGGTCGTCGGTGGCGTCACGCCCGGCAAGGGCGGCGCGACCCACCTCGACCGACCGGTTTACAACACGGTCAAGGAGGCCGTGCGCGAGACCGGCGCCGACGCCAGCATCGTGTTCGTGCCGGCGCCCTACGCTGCGGACTCGATGTGCGAGGCCGCCGACGCCGGCATCCGTTACTGCACCGCGATCACCGATGGCGTGCCCGCGCAGGACATGATGCGGGTCAAGCGCTACCTCAAGCGCTACCCCGAGGAGCGTCGCATGATCCTCACCGGGCCGAACTGCGCGGGCACGATTTCGCCGGGCAAGGCGATGCTCGGCATCATGCCGGGGCATATCTACATGCCCGGCCGCGTCGGTGTCGTGACCCGTTCGGGCACACTCGGCTACGAAGCGGCGAGCCAGCTCCAGGAGCGGGGGATCGGTGTCTCGACCTCGGTCGGCATCGGCGGCGATCCGATCAACGGCTGTTCCTTCCGTCGGGTCTTGGAGCGCTTCGAGAACGATCCGGAGACGGATGCGGTCATGATGATTGGCGAGATCGGCGGTCCGCAGGAGGCGGAGGCGGGCCTCTACGTCCGCGACCACATGACCAAGCCCGTGGTCGCCTTCATTGCCGGGCTCACCGCGCCGAAGGGGCGCACCATGGGGCACGCGGGCGCGATCGTCTCCAGCGTCGGCGAGAGCGCGGCGGAGAAGGCGACCCTGCTGCGCGACTGCGGTGTCACCGTCGTCGATCGCCCCTCCGAGCTGGGACGCGCGATGGCCGAGCGCCTCGAGCGCGCCTGAGCCGCCGGTCAGGCGCTGGCGCGTGCCGGTGCCGACGGGCCCGAGTAGGGGCCGGCGGTCGCGACCTCGGGGGCCGCCTGGTCGGCGAACTGGCTGAAGTTGGCGGCGAATCGCGCGGCGAGATCGTGCGCGGCACGCTCCCACGCGCCCGGATCGCTCCAGGCGCGCGCGGGCACGAGCAGCTCCCCCGGCACGCCGGGGCACATCACCGGCATCGCCAGACCGAAAACGGGGTCTTCCGTCGTCGGCAGCGATTCTAGCGTGGCATCGTGGATGGCATCGATGATCGCGCGCGTGTAGTCGAGGCGCATGCGCCGCCCGATCCCGGGCGGCCCGCCGGCCCAGCCCGTGTTCACCAGCCAGACCCGGGCGTTGTGGCGCTCGATGCGCTCGGCGAGCATCTCTGCATAGCGCGCCGGGTGCCAGACCAGGAAGGGCGCGCCGAAGCAGGCGGAGAAGGTCGCCGCGGGCTCGCTCACCCCGACCTCCGTGCCGGCGAGCTTGGCGGTGTAGCCGCTGATGAAGTAGTACATCGCCTGTGCCGGTGTGAGGCGGCTGACCGGGGGCAGCACACCGAAGGCGTCACAGGTGAGGAAGACGATGTGGCGCGGGTGGCCGCCGCGACAGGGGAGCAGCACGCGCGGCATGTGTTCGATCGGGTAGGCGCAGCGCGTGTTCTCGGTAATGCTGCGATCACCATAGTCGACCGTACCCGTCTCCGGATCGTGGACGACATTCTCCAGCACGGCGCCAAACCGGATGGCGCGATAGATCTCCGGCTCCGCGCGTGGTGACAGATCGATCGCCTTGGCGTAGCAGCCGCCCTCCACGTTGAATACGCCGCGATCAGTCCAGCAGTGCTCGTCGTCACCGATCAGGCGGCGGTCGGGGTCGGCGGAGAGCGTGGTCTTGCCCGTGCCGGAGAGGCCGAAGAAGATGGAGACGTCGGCGTAGGCGCCCGCATTCGCCGAACAGTGCATCGACAGCACGCCGCGGCGCGGCATCAGGTGATTGATGATGGTGAACACGCCCTTCTTCATCTCGCCCGCGTACTCGGTGCCGAAGATCACCATGACCCCGCGTTCCAGGCAGAGGCTGATGCTCGTCGGCGGCTCGATGTCGGGCAGGTCGGCCGGTGCGCTGTGCGTGCCCGCGTTGTAGATGACGTAGTCGGGGTCGCCGAATTGCGCGAGCTCTTCGGCCGTGGGCCGGATGAGCATGTTGCGCATGAACAGTGCGTGGTAGGCGCGCTCACAGATCACCCGGATGCGGATCCGGTAGGCCGGATCCCAGCCGGCGAAGCCGTCTACGACATAGAGCCGCGGCGCGCGTGCCAGTGCCGCCTGGGCGCGCGCCTCGAGGGCTTCCTGTGTGGCCGGCGGCACGGGGCGGTTGACCTCGCCCCACCATACCTCGTCGGTAACGTCTGGATGCTGTGAGATGCGCTTGTCGCGCGGGCTGCGCCCGGTCCGCGCGCCCGAGCGCGCGATCAAAGCGCCACTCTCGGCGATGGCCGTGCCCGGTTCGAAGCGTAGCGCGTCCTCGTAGAGGCGGGCGGGCGTTGGGTTGCGGACGACGGCCGGGCCGTCGATACCGTAGGCGTGGAGATCAGCGGTCATGATGACTGGTTCGGTTGTGCAACAGCCGACCACTCGCGGGCCGGCCTGCCGACCCCCGGTGGCGGGGTAGTTGTTCCCGGTGTTACGGGGCGATGCAGAAGGATGTCACGAACGGAGCTTCTCTGCCAGTACCCGCGCCGCACGCGCGCGGTGACTCGCGCGGTTTTTCTCCTCGGGGGCGAGTTCGGCCACATTGCGGCCGTCCGCAAGCCGGAACAGCGGGTCGTAGCCGAAGCCACCCGTGCCACGGGCGGTTTCGGCGATGTGGCCTTCCCAGGTCGCCTCGGCGATCACCGGTGCGGGGTCGTCGCTTCGGCGCAGATAGACGAGCACCGCGCGATAGCGCGCCGTGCGTTGCTTTGCCGGGACATCCGCGAGTTCACGCAGCAGGCGCTCGTTGTTCGCCGTGTCGTCGGCGTTGGGTCCCGCATAGCGGGCCGAGTGGACACCGGGGGCGCCGGCCAGGGCATCGACCTCGAGGCCGGAGTCGTCGGCGATGGCGGGTAAGCCCGTGATCCGGGCGGCGTGACGCGCCTTCGCCAGCGCATTCTCGACGAAAGTGGATGCGGTCTCCGCCGGAGGCCGCACGCCGAATTCGGATTGCGCGCGCAACCGGATGTCGGTGCCCGCGAGCAGGTCATTGAGCTCGGCGAGCTTGCCCTGATTGCCGCTGGCGAGCACTGCTTCGGTCATCGCGCGAGCGCCTCGCGCTGATGCTCGATCAGTTGACCACACCCGGTCGCGGCGAGATCGAGCATGGCGTCGAGTTCGTCGCGGCGGAAGGCGTGGCCCTCGGCCGTGCCCTGGACCTCGATAAAGGCGCCCTGCTCGTTCATGACCACATTCATGTCCGTCTCCGCGGTCGAGTCCTCGGCGTAGTCAAGGTCGACCACGGGTGCGCCGGCGACAATGCCGACCGAGACCGATGCCACCGTGCCGTGCAGGACCTGACGCCGCACCTGACCACTGCGGCGCAGGGACTCGATGGCGTCGGCGAGGGCGACGTAGCCGCCGGTGATCGCCGCGGTGCGGGTGCCGCCATCGGCCTGGATGACATCACAGTCGATCTGCACCGTGCGCTCACCCAGCGCCTCCATGTCGACCGCCGCGCGCAGCGAGCGCCCGATCAGGCGCTGGATCTCGATGGTGCGACCGCCCTGGCGTCCCCCGGCGGCCTCGCGTGGCATGCGGCTGCCCGTGGATCGCGGCAGCATACCGTACTCGGCGGTCACCCAGCCCCGGCCCTGGCCCTTCAGGAAGCGCGGGACGGAGGCATCGACGCTCGCGGTACAGATCACCCGTGTGTCGCCGAACTCCACCAGCACCGAGCCTTCGGCGTGCTTGGTGAAATGTCGGGTAAGGCCTACAGTGCGCAGCTCGCCGGGCGCTCGTCCGCTGGGACGCATGGGGATCTCCTTGGCGTTGGGCGCGGCATTGTATCGTATGCGCCTGGGCGCTACCGCCGCTCGTATAAGAGATCGACCACGCCGTGCCCGCGTCGCAGGCCGCGGCGTTCGAAACGCGTGGCCGGGCGGTAAGCGGGGCGAGGCCATATGGGGCCGTGCGGTGCGTGGAAGTCCGGATGCGGGTCGAGCACGGCGCGCATGTGCTCACCATAGTCGGCCCAGTCCGTGGCCAGGTGCAGCACCCCGCCCGGCGCGAGCACGCGCGCGAGCTCATCGGCGAAGCGCGGCTGAATGAGGCGGCGCTTGTGGTGGCGTTTTTTCGGCCACGGATCGGGGAAGAAGATCAGGATGCGCTCGAGCTGCGCGGCTGCGATCTGTGCGCGCAGGATCTCCGCGGCGTCGGCACAGATCACGCGCACGTTGGTGCGCCCCTCCTCGGCCAGGGCGTTGAGCAGGTGGCCCACGCCCGGGCGGTGGACCTCGATGCCGATGAAGTCCCGCTCCGGGAAGTGGGCAGCCATGTGGCGCAACGCATCGCCGTTGCCGAAACCGATCTCGAGCCAAACCGGGGCGTGCCGGCCAAAGATCGCGCCGGGGTCGAGCCGCCCGCTGTGGGCCTCGAGGCCGTAGTGAGGCCACAGCTCGGTGAGCGCACGCTGTTGGGCCGCGGTCAGGCGTCCCTCGCGACGGACGAAGCTGCGGATTGGACGGCGCCCGGTCGCGCCCTCCGGTACGCGCGTGGACGCCGCGGCGCCATGGTCATCGCCCGCCACTAGAAGAACGTACCGTCGAGCGGCGACGAGGCGCTGGCATAGCGCCGCCGCGGCATGCGCTCGGCCAGGTAGGCCGCGCGTCCCGCCGTGACACCGTCGCGCATCGCCCGCGCCATCAGCGCCGGGCGCTGGGCCTGCGCGATGGCCGTATTCAGCAGCACGCCGTGACATCCCAGCTCCATGGCCACGGTGCAGTCGCTCGCCGTGCCGACCCCCGCATCGACGATCACGGGCACGCTGGCGTTGTCGATGATCTCGAGGATGTTGTAGCGGTTCTGAATGCCGAGGCCGGAGCCGATCGGCGCGGCCAACGGCATGACCGAAACCGCGCCCGCTTCCTCCAGGCGTCGGGCGATGATCGGGTCGTCGCTGGTGTAGACCATGACCTCGAATCCCTCGGCGACGAGCTGTTGAGTCGCCTCGAGGGTTGCGCCGACATCGGGGTAGAGCGTGCGCTCGTCGCCCAGCACCTCGAGCTTGACCAGGTCGTGCCCGCCCAACAGTTCGCGCGCCAGGCGGCAGGTGCGCAGAGCGTCCTCGACGGTGTAGCAGCCGGCGGTGTTGGGCAGGATGGTGAAGCGCTCCGGCGGCAGGATATCGAGCAGATTCGGCTCGTCCGGGTTCTGGCCGATGTTGCTGCGCCGGATCGCCACCGTGACGATCTCCGCCCCGCTGGCCTCGATCGCGCTCTGCGCCTCGGCCATGTCGCGATACTTGCCCGTACCGACGAGCAGGCGCGAGCCGAACCGTCGGTGGCCGACGATCAGCGGGTCGTTGTCGGGGAAGCCTTCGGTCGCGTTCATCGCTGTATTCACCGGGGTTGGGGGCCCGGCAGGGCCCGGTTGCAGGGCAGCGGCTCGCGGGGCGGTCAGCCGCCGCCGATCGCGCGCACGATCTCGACGCGATCCCCCTCTGCGAGTTGCCGCTGCGTGTATTCGCTGCGGGGGACGATTTCGCGGTTGACCTCGAGGGCGATGCGCTGATCGGCCAGTCCGATCCGCTCGACGAGTTCCGCCGCCGTCAGTCCCTCGGGCAGCTGACACTCTTCGCCGTTGACGGTGATCTGCATCGCGCTGATCCGTTGACGCTGGGGTCGGGGATTGTAACCGGCGCCTTGCATGCTGGGCACGGCCTGCCTACTATGTGCCGACGAGGCGGCCGTAGTTCAATGGTAGAACCCAACCCTCCCAAGGTTGTGATGCCGGTTCGATTCCGGTCGGCCGCTCCATTGCCCCGATCCGACTGCATCCCGGGGCTGTACAGCGGCTCATCTCCCCGCTATCCTTCGCGGCCCTGTCTGTATCGTGCCGGTGTAGCTCAGTCGGTAGAGCAACTGATTCGTAATCAGTAGGTCGGTGGTTCGAGTCCACTCGCCGGCACCACTTTTCCCGTAATGTTTGCGCCAGAGGTTCGCAGAGCGGCTCGCGGTAGCCGGGGCAGCCCCTCTTGCGCCCGCCTTTGCCCCGAGGTTGGAGGCCATGTCGGACCGGATCGCAGCGTTGAGCGTGGTCGCCCTGGGCGCGCTGTGGGGTGTGTACTGGCTGCCCCTGCGCGAACTCGACGCGGTCGCCACGGCCGGGCCTTGGGCCACGTTCGCAGTCGTCGCGATCGCCTGCCTCGGTCTCGCGCCCTTCGCCTGGGCCGGCCGCCACCGCCTGCGCCAGGCGAGCCCCCGCTCGTTGGGAAGCATCGCCCTCGGTGGTGCCTCCTTCGTGCTCTACTCCAACGGCCTGCTCTTCGGCGATGTCGCGCCCGTCATCCTGTTGTTCTACCTGACACCGGTGTGGAGCACGCTGATCGCACGCTTCTGGCTCGGTTGGCCGATCGCGGGCTGGCGTTATGTCGCCATCCTGGTGGGGCTGCTCGGCATGGCGCTGGTCCTCGGCGCCGATGGGGGGCTGCCCGTGCCGCGCTCACTCGGTGACTGGCTGGGACTGATCTCGGGCATCCTGTGGTCGATTGCGGCCACGGGCATCCGGGTGCATGTCCGCACGCACGCCGCCGAGACCAATTTCATCTTCTGCGCAGGCGGCCTGCTGATGGCCGCCCTGCTCTTGCTGCCACTGGCCGGTGAGTCCCCGCCGGCGGTCGCCACCGACGATCTTGCGCGCGCGATCGGCTGGGCGGTGCTGATCGGTGGCGGCTGGTGGGGCGCGTCGCTGGTCGCGTTCATGTGGGCGAGCAAGCGGTTGGAACCGGCCCGGGTCGGCATCCTGCTGATGACTGAGGTCATCGTCGGCGCGATCTCGGCGGCGCTGCTTGCCGATGAACCGTTCGGTGTGGTGATGGGGATCGGCGCTGCCCTGGTCATCGGTGCGGGGGTGCTGGAGACGCTGCCGCTGCGCCTGCGCTCGCTTCGCCGGTGAGGCCGACCGAGTCGGCAGGCTGTGCTGTGCTCAGCGCGCGCGGTGCTCTTCAACCAGCTCTCGGCCTCTCTCCTCCTGCTCTGCGGTCATCTGCTCGAGCACCTCGCGCCGGGCATGGGCCGCATCATCGCGGAAGTGGTTGGCATCGAAATTGAGCACGGCGAGCGTCAGCCAGCGATAGGCCTCGACCAGATCGCGCGCGACTTCGCCTTCGCCGAAGAAGCGCATCAGGCCGAGCGCCTTCTGCGCATGGGGGTTGTCCTGCTCCGCCGATTTGCGGTACCAGCGCTCTGCCTCGATGGGGTCGGCCTCGACACTGCGTCCAGTGGCGTAGTGGTGGGCGAGATTGAACTGGGCCATCTCGTTACCGGCCTCGGCGGCCCGGCGATACCACTCCATCGCCCGGTTCATGCTCGCACCAACGCCGTCCCCGGACTCATACATGACGGCGAGGCGGAAGGCGGCGGCGGCGCTGCCAAGCTCGGCCGCCCGCCGCAGATGCTCGGCCGCTGCCTCGGAATCCCCGCGCTCATGCGCTTCGACCCCGGCCTCGTAGGCCGCCTCCGAGGGGGCGAGTTCGGAATCCGCTGCGGCAAGGGGCGCGAGCGGCACTGCGATCAACAGCAGGAACACACGGATCATCGCTCTCATCGTCCGCAAGGATAGCAGGAAAGAGGGCCACTGGCGGCGCTGCTGCCCCTGAGGATCGCTGTTTCGCTCGGTGCGGGAACCTGTGGCTGCACCATGGGTCAAACTTTGCGAGGCATCCGTTCCCCGGATGCCCACCCGCTACACTCCCTCAGCGGGTACCCGGCGCCCGCCGGGTCGTTTGCCCCGACGCCTCCCCCATCGGCGTCGGGGCTCTTCTTTTTCTGTGCGCGGCCCGATCCACGACGCCCGCGACACGGTCAGCACGCCACGCCGATCAGCCATCTACTCGGTGGGGAAGCCGAACCACTCGTCGAGGACGCCGTGGACATCGGCGATGCCGATTGCGCGCGTTGCCGAGAAAAGCTGGAGCGTGGCTTCGACACCAGCCTCCTCGACATCGCGTCGAGTGCGCTCAAGTGCGGAGCCTGCGGCACCACGCTTGAGCTTGTCGGCCTTGGTCAGCAGGATGTGAAGGGCGTGGCCGCCGTCCGCGACCAGGCCGAGCAGGCGGCGGTCGAGATCGGTCAGCCCGCGCCGGATGTCCATGACGAGTACAGTGCCGACGAGGATCCGGCGTTCGACCAGGTAGGCGGTGAGCAGCGCCTCCCACGCTTCGCGCGTGGCGCGGTCGACGCGGGCGTAGCCGTAGCCGGGCAGGTCCACCAGGCGGCGGCCCTCGCCCAGGTCGAACAGATTGATCATGCGGGTGCGCCCAGGGGTCTTGCCCGTGTGGGCGAGGGCCCGACGACCGGTGATCGCGTTCAAGGCGCTCGACTTGCCCGCATTCGAGCGTCCGGCGAACGCGACTTCCCGGCCGGGCCCGGTCGGTAGGCGGTCGAGCCGGGGCACGCTGTCGATGAAACGGGCGCGATTGTAGAGGTGGGCGCTTGTGGACAAGGGCCGATCTCCATGACCGGAATTGAAAGCGGGAGGCACTCTGGTATAGTTTGCCACCCTTAGCGTGCGCGATCATCGCGCGGCGGCAGGCTGCATGCCGGACCCCGGGCATTCTACGGAGTCGAGCGATCATGAAGAAGGCAGTGTCGGTAGTTGCAGCGTGGCTGCTAGTCACGTCGGCGTCGACCTTGGCGTCGGACGAGCATCCCATTGTGGACGGTGACCCCGAGCGGGGGCAGGACCTCGCCGGCGCTTGTATCGCCTGCCACGGTGAAGTCGGGAACAGCGACAACCCCGAGTGGCCCAATCTGGCCGGGCAGCATGCGCGCTACCACTTCGAGCAGCTGAAGGCCTTCCAGGAGGGCGAGGATCGCTACGATCCGCAGATGGAAGGTCAGGTGGCCGGCCTCAGTGAACAGGACATGAAGGACCTCGCCGTATACTATGAGCGGCAGGAGCACAAGGTGATGGGTGCTGGCGACGGCCGCGAGGCCTTGGTCGAGCGCGGCAAGCAGATCTACATGGGCGGTATTCCACAACGGAACGTGGCCGCGTGCATCGCCTGCCACGGCCCCCAGGGACAGGGTAATCCCGCTGCCGACTACCCGGTCGTCGGTGGGCAGTGGGCCGCCTACCTCCGCGAGCAGTTGCACGCCTACCAAGACGGTGAACGCTCGAACGACCGCGAGGCGATGATGCGCAGCCTCGCCGAGAATATGAGTGACGAGGATATCGAGGCGGTCGCCGAGTACATGGCGGGATTGCACTGACGCGATTCCTCCCCACGGAGAGCGTTCGATCGCGCTGGCGTGCTGCCGGTGACTGGTGAATCCGGCGGCCGCCTCCACGGGACAAGGACCACCCTGCGCGGTCGGATCATGCCGACCACACTACCTACCGGTGCTGTGCCCGGATCGCGGAGTCCGGAGGGGCCGTTAAACTGAATGTCGGTCCAAATTCCTCGAAGGCGGACACTGCTCGAGTTTCTCGGGTCGATGAACCTGGCTATCAGCCTGCTGCTGACGCTGGCTGTGGCCTCGATCATCGGCACCGTTGTCGATGAGACCCGGACCTACTCGGAGTACACCGCCGACTACGGGCCGTTCTGGTTCGAGGTCTTCCGGATAACCGGCGCCTACGATGTCTATTCGACCGGGTGGTTCCTGGTCATCCTTGCCTTCCTGCTCGTGTCGACCAGCGTCTGTCTGGTGCGCAACGCGCCCGCGATGCTGCGGGAACTCAAGAGCTGGCGCGCGAACGTCACCTACAAGTCACTGCAGTACAGTCGCCACAGCCGGAGTTGGCACGCGCAGGCCGAGCCGCGCGACACGGCCGATGCCCTTTGTACCGGGCTCGGCCGTGCCGGCTACGGCAGCCGCGTCGACGAGGGGCCCGACCATGTGTTGGTCACCGCCCGTCGGGGCCGCTGGAATCGTCTCGGCTACATCTTCACCCATGCCGCAATCGTCGTCATCGCCTTTGGTGGGCTGCTCGATAGCAAGATTGGCATCAAGGTGGCCAATCTGACCGGCTTCCTGGAGGTGGAGACGCGGAATTTGCGCGCCTCCCAGATCCCCGACGCGAGCTGGCTGCCGGAGTGGAATCACGCCTTCCGGGGTAACGTCGAAGTGCCCGAGGGCACCGGCACGAATGTGGCGTTCGTCAATCTCTACGACGGTTATGTCGTCCAGCCGCTTCCGTTCACCCTCGAGCTGAAGGATTTCCGGATCGAGCGCTACCCCACCGGCCAGCCGAAATCGTACGAAAGCGACGTGCGCGTACACGATCCCGAACTCGACGAGCCTTACGAGCAGACGATCGCGGTCAATGAGCCGCTGCGCCACCGCGGCTACACGGTTTATCAGGCCGACTTCGCCGATGGCGGCACCGAGTTCGATCTGACCGCAGTGCCCCTCAATGGTCATGAGGAGCCGGTCGCGTTCAGTGGCGCCGTACACGAGCGCGAGGCGTTCCCGCCTCGAGAAGGGGTGCGTATCGAGTATGACGACTTCGCCCTGTTCAACGTCAATCCCGTTACCCGCGAAGATGGAGAAGTCGAACAGCGCAACTTTGGGCCGAGCTTCGATTACACGTTGCGCTACCCGGATGGTGAATCACGCCAGTACCGAAACTTCATGGTCCCGGTTGAACGCGAGGGGCGTGAGTACTTCCTCAGCGGTACGCGCGCGGGGCCCGACGACGATTTCCGCTTCCTCTACATACCGGCTGACGACGCGCGCAGCATGGACCGGTTCGTGGGGCTGGTGGAACGCATGGATGATCCGGATCGGGTCAGGGAGACCGCGCAGACTGCGGTCGCCGACGCGGTCGGTGGCAGCGAGCTCGACACGGCTGCCGGCCGCGCCGAACTCGAGCGCACCGTCACCGACCTCGTTGAGCGCTTCCGCACATCCGGTTTCGACGGCGTCTGGGCCGTTGTCGAGGAGAATGTCCCGACGGACCGACAAGAGCAGATCTTCCAGGCCTATCTGCGCGTACTGCAGGCGGCGCTTGCAGGCCTGTATGAGGATGTCCTCGCGACCGAAGGCGTCGAGCAGATCGGCGCGGACGAATGGGCATTCTTCCGGGATGCCCTGACCGCGATCAACGGTTTTGATGGCTATGGCAAGGAGTGGATTCTGCGCCTCGATGCCTTCGAGCATGTCCAGGCATCGGGTTTCCAGATCGCGCGCGCACCAGGGCAGAATATCGTCTACTTCGGCTCGACGCTGCTGATCGTCGGGCTGTTTTTGATGTTCTACGTCGACCACCGCCGCCTCTGGATCTGGTTGCGCCGCGAAGGCGAGGGAACTGCTATCCTGATGGCCGGGCGTTCGGCACGCGATACCCTCGATTTCGAACCCCATTTCCACCAGATGGCGGACAGGCTCGCCCGGGGCACTGGGGCCGAGCCGCGGAGCAGTGAGTGATGGCTGTTACACGCGATGCAATGGATGACGCCTTCGGGCCGGGCTTTCTTGCCCGCCGCACCGTCGGCGACTGGCTCTGGGCCGCGGGCGTGCCCGTGGCAACCATCGGGGTGCTCCTCGCTTTCGGCGATGCGATGGGGCGTAGCGACGTCCTGATCCTGCTGGGATTTGCGGCGCTCCTGCTGCCGCTGGGCTGGTCCTTCCGCGCGCTGCAGCTGTTCACCCCTGTGGTTGGGGGCGCGGCTGCACTCGCCCTCTTACAGTATGGCGGCGAGCTGGCCGCGGGCGAGGCGCGTTTCCTGCTCGTCTACGCCCTGGCTAGCCAGTCCGCCATCATGTGGATGAGTGCGCTCTTCGTCCTCGCCACGGTGGCTTATCTGGCCGGATTGTTCGCACGTGCGGACTGGGTCGCACGCACCGGTACCGCGCTGACGTGGTGCGCCACCGGTATGGGGTTCACGGGGCTGCTTGTGCGCTGGCACGAGACCTATCTCATCGACCCGGCGATCGGCTACATCCCGATCAGTAATCTCTATGAGGCCTTCATCCTGTTCTGCGTGATCACCGCGCTGATCTGGCTCTATTACGAGCGCCGCTATGCCGTGCGCCACCTCGGTGGCTTCGTGCTCACGATCATCTCGGCGGCGGTCGCCTTCCTGCTCTGGTACAGCTTCGATCGCGCCGGCCACGAGATCGAGCCGCTGGTGCCCGCGCTCAACAGCTACTGGATGAAGATCCACGTGCCGACCAACTTCATCGGTTACGGCGCCTTCGCGCTCGCCGCGATGGTCGGTGTCGCCTACCTGTTGCGCGAGCGCCTGCTGCGCACCCGTCCCGAAAGCCGGATCGCGAACCGGCTGCCGCTGCCCGCGGTACTCGACGACATCATGTACAAGTCGATCGCCCTCGGATTCGCCTTTTTCACGATTGCGACCTTCCTCGGCGCCATTTGGGCCGCCGAGGCGTGGGGCTCCTACTGGAACTGGGACCCGAAGGAGGCATGGGCGCTGATCGTCTGGCTGACCTACGCGGGCTGGCTGCATATGCGCCTGACCAAGGGCTGGCACGGCGCCCCGATGGCCTGGTGGGCGGTCATCGGCCTGCTGGTCACCGCATTCTGCTTCCTCGGAGTGAACATGTTCCTCTCGGGCCTCCACTCGTACGGTGAACTCTGAAACATAGCGACGGTCCGATGTCACGAGCCTGATGTGCAACACGCCGCCGGCGCGACCCGGATCGGCCGGGTCGAGCCGTACGGGCACCCCGCACAAACAAGAAACCGATTGATGGAGAACTCGCCATGAAGCGATCGCAGGTAGCCGCCCCGTTGGTCGGGCTTTTCGCTCTCGCCCTGCTGGCATTGCCCGGCAGCAACGCGCTGGCGGCAGAGGGCGATGACGAGGCTCGAGTCGAAGTGGTTGAGTTCTTCTGGTATGGCTGCCCGCACTGCTACCGTTTCCAGTCGGAACTCTACGACTGGCTCGACGACAAGCCCGACTATGTTGATTTCAAGATGGTGCCGGCGCTCGTCTCGAGCGATTGGGAGACCCACGCACGGGCGTTCTATGCGGCTGAACTGATGGGCGTGCTGGGTACTTTCCACCACCCCTTCTACGACGCCATCCACGCCGAAGGTCAGCGGCTCGAGACGGTCGAGAGCATCGCCGAGTTCGCCGAATCACTCGGCATCGACGGTGACGAGTTCGCTGCGCTGATGGACTCGTTCGGGGTCGAGAACCGCTTGCGCGAGGCGCGGGCACTCAACCAGGAGTACGGGGTGCGCGGCACGCCGTCGATGGGCGTCAATGGTGAACTCATCTCTCCCAGGGGTTTTGACAGCTTCAGTGCGATGATGGAGGCGGTCGATGACAACGCCGCCAGGGAAGCCGGTGTCGACGGCTGAGCAACGGCGCGGGCCCGGCGAGTCCCGTGCGGGTGACGACGCGCCCGCCGAGCAGAGCGCAGGGTCGGCCGACGCCCAACCGCGGCCCCCGCGCCTGCGGTTGCTGTCCTACAACATCCAGGTCGGGATCCGTACCTCGACCTTTCGTGACTATCTAACCGGAAGCTGGCAGCACGTACTGCCGAGCCGTTCCCGCCAGTTCACCCTGGCCCGCATTGCCCGCCAGATCCGCGACTACGATATTGTGGCGGTCCAGGAGGCCGACAGCGGCAGCCTGCGCACCGGCTTCATCAACCAGACCGAGTACCTGGCCCGCTCCGCCGGCTTCGGCTGGTGGGCGGATCGGACCAATCGGCGCCTCGGCCGGGTGGCCCAGCACAGCATCGGTGCGCTTTCCCGGGTCGAGCCCGACGCATTCGAGCCACTGGCGTTGCCGGGTCTGGTGCCGGGTCGAGGGGCATTGCAGCTGCGCTACGGCGCAGGCAACGATGCGGTGGTGCTGGTGGTCGTCCACCTCGCGCTTGCACGGGCGGCACGGCGCGACCAGCTCGATTTCATCGCTGAGCGCATCGCCGACGCCCCCCACGCCGTGGTCATGGGTGACTTCAATGCGCCGCACTCCGCGCCGGAGATGCAGGCCTTCTTTCGTCGTACCGGCCTGGTCGAACCGATCGAGCGCCTGAATACCTGGCCCTCCTGGCGGCCGGCCCGCAATTTCGATCACATCCTGGTCAGTCCCGATCTCGACGTTGGTGAGCTGCTCGTCCTCGACGACAGTCACTCTGACCATCTCCCGGTCTCGATCGATCTCGCCCTGCCGCCCAACGCGGGCGAGATCATCGTGCCCTCCTGAGCGACCCGGTACACCACTGCACGATCGCACCTCGGATGCGTCAGCGTTCCGGCGCGAACGCCCCGGAACCCACCCGGTCGGCGATGGCCTCGAGCGCGTTCGCCGAGGGGTAGTCGATCGCCATCTGGCCACCGTCGACGATCAGGGTCTGGGCCGTGATGAATGACGCCGCGGGGGAGGCGAGAAAGGCCACGGCGGTGGCGATCTCCTCGGGGGTGCCCATGCGCCCGAGCAGCGAAGGCGGTGCCTCCCAGCTACCCGAGTTGCCGGTGGCCGGGCGCTCGCGGTCGAGTTCGGTCGCGATCCAGCCGGGGCTGATACCGTTGACCCGCACCCCATGGTGCGCGCCTTCGGCGGCGAAGGCGCGGGTGAGGGCCTCCACCCCGGCCTTGGCGACGCCGTACAGTCCCCAATTTCCGTGCCATGCGGCGGTCGAGGAGATGTTGACGATGGCCCCGCCCGTGGCCGCGAGCCAGGGCAGCGCATAGGCGCATATGAAATAGGGCGCATCGAGGTTGGGGCCGCGCATCTGATCCCAGCGCGCACCCGGTGGATCGCCGGGCTGGATCGGAGAGCGGCGGCCGCCGATGCCGGCGTTGTTGACCACCACATCGATGCGCCCGAACTGTTCGCCGACGTCCGCGATGAGGGCGCGTACCTCGTCTTCGACGGCGAGATCCACCGCGTAGAACGCCGCGGGAATGGCGTACGCCCGCAGTTCGGCGAGTACCGCCTCGCCCTTGGTTCGGTCGCGACCGACGATCGCGACGGACGCCCCTTCGCGGGCGTAGTGCAACGCGATCCCGCGGCCGATGCCGGAGCCGCCACCGGTGACGAGCACCACTCGACCCGATTCCGTCATCGCATCCCTCCCCAGTGAAGAACGTCTACTGGCGCGTCAAAGCGCCGTTGCACCGCCCGTTCAGCGCGCCTGCGGGGGCGCCATATCATTGCGGTGGACAAGCATGTAGGCCGCGGGTATCAGCACCAGCGTAATCAGGGTCGAGACCAGCAGGCCGCCGATCACCGCGCGGGCCAGCGGTGCCTGCAGCTCCCCGCCTTCGCCGGCCCCGATCGCCAGCGGTAGCAGTGCGAGCATGGTCGTCGTCGCCGTCATCAGGATCGGCCGCAACCGGCGCCGCCCCGCCTCGCGCAGCGCCTCGGCGAGGGCGCCCCCGCTCGCGCGCAGGCGATTGGTCTGATCCACGATCAGAATCGCATTATTGACCACGAGCCCGACAAGGATCACGCAGCCGATCAGCGATTGCGCGTTCAGCGTCGTGTCGGTCAGAAAGAGTGCCAGGACGACGCCGATCAGTGCGAGCGGGACCGTGCACATCACGATCAGCGGGTCGCGCAGCGATTCGTAGAGGCTTGCGAGCACCATGTAGACGAGCGCGATCGCGAGCACCAGCGCCAGCGCGAGCGAGGTAAACGCCTCCTCCTGCTCCTCGTAGTCGCCGCCGATGGCGATGTCGTAGTTGTCCGGTTGCGGGATCGCGCTGATGCGCTCGCGGACATCGGCCACCACGGAACCGAGGTCGCGGTCGTCGATGTTCGCGTAGACGGAGACCAGCCGCGTCTGTTCCTTGCGATCGATGACGACGGGGCCGGTTCCCGCTTCGAGTTCGGCGATGTTGCCCAGGCGCACCATGCGCCCGTCAGCGGCCGGTACGCGCAACTCCAGCAGCTGCCGCGGCGCCAGTGTCTCGGCACCGGCGAGCTGGACTCGGATGTCGACCTCCTCGCCGGCGTCGAGGAAGCGTGAGGCTACACGCCCGGCCACCGCGGTCTCCACCGTGTCGGCAATCGCCGACAGGGTCACGCCCTGGTCGGCCGCCCGCGCCCGGTCGACGCGCACAAGGCGTTGGGGATCACCCCGTTCGCGGGAGAGGCGCACATCGGTGATGCCGGCGACATCCTCGATGCGCCCCTGCACCTGCTCGGCGAGCGCTTCGAGCTGCTCGAACTCGAAGCCGCGGACCTCGACCTCCAGCGACTCCTCGGCGCCGCCGCCGAGCACGCGCAGGAAGAAAGGCTGGCGCACGCGCACGCGCAGCTCCGCGCCCGCCACCGGTTCAAGCTGTTCGCGCAGGCGCTCGGCGATCTCCTCGCTGCGGTGCTCGATGGCACCCCGCGGGGGCAGGCCGATGCGGACGCTGCCGTGCGAGCGACTGCCCGGACGCCAGCCGGAGGAGCCAACGCTTTCAACCGTCGCCTCGCGCTCGGGCACGAGTGCTTCGACCTGCGCCATGATCGCGCGGGTCTGGCGGTCCACGGTCGACAGCCGGGTGCCCGGTGGCATGTCCACGGTCACGCGCACCTCGCCTTCGTCGGTCGGCGGCATGAACTCCGTGCCCAGTTGCGGTACGGCGAGGGCGGCCGCGACCAGAGCGACGAGGGCCATGGCAATCACGCGCCAGGGGTGTCGCAGCGTCGCGTCAAGAACTCCCTGATAGAAATGCTCGACGCCGCCGAGCGCGCTTCCGATCGCATCGCCGATGCGGCGCAGCGGCGCCGGTGCCCGCGCTGCATCGCCGCGCAGCAGGCGCGCGCCGAGCATGGGCACGAGGGTGAGCGCGGCGACGAGTGAGCAGCCAATGGCGAAGGCGACGACCCAGGCGAGCTGGCCGAAGAGCTGGCCGGCGAGATCCTCGGCGAAGAACAGTGGCACAAAGATCGCGATGGTCGTCAGGGTGCCCGCCACAATCGCGGCGCCGACCTCGCCGGCACCCTGCGTTGCGGCTTCGGCTGCAGTCTCGCCCCCGCCCTGGAAGCGGCGGAAGATGTTCTCCAGCACGACGATGGCGCTGTCGACCATCAGGCCCACGCCGAGGGCCAACCCCCCGAGGGTCATCAGATTGAGGGTGAAGCCGCCAAAATAGACCAGGGCGAACGTGGTGATGACCGAGACCGGTATCGCGGTGGCGATGACCAACGTCGCACGCAGGTTGCGCAGGAAGAACAGCAGCACGCCCGTGGCGAGCAGCGCGCCGAAGACCATTGCCAGGCCGGCGTTCGCGATCGAGCGCTCGATGTACTCGGAGGTGTCGAACAGTGGATTGAAGCGGATCTGCGGGTACTCGGACCGCAGGCGGTCGACGGCCCGATGGACGTCGCGCGCGACCTCGACCGTGTTCGCCTCGGCCTGCTTGCGCACGGCCATGCGGATGCCGGGCTCGCCGTTGATGCGGATGATGCGGGTCGCGCGCTTCTGCGTATCCTCTACCTGCGCGACCTGGCCGAGCCGGATGACGGCCCCGTCGCGCACGTCGATGACCGTGTTGCGGATCTCGTCGAGATCGCCGAAACGGCCGGGCACGCGCACGGTGTACTCGGTGTCCTGGCGCTCGATACTGCCGCCGGGGCGGTTGAGGTTGGCGTCGCGGAGTAGTTCGCGTGTCTCGGCCAGTGACAGCCCCAGCGCGGTGATCTGCATCGGGTCGAGCCGGACCTGGATCTCCCGCTGGGGACCGCCCCAGACATCGATTGCGGCCACGCCCGGCACCTGTTGCAGGCGGTAGATGATGCGGTTGTCGATCAGGCGGCGCAGCTCGATCTGATCGATGCCGCTCGAGGCCCCGATGAGCATGATCGGCATCGCCGACGGATCGAACTTGCGGATCGAGGGGCGGTCGGCCTCCTCGGGCAGGTCGTCGAGCACGCGATCGAGGCGTTCGCGGACATCGTTGGACGCCTCGAGTAGATCGGTGCCCCAGGCAAAGCGGAGGTTGACGTTGGTCGAACCTTCGGAGGAGCTCGATGTGATCTCCTCGACGCCGGGCACAGCGGCGACCGTGCGCTCGATCGGCTGCGCGACCAGCTCCTCCATCTCCTGCGGGCTGGCATTGGGGTACTCGACGGCGACCGTGAGCGATGGGAATTCGATGTCGGGCAGTAGATCGATGGGCAGGCGCGACAGGGCGACCAGCCCGAGCGTGACCGCGATCAGCGCCACCATCGCGGTCAGCACGGGGCGGCGGACACTGAATCCGGGTAGACTCATCGACTGCGCTCGCCCGCGATGCGAACTGCCCCATCATCCTCGAGCAACTGATGGCCGAGCGTTACGACACGGCCCTCCAGCGCCGGCTCGCGGATCTCGGCGTAGCCGTCGCCTTCGATGCCCACCTCGACCGGAATGAACCGCGCTCGCACGTCATCGCCCGCGGCGTCAACGAGGTAGACGCCGCGGCGGCCGTCGAGGCGCGTGAGCGCCTCGACGGGCACGAGCTGCGCGTCATCGGCGCGCCCGACCTCGATAGCGACGGTGGTGAACATCCCGGGCTTGAGATCATGCTCAGGGTTCGCGACTTCGACCTCGATACGCGCTTGCCGGGATGCCTCGTCGAAACGCGGTGCGAGGCGCGCAACCTCGCCGGGGAAGTCCTTGCCGGGCAACGCATCGGCGCGAACGGTCGCCGACTGACCGCGTTCGAGTGGGGCGTAGTCGCGCTCGGGCGCGAACACGACGGCCTTGAGCGGGTCGATCGCGAGCAGCGTGAGCAGCGGTTCATTGGCGGAGACCGTGTCCCCGCGACTGATCATGCGCTCGCCGACCACGTACTCGCCGTCGTCCTCCGGGGGCCAGGTCGCGCGCACCTGCGTGTATGACAGCCGCACCCGCGCGCGCCCAAGTGTCGCCTCACGCTCGCTCACGCGCGCGGCCCCGACCGCGACCCGCGCGTCTTCAGCACTCGCCCGCGCGCGCGCCGTGTCCAGATCCGACTGCGAAGCGAGGTCGCGGCGCGCGAGCACCTGGGTGCGCTCGAACTCGCGCCGGGCGAGTTCGGCGTCACTCTCCGCCTGCTCCTTCTCTGCCTCGGCCAGCAGCAGGGCTGCCTCCGCCTCTGCGACCTCCTGGCGGGCCTCGTCGTCGTCGAGCTCAATCAGGACGGTGTTGCGCTCGACCGCGTCACCGATGTCGGCATGGATGCGCTCGATACCTCCGCCGATCTTGGGGGCCACCGTGAACGCGTTCTGTGGCTCGAGCGTGCCGGTGAGTTCGCGCACGTCGGCGATCGGGCCGGTCTCGATCGGCGCGACTTCCACGGCCACGCGCCCCGGCTCCCACCGCTCCTCCTCGGGTGCCAGGTCGTCGCGCAGCTGCCAGATCACCGCCGCGAGCACGGCGGCCAAGACAATGATGCCCGCATTGCGGGGACCTCGGTTCATCGATGGCTCCAGGGATCGGCCCGGCACGGCGGTCCGGGGACACACAGGCGTCGACCGCGGCGTACTGCGGAAGTTCGACGCCGAGTGCCGAGCGCTTGTGGCGAGTCATTGGCGGTCGTGCGGTCAATCCATCGTATCGGTAGCGCACCGCAGCCGGTGGCGGGCGTCAACGGGCCGGTGGGCAAGTACTGGATCCAGCTTGGGCTGACCGATCGGTTCACAGCGCTAGTGTAGACCCAAAGCGACGCGCCCGCGACCCTGAGCGGCGCCAGTAAGCGAGCGCGGGCGTTCCGCGGTGGCTACCGTCGCGACGGCGGAGCGGGCAGAATGGACGGGGCCCAAGCGGGGAGTGGCAGGCATGGCGAAGCGTCAGGGCATTCTCGCCGTCGATCAGGGTACGACCAGTTCGCGGGCGATCGTCTTCGCCCTCGATGGCAGCGAGGTCAGCCGCGCGCGCGAGCCCTTCTTCCAGCACTATCCGCAATCGGGCTGGGTCGAGCACGACGCCCGCGATCTCTGGCGGACCACGGTCGACGTCTGCAACAGCGCGCTCGCCGATGCCGAGGCGGTCGGCACCGAGGTGATCGCCCTCGGGCTGACCAATCAGCGCGAGACCACGGTGGTCTGGGACCGCGCCACGGGCGAGCCCATCCATCACGCCATCGTCTGGCAGGACCGCCGTACCGCCGAGACCTGCGCGGGGCTGCGCGCTGCGGGACACGGCGCGGCGGTAACCGCGCGCACCGGGCTGCTGCTCGATCCCTACTTCTCCGCGACCAAGATCGCCTGGCTGCTCGATCACGTCCCCGGCGCCCGCGAGCGCGCCGAGGCGGGGGCGCTCGCCTTCGGCACCGTCGATAGCTGGTTGATTTGGTGCCTGACCGACGGCGCCGTGCACGCCACCGATGCGACCAACGCGGCGCGCACGCTGCTGTTCGACATCCATGCCCAGGACTGGTCGGATGAGCTGCTCGCGCTGTTCGGGGTGCCGCGCGCGATGCTGCCCGAGGTGTGCGACAGTGCCGACGACTTCGGCAGCGTCGCCCCGGGGCGGCTGGAGCGGTCGCTGCCGATCCGCGGCGTCGCCGGTGACCAGCACGCTGCCATGGTCGGCCAGGGTTGCTTCGAAGCGGGCACGATCAAAAGCACCTACGGCACGGGTTGCTTCGCCCTGCTGCACACGGGGGAGGAGCCCACCGCCTCGGACCATGGCCTGCTGACGACGATGGCCTATCGGCTCGAGGGGCGGCCCGCCTATGCCCTCGAGGGCGCGATCTTCTCGGCGGGCTCCACGGTGCAGTGGCTGCGTGACGGCCTCGGGATCATTGAGGAAGCGGCTGAGACCGAAGAACTCGCAGGCTCGATCGAGTCGACCGGCGGCGTCCATCTCGTGCCCGCGTTCACGGGCATGGGCGCTCCCTGGTGGGATCCGCACGCCCGCGGCGCTCTGCTCGGGCTGACGCGGGCGACGGGGCCCGCCGAACTCGCCCGAGCGGCGCTCGAATCGGTCTGTTTCCAGACCCACGACCTGGCGCGGGCCATGGCGGGCGACGCGGGGCGCGAGCCGTGCGAGCTGCGCGTCGACGGCGGCATGGTGGTCAACGACTGGTTCCTGCAAAGACTTGCCGATCTCGTCGGCATCGAGGTCCTGCGCCCCGCCGTCGTCGAGACCACCGCACTCGGCGCCGCCTACCTCGCCGGTCTCGGCCACGGCATCTGGCGCTCGCCGGCCGAGGTGGTCGCATACTGGCAGCTCGACACCCGCTTCTCCCCCGGGCTGGGGGCAGACGAGCGCGCCCCCTTGATCGCTGGTTGGCACGATGCCGTGGGGCGGATCGTCACGCAGTGATGTCGGGGTGTTGCGGGGGCGGGCATCAGCCCGGCGTGTTGTGTTCGACCCAGCGGCTGCCGCTCGCGCGCTCCTCGCGCTTCCAGAAGGGCGCCTTCGACTTCAGATCCTCCATGATCCCGCGGCACGCCGCGAACGCCTCGCGCCGGTGCGCCGCCCATGCGGCGACGACGACGATGGGCTCGCCTGGCGTGATGTCGCCGACGCGGTGGACGACGCAGACATCGAGCAGGTCGTGGGCATGGACGTGCTCATCGGCGATGCGTTCGAGCGCGCGCTCCGTCATGCCCGGGTAGTGCTCCAGGTACATCGCGGCGACGCGGTCGTCGTCGTTGAAGTCGCGCATCGTGCCGATGAAGACCGCGGTCGCGCCAAACTGCCCCACACCGAGGACTGCCTGCTGGTAGGCGGCCACCTCGCTCCAGGGGTCGAAGCCCGTGTCGCGGACCTCGATCATCATCGGGGGCGGCCCCGGCCACCGGTTACCGGCGGGAAGAACGCGACTTCGTCGCCGTCGGCGACCGCCGTGTCGGCGCGCGCGTAATCGAGATTGACCGCCGCGAGGACATGGGCGGGCAGTTCGTCCTCACCCGATACCTGTCGCCAGACATCGCCGACGCTGCCGCCAGACCACGCCTCGAGGCGGGTCTCGCCGAAGCCGTGGCGCTCGCGCAGGTGGGCGAACAGCTTGACAGTGACGGCCATGGCAACGGGTCCTCGTTCGCGGCTCGTGTACGGGCGCGGCTACAATGGCGCTACTGTGGCAAGCGGTGGCGAGCCGCGCAACCGGAAACCGAGGCCGGGCAATGAGCGAACTTACGCACTTCAATGAGCACGGCGACGCCCGCATGGTCGATGTCGGCGCCAAGGGCGAGACCGAGCGCGTCGCCGTCGCCGCGGGCGCCATCCACATGGGCGCCGCGACCCTGGAGCGCATCCGTGGCGGCGGCCACGCCAAGGGCGATGTGCTGGCGGTCGCGCGTCTGGCGGGTATCATGGGGGCGAAGCGCACAGCCGAACTCGTGCCGCTGTGCCATCCGTTGCCGCTGACCGCGGTCGAGGTCGAGCTGGCACCCGATGTCGCAGCGAGTGCGGTGAACTGTACCGCGCGGGCGGAGACACGCGGTCGCACCGGTGTCGAGATGGAGGCGCTGACCGCCGTGCAGGTGGCGCTGTTGACCGTCTACGATATGTGCAAGGCCGTCGACCGCGGCATGACAATCGACAACGTGCGCCTGCTGGAGAAATCCGGCGGGCGATCCGGTCACTGGCGGCGTGCCGACGAAACCGCCTGAGCGGCCGACGCGGGTGCGGCGCATCATGCGGCTCGCGGTGATGCACACCGGCAAAGGAGGTTCCTGATCATGGCCTTGATCCGTTGGTTGCTTATCGGCATCGGCGTCGTTCTGCTTCTCGTGGTTGCGCTGGTCGTTGGCGCGATGCTGCTGATCGATACGCGCGATATCCAGAACCGCATCGCCGCCGAGGTTGAGGAGGCCACGGGGCGGGAGATGACCTTCGAGGGCGACCTGTCGCTGTCGTTCTTCCCCTGGCTCGGTTTCGAGCAGGGCGCGGCGCGCCTCGCCAACGCCGAGGGCTTCGAGGACGACGGTCCCTTCGCCGCGATCGACCGCATGCAGTTGCGGGTCGCGGTCCGCCCGCTGCTGCGCCGTCAGGTCGAGGTCGACACGATCGTCCTGGATGGACTCGAAGTGAACGTTGGCGTTGATGCCGATGGCCGTACCAGCTGGGCCGATATCGAGGAGCGCATGGCGGCAGCCGCGGCGGAGCGCGACCGTGCCGGGAATCATCTCGACGGCGAGCCGAGCGATGACAACCCCGAAGGCGGCAGCGCCTCGGGCAACCCCAGTGGTGACAGCGATGGGCGGGCGCCGGACGAGCTGCCGTTTGACCTCGAAATCGGCGGCTTCGAGCTCAGCGCCGCGGCGATCAACTGGCACGATCGCGCGACCGACACCCGCGCCAGCGTGCGCGACCTCGACATCACCCTCGGGCGCTTGGCGCTCGATCGCGAGGTCCCTGTGACCCTCGCCGTCACGCTCGATCAGGAGGACGGCCCGCGCGTCGAGCTCGATGCCAGCACCGACGCACGGTTGCGACTCGAGCCGGCCGAGCTCCACCTGACCGGCCTCGGCGTCGATATCGAGGGCCATGGCGATGACCTGCCCGCAGACGGCATCCCCCTGCGCCTCGACGCTGACATCGTCGCCGAGATCGACGCGGGGCAGGCGGCGATCGAACCGCTGCAGCTCAAACTGGCTGAAGAGCTCGATGGCGAGGGCCGGATCAACGCCACCTTCGGCGACGAACCGCCGCAGTTCAACGGGCGCTTCGACTTCGCCGAATTCGATGCCCGCGTCCTCGCCGATCGGCTCGACGCGGAGCTGCCCGAGATGGCAGACGACGAGGCGCTCACGGCAGTCGCCTTCGGCTTCGATGTCGAGGGCGATCCCGAGGCGGTGACCATCGATGACTTCGTCCTCGAACTCGACGACACCCGCGCGCAGGGCCGTGTGCTCGCCGAACTCGACGAGATTCCCTATATCGATGCGCGTCTCGAGGCCGATGCCATCGACCTCGACCGTTACTTGCCCGAGGATGCCGACGAGGAGATCGTCGTCGACGAGGAGCCCGCACCCGAGGACATCGAGGAGGAAGAGGACCCCATCGCCTCGCTGCCGCTGGAGGCGCTGCGCGCAGTCAACGCCGACGCGCGGCTCGGTATCGACGAGGTCGGCTTCTCCGGCCTCGACGCCCGCGACGTCACCGCCATCGTGGAGCTGCGCGACGGCCTGCTGACCGTGGAGGAAGCGGGCTTCGATGTCGCCGGTGGTCGCATCGGGCTCGATGGCCGGCTCGATGCGCGCGAGGCGGAGCCGGCTGCGGCACTGGCCGCGCGCATCGATTCGCTGCAGGCCGAGCCTCTGATGGGCCTGTTCCTGCCCCGCTCCCCCCTGACCGGGCGCATGGACAGCCAGATCGTGCTCGACACGGCCGGGGGCACGCTTGAGGACTGGCTCGGGGCGCTCAACGGCGACCTCGCGGCGCAGTTCGACGAAGGCACCATCCGCGGGTTCAGCATCGAGGATGCCCTCTACAACGCCTCGGCCCGCATGCGCGGTGCCGACGAACGCGAGGTGGCGGAGACGGTGACGCCGTTCCGCGCCCTGAGCGCGGTCGCGCGGGTCCGCGACGGCGTCCTCGAAACGCGCTCGTTCAATCTGCAAAGCGACCGCCTGCAGGGGACTGGCGAGGGCAGTATCGATCTGGCGCGGCGCGAGATCGACTATCGCGCCTCGTTTACTGTACTTGAGCGAGTCCTCGAGGAGGACATCGACGCGGATCAGCGCCTCGAGGGCCTGACCATCCCGATTACCCTCACCGGGGCGCTGTTCTCGCCGAGCGTGCGCATCGACCTGACGGGCGCGCTGCGCGATCGTGCCCGTGAAGAGGCGGACCGCGCCCGCCAAGAGCTGCGGCGCGAGGCGGACGAGGCGCGTGAGGCGGCCGAGGAGCGGCTTCGCGAGGAGCGCGATGATGCGCGCCGCCGCCTGGAAGAGCGCGCCCGCGACCTGTTCGATCGGTGAGCGGGGGCGAGCGCGAAGAGGCCGCGGAGCCGTCCGGCGGCTTCGCCGAGCGGCTGCTCGTCTGGTACGACCGCCACGGTCGTCGCGATCTGCCCTGGCACCGACCGGCCACTGCCTATCGGGTCTGGATCTCCGAGATCATGCTGCAGCAGACCCGAGTCGAGACCGTGCGGCCCTACTTCACGCGCTTCGTCGAGCGCTTCCCCGACGTCCACGCCCTCGCTCAGGCGCCGCTGGACGAGGTGCTCGCCCACTGGTCCGGCCTCGGTTACTACGCGCGCGCGCGCAATCTCCATCGCGCCGCGGGCCTCATTGTCGCTGAGCACGGGGGCGAGCCGCCCGATGACCTTGCGGCGCTCGAGGCACTGCCCGGGATCGGCCGCTCGACGGCGGGGGCGATCCAGAGCCTCGCCCGTGGCCACCGGGCCGCGATCCTCGATGGCAACGTGAAACGGGTGCTCGCCCGCCACGCCGGGGTCGCGGGTTGGCCGGGCCGTGCCCCGGTCCAGCGAGCGCTCTGGGCCGAGGCAGAAAAGCGACTTCCGCGCCAACGAGTCGGGGCCTACAACCAAGCGCTCATGGACCTCGGCGCCGGCATCTGCCAGCGCCGTCCCCGCTGTGCCGACTGTCCCGTGGCGGGTGACTGCGTGGCGCGCGCGCAGGGGCGCACCGTGGAACTGCCCGCTCCGAAGCCGAAGCGCGCGTGGCCGACGCGCGAGGGTGTGGTGCTGGTGCTCCAGCATGCGGCCGACGACACCGTCCTCCTCGAGCGCCGCCCGGCCCACGGCATCTGGGGCGGTCTCTGGTCACTGCCCGAGTTCCCGGACCTCACGACACTGCAAGGCTGGCTCGCGACACGGGGTATTACCGCGGCCCCGGCTACCCTGCCGCCGCTCGAGCACGGCTTTACCCATTTCCGCTACCGCATGCACCCCTGCCATGTGTGCACCAAGCGGCTCGACACCGCCGAACAGGGACAGGAGTGGGCGCGACCCGAGCAGCCGCCGGGCGGCCTGCCCGCGCCGATCAAGCGATTGTTGGACGAAGTCGTGGCAGTGGGCGCGGGCGGGCGTTCGCGGCCTTGACGCAGGGCGTGGTTATCGGTCTAATACCGATCCCCGGCGCCCCGCCGGTGCAGTTTTCGTGGCCAGGTAGCTCAGTCGGTAGAGCACGCGACTGAAAATCGCGGTGTCGGCAGTTCGATTCTGTCCCTGGCCACCACTTTTCCTCTCTACTCCCCTGGTTCCGTCCGCCCCGCGGCGAGGCGCGCGTTGGTGCGGTGGCGATAGGCGCTCGGTGTGCACCCCACCTGGCGGCGGAAGTGGCGGGCGAACTGCTGCGGCGAGTAGCCCGTTGCCGCGGCGACGTCGGTGATCCGCCATTGCGTGCGGGTAAGCAGCTCGCGGGCGTGCTCGATGCGCATGCGGATCAGGTACTGGTGCGGCGGCAGACCGTGGGCAGCGCGAAAGGCGCGCGCGAGGTGGCAGGGGGAGAGATCGGCGATGCCGGCGAGGTCGCGCAGCGTGACCGGCTGGTCCAGGTGCGCACGCATGTATTCGATCACGCGGGCCGATTCGCGCGGTGCGAGGCCATGGCCATGGGGTTGCTCCCGTGACCGCGCCTGATTGGCGGCAAGGCATTGGAGGCGGACGACGACAGCGGCCGCCAGCGTTTCCAGGTAGACCCGACAGCTGTCTTCCCCGTTGGCCAGCTCCTGCCACAGCGCCTCCAGCGTGTGGGCGATCAGTGGGTCGCGCTGGTGGCGCCGATGGAGGGCTCCGAAGTCCAATGTGTCTCGGGGATCGCGGCCGAGGCAGCTAGAGGCCAGGTCGAGCGGAATGCCGAGAAAGCGCAGATCGTTGCGGTCGTGGATGGCGCCGTGACCGGGGACTCGTGGCGGGATGACGATGAAATCCATCGGCAGCGCCCGCCCGCCGAACCATCCCGCGCCGAGGTTGGCGCGGAAGCGAAAGGGGTGGCGGACGGCCTGGCTGACGACGAGTTCGGCAAACGCGGGCATCGAGCGTTCGGCGGCGGGCAGGCGGTTGGCTACCATGTGCAGCCCGCACCCCGAGACCGAGCGCGCCTCCTCGAGATAGGGGACGCGCTCTCCGCGCGCATAGTGGTCGCATACCGTTGTCGCGGCCTGTGCCATCGGCATCGCCGGCTCGCCCCGGCCCGGGTATCGTCATGTCAATCTACGGGAATGCATGGCGAGGTCGCAACCACCGCCGTGCGTGCGCGCGTAATGAGGTGCACGCGCGAGCGACCGTGGCCGGGGCATTCGATGGGCAAGAGCCGCTGTGCCAGGTGCGCAACCTCACGGCACTCGGGGGCTAAGGTTGCGGGGCCGTCGCCTGTTGGCCCGAATCGTGCAGACCGAGGACACGGCTCTGGTGCCGTCGCCGCAGGTAGTGGTCATACCCCACTGCTGCTGCAAGGACCAGAAAACCCGCCAATTCCACCGCGAGGCTATAGGCGATGAACATCGTACCCGTGATCGCGGCGGCAGCGACGCCGCCCGTGATCGCCGGTATCCAGCTGCCGTGGTAGCGGGCACCGATCGCCAGGATGCCCGCCGTCGCAAGCGCGAAGACCACGATCGCGCCGGCCCAGACGGTCTCGTTGAGCCCGATGCCGATGCCGGCCAGGCCGAGCAACCCGATCGCGGCCAGCGTGCCGTAGCAGGCGAGCAGGGCCATTGCCAGGGCGGCACTGCCGGCGAGGCCGCGTCGCCACAAGGCGGCGGCAGCGCGCCGGGGATCGGCGCGGCGCAGGAACTGCGCGATGCGGGATGGCGCCCGCTGCGCGCGGCGCAGGCGCAGATCCGTCGAATAGGCGTCGAAGCTGGCCGCGATCTCGCGCGTCTGTGCGCTCGGGCTGTGGGCGAAGTAGTCCAGTGATCGGACGACCTCGATGCCCTCGAAACCGGCATCGCGGAAATGGTTCAGCAGCTCCTCGTCCACCGTCGCGCCGACCACGCACTCAACCCACAGGCGCGGGTCGCTGTCGCAGTCCACGGTCACCGGGCGTCGGATCACCACATCGCTGATCTGCATACGCCCACCGGGTCGCAACACGCGAAACATCTCGGCGATCGCTCGGCGCTTATCCGGTACCAGGTTCAGCGCGCCGTTGCTGGTGATCACATCGACCGACTCGTCCGGCAACGGCAGCGCCTCCGCCGAGCCCTCCATGGCGCGGACGTTGTCGTAGCCGTTCTCCGCGGCCGTCGCGGCGAGCTTCGCGACCATGGCCGGCGTTAGGTCGACCGCGATCACGCGTCCCGACGCTCCCACCCGCCGGCTGGCGATCAGTGCGTCGACGCCCGCCCCCGCGCCGATGTCGAGAACGGTATCGCCTTCGCGGATCACGTCAGTGTGCCAAGGGCAGCCGACGCCCGCGAACGATTCGAGTGTCGAGCGCGGCAGCCCGTCGAGCTCCTCGGGAGAGTACCCGAGCGCCGCGGCCGCCTCGCGGCCGACCGGGAAATGGAACTCGGCGGTCGGAGCGGTGGCAACAACGCTGTACATGTCCTGCACCGCCGCGATGATCTGCTCGCGCGAATAGCCCAGTACGGCAACCACGGTAGGGACCTCCCTGGATCGGACAATCGGAACACGGTCTGGCGAACCAGCATGAACCTGTCGCGCGGGCGGCGCTGTCGCGATCTTGCGCCGAGTTGCCGATTCTTGCGGCCGACCCGCAGCCCGCCTGGCCAATTTGCGCGTGATCGCGCTCGCTGGAAGGTGTACGATCACGCGCATTCGCGGGCACGTCGGGGCGGGGACGACCGCGGCGTCCGCTTGCGCCAGCGGCTGGGTGAGCGTCGCTGGATTCGACCGGGATCGCGCGGGCAGCGCGGTAGCGGGCTGCCGGGGAGAGCCATGGACTCCGCCTACT
>SLKC01000148.1 GCA_007134775.1 Ectothiorhodospiraceae bacterium | reverse complement strand
CGCTCAGGTTGAGGGTGGTGACCTTCTCGGCACCCATGCGGCCGGCCATGCGCTTGCCCTTGAACACCCGGGCTGGGGTGGCACAGGCACCGATGGCCCCGGGCATGCGGTGGGTGCGATGGGCACCGTGGGAGGCCCGCTGGCCCGAGAAGTTGTGGCGCTTCATCACGCCGGCGAAACCCTTGCCCTTGCTCACTGCGGTGACATCGACCAGTTCGCCGGCGGCGAGCACATCGACGCTGATCTCCTGGCCGACCTCGTACTCGCTGACGTCGTCGAGGCGCAGCTCGACGAGGCGCTCGCCCGGATCGCCCCCGGCCTTGTCGTAGTGACCGGCGGTGGGCGAGTTGACCTTGCGGGCGTCTCGATGGCCGAAGGTGACCTGCAGCGCGCTGTAGCCGTCGGTCTCGGGGCGCTTGATCTGCACCACGCGGCAGGGCGCGACCTTGACCACGGTGACCGGGACGACGCGGTTCTCGTCATCCCAGACCTGGGTCATGCCGACCTTTTCGCCGACGATTGCCTTGTTCGCCATTGCGGCAGTGTCCTTCTCTTTGGTTGTCCCGACGGATGCCACTGGGGGCAGCGCCGTCGGCTCTTCACGCGAACGCTCCGCCCGGGCGGACCCGGCGGAGCGCCAGTTGGGTTGTGCCGTGCGGTTCCGCTACTGGGCCTTCACGGACGTCGATTGATGGGAGTTCCGGACTCGTGCAGACGGCTCCACGGAGCCCCTGCACACGGAGGAGACAGCATAGCCATCCTGGCTGGCAACGCCAAGCCGAAGTAGGTTCCACGCCATGGCGGGCATCGAAACGATGTTGGTGGCAGTGTGGCACCTTCAAGGCTCGGAGCATGATGCGGTCTCCAACCGCCCCCTCGATGTGTCCGACGACCGGCGCCAAGGGGAGCTTCGAGAGGTCGTCACCGCCCTCGCCCGGTGGCAGCCGACCAAGGTCGCTGTCGAGTTCCCAATGGACCAGCAGGCCCGGCTCGACGCCCGCTTCGCCGCCCAACAGCGCAGCTCCGGCCCGGTCGACCTGACCGAGATCGGACAGATCGGCTGCCGGCTCGCACGCCGGCTCGCACACGGTCGGGTCATCGCGATCGACGTACAGGGATCGTTCTATGAGCAGGGGGTCGAGGAGCTACTGGCCGACGCCCGCCACGCCCGAACCTGGCGCGGGATCATCGAGGCCGCCGAAGCCATCACTGCGGAGATCGAACAGCGGGTCGATACCGGCACGATCCTCGAGGTGCTCCACTGGTTGAACCGACCGGAGAGCCTCCGAAACGTCACCGAGATCTACTACGAGCGGACCGCGTCGATCACCGATCCCAGGTCCGGGAGCTATGCCGGGGCCGACATGGTCGCCAACTTCTACCGTCGCAACCTGCACATCGCCGCGAACCTGGGGGCGCTCGTCGAGCGTGGCGACCGGGTGGCCGTCCTTATCGGCCACTCACACGTACCCTTCCTCGCCCACATCCTGGGTTCGTCCGGGCACCGCCTCGCCGATCCGCTCCCCTACCTCGACCCTCCTGCGGCTGAGTCGGCTGGACCGAGCTCCACCGGCGGATCGTCCGAAGCTCAGCCGCAGTGAACGGCGGCTTCAAATGGTCCGGTCGGGGCGACCTCGTCGAGCCCGCTGCCGAAGATGGAGCCCTCGGCCACAATCGTCGCCTGGAGCGCACCTCCGTCGTCGACGACCCACACGAAGGGCAGCTCGTCGCCGGTGAGCAGCTCGGCGTCTCCGTGCTCTCGCCGTTCGGCCCGGGTCTGGACGCTGCCGACGCCGAAGTCGACCTGGTACTGGATCCGGAGCTCGTCGATCTCAGCCGAGGATCCGGCACCCGCCGTCTCCTCCGGGCCGATGAGGGATCGCAGGACGTGCAGCTCGACCTCGTGGCCGTCGTCGGTCATCCCTTCGGCGAACACGATGAACCGCTGACGGCGGCCATCCAGGATGGTTTCGATCTCGCAGGTCTCGAGTGTCTCGAACCGGAACTCCTCGGCCTCGAATCGCACCACCGCGGTACCGGGTGCGGCTGGTTCGACACCCGAGTGGAGGCTGGCGGCCAGCAGGCCGAACTCGTCGCCTCCGCCGCCTTCCTGGCGCTCTGGGGTGTCGCTGTCGCCCGGGGTGGCACCGCTGCCGGTTCCGGCATCGTCGACTGAGTCCTCGTCACCACAAGCTGTGGCAGCGAGCAGCACGGTCGCGCACAGGATCGCCAGCATGCGCCCAAGGTGGGCGGTGGGTCGATTCATCGGAATGCTCCGTTCTCATCTCGTCGGATCTGTCCCGCTGACAGATCGACGAGCAACAAGACGGCTGCTGCGGCCACCGGTTACGGCCGCTCAGTCGATGTGGAGGCCCATCGCCCGTGCGATGTGCAGCGCCTGGTCCGTGTCGACCCGCACACCTCGCAGGTCGAGGGTGTGGACATCGGTACCGTCGATCAGCGCGCCCCGCAGATCGGCGCCTGCCACCAACGCCCGGCTCAGGACCGCACCGGTGAGGCGGGCATGACGCAGGTCGGTACCCCTGAGG
>SLKC01000200.1 GCA_007134775.1 Ectothiorhodospiraceae bacterium | reverse complement strand
GTAGGGCCTCCTTGCGCATCAGGACGTCGTTGGCTACAATCCCCGGCCTTTCGCGGGGCCGCTCGGCGCCCGCGCGTAGCGCTTTCGTGGAGTCGAGGATGAAGACTTACAGTGCCAAGCCGGCCGACGTCCAGCGCGACTGGTATGTCGTCGATGCCAACGGCAAGACCCTGGGGCGGCTGGCGAGCGAAATCGCCCGGCGCCTGCGCGGCAAGCACAAGCCCGAATACACGCCGCATGTGGACACCGGTGATTACATCGTCGTCGTCAATGCGGAGAAGGTGCGTGTGAGCGGACGCAAGGAGGCGGACAAGTACTATCACCGGTTTACCGGCTATGTCGGCAATCTCAAGAGTGAGCCGCTGGGCCGGGTGCGCGAGCGTGCCCCGGAGCGTATCATCGAGTATGCGGTGAAGGGCATGCTGCCACGCAATCCGCTGGGCCGGTCGATGTTCCGCAAGCTGCGGGTCTACGCTGGCCCCAGCCATGGGCATGAGGCGCAGCAGCCGCAACCACTCGATATCTGATAGCAGACAGGCGTGCGGACCACTCACCCGCGCAGCGGAGAACGATAGCGATGCAGCAGCACTATTACGGAACCGGCCGGCGCAAAAGTTCGAGCGCCCGCGTGTTCATGAAGCCGGGGCAGGGCACCATCGAGGTCAACGGCAAACCCGTTGACGAGTACTTCGGCCGCGAGACTGCACGCATGATCCTGCGTCAGCCGCTCGAGAAGGTGGAGATGGCGGACCGGTTCGATTTCCGCATCACCGTCAGCGGCGGGGGCGGAAGCGGCCAGGCCGGCGCGATCCGTCACGGCGTTGCGCGGGCGCTGCTGTCGTATGACGAGAGTCTGCGCGGTCCGCTGCGCGAGGGTGGCTTCCTGACGCGCGACGACCGCGAAGTGGAGCGCAAGAAGATCGGTCTGCGCAAGGCTCGTCGCTCGACGCAGTACTCCAAGCGCTGATCGGCGTCGCCGACAGCGAACCGGGCATTTGGGGGATCGTCTAGCGGTAGGACTACGGACTCTGAATCCGTCAGCGGAGGTTCGAATCCTCCTCCCCCAGCCAACATCGGCGCCGGTCCCGTCAGCCACGGGGCGGCGCCGTTTTGCGTTAGGGCGTCGTGTCTACTGGGTGTCAGTCGATACGTTCCACGCCGTCGGCGGTGGCGACGAGTATTTGATCGGCCCCTCGCAGGGCGAAGAGGCCGTTACATACGACGCCGGGGATATCGTTGATGCGGCGTTCCAGGGCAATCGGCTCCATGATCTCAAGGCCGTGGACGTCGATGATGACATTGCCGTTGTCCGTGGTGGCGCCACTGCGCAGGCGCGGCTCGCCAACGAGCCGTGCAAGCTGGCGGCCGACGAAGGAGCGCGCCATCGGGATCACCTCGACAGGTAGCGGGAACGTGCCGAGCATGCGCACGCGTTTACTGTCGTCGGCGATGCAGATGAATCGCTCGCTGGCCGCCGCGACGATCTTCTCGCGGGTAAGCGCGCCGCCGCCGCCCTTGATCAGTTGCTTGTGGTGGGTGAACTCGTCCGCGCCGTCGATGTACAGGGGAAGGTCGCCGGTGTCGTTGAGTTCGCGGACAGGGATATTGCGTTTCCGCAGGCGTTCCGCGGTTGCTTCCGAGCTGGCGACCGCACCCTGGATGTGGATTCGATGCTCGGCGAGGGCGTCGATGAAGTGGTTGACGGTGGAGCCCGTGCCGACCCCGATGGTCAGGCTCTCGTCGATGAATTCGAGGGCGGCCTCGGCCGCCTGGCGTTTCTGCTGTTCCCGGGACATGTGTCGCCTCCTCGGATCAGTGTAGTCGTCATTGGTCGGGCCGGCAAAACCCCGTCGTTCAGAGGGGGTGGGCAGGCCCGGGGCATCTTGCTAGGGTTTGCCGGTTATGGACAAGTACATCGAAAAGATTCTCTCCGCGCGCGTCTATGACGTGGCAATCGAGTCGCCGCTTGAGGACGCGCCGGCGCTATCGCGGCGCCTCGACAACCGTGTCCTGCTCAAGCGCGAGGACCTGCAGCAAATCTTCTCGTTCAAGCTGCGTGGTGCCTACAACAAGATCTGGCGCCTCGCGCGTGATGGCTCGATCGAGGGCGTAGTGGCCTCGTCGGCGGGCAATCACGCCCAGGGCGTTGCGCTGGCCGGGCGTCGGCTCGGGCTGAAGGCCGTGATTGTCATGCCCCGGACGACACCGGCGATCAAGGTCGATGCCGTGCGGGCGCTCGGTGGCGAGGCGATTCTGCACGGCGATGCCTATGACGAGGCGTACGCGCGGGCCCGCGAGATCGAGGAGGAGCGGGGCTATCCCTTCATCCATCCCTACGACGACCCCGATACCATCGCCGGGCAGGGGACGATCGGCATGGAGATCTGCCGCCAGTTCGGTGACGAGCTGCATGCGGTCTTCGTGCCCATCGGCGGGGGCGGCCTGATCAGCGGCATCGCCGCGTTCATGAAGTACTTGCGACCGGAGACCCGGATCATCGGCGTTGAGCCCGAGGATGCGGCGTCGATGTATCAGTCGCTGCAGCAGCGCCG
>SLKC01000181.1 GCA_007134775.1 Ectothiorhodospiraceae bacterium | reverse complement strand
CCGAGGCAGGCGAGCAGGTATTCGCCCACGCGCGCCAGTGAGTGGATGCCGCGCAGCGGCACCCCCGTGGCCATCAACATCCCGAGCCAGGCGTCGAGCGCATCGGGGGCGGTCACGCCGCCGACCAGCGCCTCGACCGCGCCGCGCCGCCCCCGTGGCGGGCGCCGTAGAACGACGTCACGGTAGGGGGTCGCGCCCAAATGGCGCTCGGCGAGTCGATGGCACAGCGCGCGGCGGTCGGCCCCGTAGAGGCGCGGGACCGGCACGACATGATGCTCCTCGTCGAGCAGATCGACGAGGATGCGCACCGGCCGGCGGCGTTGCGCGAGCAACCACTCTTGCAACGACGCCATAGCCGCCGTATCGCTCGCGAAATGGCGCTGCGCGCGCAGCCGCCGACCCCGCCAGTCCTGGGCCGTCACGCCATCCTCGCCGAGCAGCAGTACGCGCGCCATGGCTGCCCTCACACATCCATGGTCGTCAGGGCCGTGTAGACGGGCCCGAATACGGCGAGCAGGAAGCCCCCCAGGACCAGGCCGAGGACCAGGGTCAGCAGCGGCAGCAGTGCGGGCTGGATGCGGGAGACGGTCTCGCGCACCTCGCGCGTATAGAAGGCGCTGACGTTGTCGAGCGACCGGTCGAGGCCGCCGCTGGTCTCGCCCACGCGCAGCATGCGCACGACCAGCGGCGGGAACAGCCCGGCTCGGTCGAACGCGTCGCTGATGCCACGGCCCGCGGCGATGTCGTCGCGGGCACGGTCCAGGGCGCGTTCCAGCACGGCGTTGTCCATCAGGCCGCGGCAGAGCCACAGGGCGTCGAGGACGTTGATGCCGGCCGCGTACATCAGGGCAAAACTGCTCGTGAACCGCGCAAGGCGCACGCGCAGGGCCAGCCGCCCGAACAGCCACAGGCGCAGGGCGAGGGCATCACGGGCGTGGCGGCAACGCCCACAGAGGGGGGCGAGCGCGGTCAACGACCAGACCACCGCGATGGCGAGCAGCGCCATCAGCCAACCGCCGTCGAGGAACTGCTCGGAGGCGCCAAGCAGGAGGCGTGTATGCGCGGGCAGCTCGATGTCCATCGCCTGCAGGAAGGCGGCGAGTTGCGGCACGAGATAGGCGAGCAGGAAGGCGATGACACCGGCGATCACCGTCGCGGCGATCACCGGATAGATGAGGATGGCGCGCGTCTGCGCACGCAACTCGTGCTCGCGCTGCAGTGTGGCGGCCAGCTCGGCGAGCACAGCGGGCAGGCGGCCGCTGCGCTCACCGACGCGCACGAGCGCGACGTAGACCGTATCGAAGACCTGCGGATACTGCTCCAGGGCCTCGGAGAAGGTGGCGCCGCCCTCGATCGCCTCAGCGAGCCCAGCCACCACGTCGCGGATGGCGGGCTCCTCCCCGGTCGCCGCGAGATCGCGCAGGGCCTCGACCAGCGGCACGCCGGCAGCGAGGAGCTGTTCGAGCTGGAAGGAGAAGTGGATCAGCTCGGTCCGGGCGCGGGTGCGGCGCAGACGCGGCCCGCGCACGCCGGCCATGCGGCGGGCGCGCAGCAGCTCGAGGCCGTGGCGGGCGAGTCGTGCGGCCAGGTCGGCGTGGTCTGCCGCAGTCAGGGTCCCGCAGCGGAGCAGGCCGTCGGCATCGATCGCGCGGTAACGGTAAGTCTGCATCGGGCCACCTACAACCGATCGCTGAGGTCGATCACGCGCATGACCTCATCGAGCGAGGTCACCCCCTCGACGACCCGGCGCGTGGCATCGCTGACCAGGGGCTCGAAGCCGGCGGCGGCGGCGTGCGCGCGCAGCTCCTTGGGCGGGGCGCGGCGGGTGATGGCGTCGTCGAACTCTTCGTCGATGCGCAGCACCTCCATCAGCGCGAGGCGGCCGGCGTAGCCGCGACCGGCGCACTGGGCGCAGCCGGCGGCGCGGTAGAGCGGCTGCTCGGTGGCGACCTCGGGACCGAGCAGGCGGCGTTCGCGCGCGCCGGCGGGTACCGGGATCTTGCAGGCCGGGCACAGCCGGCGGACCAGGCGCTGGCCGATGACGCCGATGATGTTGCCCGCGAGCACGGAGGCGGCGACGCCGATATCCTGGAGCCGCGGGATGGCGCCCAGCGCCGAGCCGGTGTGCAGGGTGGCGTAGACCTGGTGGCCCGTCATCGCTGCACGCAGCGCCATGGTCGCGGTCGCCTCGTCGCGGATCTCGCCGATGAGCAGGATGTCGGGGTCCTGACGCATGAGACTGCGCACGCCGTTGGCGAAGTCGACCCCGGCGGCCTCGTTGACCGCGCTCTGGCGCACCAGCGGCAGCGGGTACTCGACCGGGTCCTCCAGGGTGAGGATGCTCAGTGCGTCGCGCGGCTGCTCGTTGAGCAGGGCGTAGAGCGTTGTCGTCTTGCCGCTGCCGGTGGGGCCGGTGATCAGGATCAGGCCCTCCGGGCGCGCGCCCATCCGGGCGAGGGTATCGCGGTGGGCGCGGGACAGGCCGAGACGGTCGAGTTCGAGGACCCCCTTGTGGCGGTCGAGCACGCGCAGGACCACGGCCTCACCGTGCGT
>SLKC01000158.1 GCA_007134775.1 Ectothiorhodospiraceae bacterium | reverse complement strand
GGCGTCGGCAGCGACTTCGGCACGGTGGCCAAGTCCGACGACAGCGCGCCCGCCTACAACCTCCAGGCCGCCGGCACCACCGGCAGCGACGGGGATCAGAGCCCCGGGACCTGGTCCTTCGATGCGAACTTCTGGGACCATCACAGCACGGGCGCCATCGGTTTCAAGTTCGGGACCGGCAATCAGCCCGACGAGTGGTTCGTCTACTCGCTGGTCGACGGCATCACCAGCGGCGACTGGATATTCGTCAATGAGGGCGGTACCGGCGGCGGCCTGTCGCACGTCAACCTCTACGCCAAGGGTAACCCCACGCCGGTGCCCGCACCGGGCGTGCTGGCGCTGTTCGGCCTCGGCCTGGCCCTGCTCGGTGTGAGCCGGCGCGGTCGCACCGCGCCGGTGTCTGGAAGCCTTACAGACGCTCGTCGGACGCCGTAGGGGCGAACACGGCCTTGACGTCGTAGAGCACGCCGGGCTCGCGCAGCCACTTGCGCACGCCCGCGGCGCCGCGCTCGCGGAAGCACTGGTGGCCCACGGCGAGGATGATCGCGTCGTAGGCACCGTGCGCGGGCGCGGCGACCGCTTCAACGCCCATCTCCGCTTGCACCGCCGCCGGATCCGCCCACGGGTCGTGGATCTCGACGCCGGCCCGGAAGGCCTGCAGCTCGCCGACAATCGCGGCGACCTGGCTGTTGCGCAGGTCGGGGCAGTCCTCCTTGAAGGTAGCCCCGAGCACGAGGATGCGGCTGCCGACCACCCCGATGCAGCGCTGCGTCATCAGTTTCATTATGCGCTCGGCGATATAGCGTCCCATACCGTCATTGGTGCGCCGCCCCGCGAGGATCATGTCGGGGTGGAAGTCGACGGCCTGCGCCTTCTGCGTCAGGTAGTAGGGGTCGACGCCGATGCAGTGGCCACCGACCAGGCCGGGGCGGAAGGGCAGGAAGTTCCACTTCGTGCCCGCTGCGCGTAGCACCGCGTCCGTGTCGAGCCCAAGGCGGTGGAAGAGCATCGCGAGTTCGTTGACCAGGCCGATATTGACATCGCGCTGGGTGTTCTCGATCACCTTGGCCGCCTCGGCGACGCGGATCGACTCGGCCCGGTAGGTCCCCACGCGCGTGATCGTCTGGTAGAGCGCATCGACGAAATCGGCCGTGTCGGACGTCGAGCCCGCCGTGATCTTGATGATGTCGGGGATGCGGTGCGCGGTGTCGCCCGGATTCACCCGCTCGGGGCTGTAGCCGACGGAAAAGTCGCGGTTGCACACCAGGCCGGAGACGCGCTCGAGGATCGGCACGCAGTCCTCCTCGGTCGCCCCTGGGTAGACGGTCGATTCGTAGATCACCACGGCCCCGGCGGTCAGGGCGCCGGCTACGGTCTCGCTGGCGCGCCGCAGCGGCCCGAGGTCGGGCTGGCGGAAGCGGTCGATCGGGGTCGGCACGGTGACGATGAAGGTGTCGCAGGCGCGCAGTGCCCCCGGATCGATCGTCGGCCGGAAGCGCGTGCGCGCCGCGGCGAGGTCCTCAGCAGGGACTTCGAGCGTGCGGTCGATGCCGCGCTCCAGCTCGTCGATGCGTGCCGGGTCGATGTCGAGGCCGACGACGGGGAAATGGCGGGCGAACTCGATGGCCAGTGGCAGGCCCACGTAGCCGAGGCCGATGACCGCGATCCGGGGGTCATCCGGTAGAGGCGTCTTCATGATGTTGTCTTCCCTGAGGTGATCCGTCACCACCGCGGCCGGTATCGGCGCGGGCACCCGCCAGTCTACTCCGCTCGCGCCGATAGGGAACCCCGGTGCAAAAAAAGATGGCCGCTCCGGGCTCTGCTGGCGTAGACTGGTCCCCCAAGGCTCGCCACCAGGGAGGTGGCGCGGCTCGTACCGCGAGCTGCCCACAGGCAGCCGCCGTCACGGAAGAACAGGCCATGCAGGACAGGAACGTCCTCGATCACGTGCAGCCGGTCATCCTGGCCGGTGGCGCCGGCACGCGCCTCTGGCCCCTGTCCAGGGCGCTCCATCCGAAGCAGTTCCAGCCGCTGACCGGCGGTGGGCCGATGTTCGGCGAGACCCTGGCGCGACTCGAGGCGCTCCCCGGCGCCGCGGTCGAGCGGGCGCCGCCGCTCGTCGTCTGCCACGAGGAGCACCGCTTCCTCGTCGCCGAACTCCTGCGCGCGCGCGGTGAGGCCGGTGCCACCGTCCTGCTCGAGCCCGTTGCACGCAACACTGCGCCCGCCATCGCGCTCGCCGCCTTCGAGGCGGTGGCGGTGGGCGACGATCCGCTACTGCTGATCCTGCCCGCCGATCACGCGCTCACCGACGCTGACGCCTTCGCCGAGGCCGTGGTCCGCGGTCTGCCGCAGGCGGCGGCGGGCCACCTCGTCGCCTTCGGCGTGCGCCCGACCTACGCCGAGACCGGTTACGGCTACATCCGCACCGCAGGCGGTGCCGGCGATGGCCGCATCGACCGTTTCATTGAGAAACCCGACAGCGCGACCGCCGAACGCTACCTCGCCGCGGGCGATCACTACTGGAACAGCGGCATGTTCCTGTTCCGCGCCAGCGC
>SLKC01000179.1 GCA_007134775.1 Ectothiorhodospiraceae bacterium | reverse complement strand
TGTTTGCCTTCCTGCTCGAGTCAAACGAAGCACGCCAGGCTGTTGCCCGCGGTGACGACCTGCGTGATCTGATCATGCGGCCGGTTGATACCGATGCGATCAAAGCCGAAATCCAGCAACTTGAGCAGCGGAAAAACCAGATCGACAGTGAACTCGACGAACTCGATAACCTTGAGAATCAGCTCCCTGATCTTGAGGCCAAGCGAACACGGCTGATTGACGAAATCGAAGAGCTTCACGACGAACTCGAAACTGCCGAGGAAGAACTCGAGGCCGCGAATACTGACGTCGAAACTCGACGTGAGGAACGATCCGAACTCGAGGAAAAGTTCGACGAGCTTCGAGATACGCGGTCTGAACTCGAACGAGTTCGTAACCGAATCGAAACCGAACGCGAGAGTATCGAAGCGCTCGAAAATGAGCGCGATGACGTCGAAGCCAACCTCGAGGAGCTGCAGGCAGGTGGAGAAGCAGATCTCGGTCGTTTAGAAGCTGAAATCGAGACGCTCCAAACGAAGAAAGACGAACTCAACGAAGAGATCTCGCAGCTGCAGCGGACGATCCAATTCAACGAACAGCTGTTAGAGGATCCTGGAGAGTTCCTTGGTGGCGAGGCGGGCAACAATGACGGTCCCGTTACTGATCAGCTCCTCAGCGATGCCGACTCGGAGACCGTCACGTGTTGGACCTGTGGATCCTCGGTCGCCACCGACCAAATCGAAACTACGATCGAACAGCTCCAGTCTGTGTACGAGGACCGGCTCAGCGGGCGTTCGGAGATCAATGACGAACTCGAGGAGAAACGAGCGACGCTCAACGAAATCGAGGAGAATCGCTCCGAGTATCAGCGAGCCAATCGCCGTCTCGAGTCGATCGACGAGGAAATCGAGCGCCGGCGTGACCGCATCGAAGATCTCACGGATGATCGGGAGGCCTTCACAGAGGAGATTACTGAACTCGAGGCTGAGATCGATGACCTCGAGACTGACGACTCCGAAGACATCCTCGACCAACACCGCGAAGTCAACCAGCTCGAGTTCGAGATCGAACGAAAGGAAAGCGAACGTGACGACGTCGAAGACAAAATCGCGTCAATCGAAGAACGGCTCGATGACCGCGAAGGGCTTCAGGATCGTCGTGAAAAGACAACCGAAGAATTAGCCGACCTTCGAACCCGTATCGATCAAATCGAAGACAGTGCGGTCGAAGAGTTCAACGAGCACATGGAGAGCCTGTTGGAGATTCTCGAGTACAGTAATCTCGAGCGGATCTGGATCGATCAGACAACACGCGACGTTCGCGAAGGCCGACGCAAGGTGACGAAATCGTCGTTCGATCTCAAGATCGTCCGCAGTACTGAGGAGGGAGCAGCCTACGAAGACTCGATCAACCACCTCAGTGAGAGCGAGCGCGAGGTCACTGGACTCGTCTTTGCGCTTGCAGGATATTTGGTCCACGATGTCTACGAGATAGTCCCGTTCATGCTACTTGACTCGCTCGAGGCAATTGATTCCGAACGCATCGCAACCGTTGTGGAGTACTTCGAGTCGTACGCGCCGTATCTTACCGTTGCGCTACTTGAAGAGGACGCGCAAGCACTCGAAGACCAGCACGAGACAGTGACGAATATCTAGTTCTCTGCCATTATCGACCGTCAGATACGGTTACTGTATTCTCTCACTCGACTGCGTGACAAATTTCTTCCCTAAAAGTCGATTACAGCATTAGGAAAGCCAACCCTGCTTTGATTGAGCCCTGTCGCAAGTAGGGCTACGAGAACATATTGAGTAGGTTAATCGACTGCTTAACCAACATAGCGTGTCTTTTCCATCCATGTTGGTTAACCGGGTACAACATATCCGGTTTCCGAGTTGCAAACGGGAAAAGAATGAGGAGGACACAGCCGATAAAAGAGGGAAAAACGATCACCTCGGTACACCCACACCCCGTTTTCGAGTTGTAATGGGTCTTCTTCCAGATGCCTGGCTCCCCATTTTCGAGTTGTAATGCACCGCTCGCGACACACTCCCCGTTTTCGAGTTGTAAAGGGAAAAGGGGCGAAGGAAGTACACCCAATAGGGGAGAAATGACTTTCTCGGTAGCTCACTCCCCGTTTTCGAGTTGTAATCGTAGAGGAAACGGAGCGAAGTCAGTTTTCGGTATGGAATTTCTTCAGCCGTTCGCGAACAACGGCGCTGATGGGCGCGTTTTCGTGAGCCAAATCAGCGAATCGGGAGTCTTCACGGATCGTTTCCATAATCGTCTCTGGATCCTCGGAGAGAGAGAAGTACATATGTACCCCTCTTCCTCGACCCTTACCACGTCGTTCGAAGTCTAACACACCGTAGGTACTTTGCTCAGTAACGTGGTTCACGAAGGTTTCCCGACTGTATTGCTCTGCATCCATCGTATCAGCAATGAATTGGTACGTTTTGAACGCAGGTCCCGCCGGTATCCACTCAGGATGGTCTTTCGCATAGCGGGCAGTAGCTGCCACGGAATAGATAGAGAGTTTCTTTTGAGTCGAGATTCCACTAATATGTCGGAGTTTTCGATTCTCAGTGTATT
>SLKC01000069.1 GCA_007134775.1 Ectothiorhodospiraceae bacterium | reverse complement strand
GTCCGCGGGGGACGTCCCTCACACCTCGTCGACCGCAGGAAGTGTGAACGTAAACGTCGCCCCTTCGCCCAGCTCGGACTCGACCCAGATGCGTCCGTCGTGGCGCTCGACGATGCGCTTACAGAGGGCGAGTCCGATCCCGGTGCCGGCGTGTTCCTCGTGGCTGTGCAACCGTTGGAAGACCTCGAAAATCCGCTCTTGATCGCCGGGTTCGATACCGATCCCGTCGTCGGCGACGGACAAGTGCCACCTTGAGCCCACACGCTCGGCTTCGATACGAATCTCCGGCGTGCCAGTGTCGTTGTACTCGATTGCGTTCGACAGCAGGTTCTGGAACAACTGCCGGAGTTGGTCGGGATCGCCCTCAACGCGGGGCAGCGGTTCGACCCAGATATTTGCATCGTGTTCCTCGATCTTCACCATCAGATCCGTGAGCGCGTTCTCGAGCACCGCGTCCAGGTCGGTCGGTTCGAACGGATTTCCCTCTGAGTCGACACGCGAGTACTCGAGGAGCCCGTCGATCATGTCGCGCATGCGGTCAGCGCCGTTGATCGCGAAGTCGAGGAACTCGTCGGCGTCCCCGTCGAGGTCGTCGCCGTACCGCTGTTCGATCAACTGGAGGTAGCTCGAGACCATCCGCAGGGGCTCTTGCAGGTCGTGGGAGGCCGCGTAGGCGAACTGCTCGAGCGACCGATTCGAATCCTCGAGTCTCGCGATGTAATGGCGGAGCTCTTTCGACTGTGACCGGCGGGTGAGCAGGGTATTCAGCCGTCGAAAGAGGACGTTTCGATCGATCGGCGCGTCCACGATTTCGTCGACGAGCAGGGGTGGCTCACGCTCGTCCGGATCCGGAAGCGAAAGTCGAAACCCGTTATTTGGACGGCGAACGACGATCACCGGACAGAAAACCGGATAGCTCTCTTCGACGCGTTCGCGCAAGTCACGGTGATACTCGGGAAACGTGTGATCGTCGATGAGATAGCAGTCGGCCTCGCCGACCGCCTGCTCGGTATCGACCTCGTAGTGTCCCTCGAGCAACGCCTCGACCGCAGCACGGTTGCCCGCTTCACCGACGAGTAACTGAACCGTCCCTCGCTGGTCAGGGTCCTTCATGGATGCGGTTCTGCGGATCGGCGTCGCGTTACTGATCCCGTCATTCGGTTCCGATGTTGTCCGTGGAACCTCCCGCTCGTGGGGATCCCTGAAGAATTCCGTAGAGTCCCGTCAGCGGTTCGCCGACGTGAATTCCGTTCGACGTGATTTCGAACTCGCGGAGACTGTGTTCGAAGCCACCGGTGCGCTTTTTTAACACGCCGATGACCTTTCGGAGGCTGCCGTCCATCTCGACGTAGCTTAAGAACATGAGATTGTCCGCGATGTAGCTCAGATCTCCGCTCGTCGCCCTAGATATGCCCGTGATTTCGGATATTTCGTTCGTGACGAGCACCGTTACGCCGCGACTCTTCAGATACCGAGTCAGCGCGTGCAGTTTCCGCACGAGTTCGGACTCCCGTCCCTGCAGTGAGACCGTGTAGCCGTCGATCCCGTCGATCATCACGATGTCCGTCCCCTGTTCGTCCACCTGCTCTTTGACCATGTGGCCGAACTCCTCTCCCGAGCGCGTGAGCGGTTCGACTTCGGTCACCGCGAGCGTTCCCTCGTCGTGTCGTTTCCAGACGGGCATGCCGATCGATTCCGAACGGTGGCCGTAGGTCAATCCGTCCTCCTCGAAGAGATAGATCGCCGACTGGAGACCGTTTTCGGCCGCCTGACAGAGTAGCTGTGTGCCGGTCGACGTCTTCCCGGACCCCGTCGGACCGCTGATGAACGTCACGGTCCCTTGCTCGAATCCGCCGCCGATCAGTTCGTCGAGTTCGTCAATACCGAACTGAACGCGCTCGGATTCGAAGCGACGACCCTGCGCGACCCGTCCCTCGGCCCGTTCGGGAATCAGCTGTGGAAAGACCTCGAGACCGCTGTCACGGATTTCCATCCCGTGACTCCCGTCCATCTGGCCACGCGCACGGTGTTTTGCGGCTTTGATTCGACGACCGCCTTCGCCGCGCGTGAGTTCGAGGATCCCGTCGCTGAGCGAGCGGATCTCCGTGTCGTACTCTTGTCCGGTGGTGGACGTCGCCGTTGCGATCACGGTCACTTCGCGCTGCTTGAGAAAACGCATAAACGAGAGAATGCGCTTTCGAAATTGGTGGTCGTTCGCCTCGACGTACCGCAGTTGCGTGATCGGATCGACCACGACGCGATCCGGATCGATCTCCCGGATGGCGTCGTGAATGTCCTGTGTGTACCGATCCTGCTCGAGATCGCTCGGATTGACCAGATCGTAGGAGTAGTCCTCGATGAAGAACTCGGAATCTGGCCCTAGGTCGAGAAATTCCGCGTCGGAGATGTCGATGCCGACTGCTGCCCCGTTCAAAAGGATCTCGTCCCGAGACTCCTCGCTGTGGATGAACAGCACCGTTTCGTCCGCTTCGATCCCCGCCTCGAGAAAGTGCATACCGAGCAGCGTCTTTCCAGTCCCCGGTTGGCCCTGTATGAGATACATTCGGCCGG
>SLKC01000193.1 GCA_007134775.1 Ectothiorhodospiraceae bacterium | reverse complement strand
TTCGGTGATGACATCGCCCTCGCGGTCCATGAAGACGAGCAGGGCAACCTCAACCTGCGGCAAAACAGCCGCGTCTTCAACAGTACCGACGTGGGTGCCAACGAGACCGGCGGCAGCGGCCTGAACCAGGAAGACGGTGCGTACTGCATTGCGGACAGCGATCCCACGGATCCGAGCCCGGGGGATTGCCAGCCGGTGGGCGCCGCGGTTTCATGGGAGGGAGAGGGGCGAGACTTCCCCGAGCCCGAGTTCAGCGACTATCCGGGCACGGAGAATCTCACCGTCGGCGATGGCGAAACAGTGACCATCACCACCCAAGCGGGCGACAATACCGCCTATCGCGACATCGACGTCGATTCGGGCGGCCACCTGATCATCGAGGGCGACGGCGAGGTCACCGTGCGCCAGAGCTTCGATGTCGAAGCCGGCGCCGAATTGACGTTCAATGGCACGCCAACGCTCAATGTCGACGGACGTATCCAGTTCGACGACGGTGGCGACCGTACCCAGATCGAAGTCAACAGCACTCCGGGTGGCACCGTCGATACCTTCAGCCGGGGCAACACCGAGCTGGACAACGTCGACGTCGACGTCACCGCGGGCACCTTGCGCCCGATGGCGACACCGGGCGGTGGGAACATCAATGTCGCCGACAGCGACCTGAACTGTGACCCCACCCACGAACCCGGCGAGCAGCCCGCCAACACCATGCCGGAGTGCCAGAACGAGACCGGTGGGGTCTTTATCATCTCGCGCTCCAGTGGCGGCATCGAGGATTCTGCAGTACGCGCCTTCGTCTATATCGACGGCACGCAGTACAACATCGACGACAGCATCGTCGAGGGCTCGGTCACTGCGGGCGGCTCGACGCTGCGTGGCTCCGACTTCATTCCCGGGCCGATTCCGGCGACCGGTGACTTCTGCGAAGAGCGCGTCGAGGGCTTCGCCTTCGATGTCGGCGCTGGCGATGCCAGTACCTGCCAGCGCCGAGAGGTCGGGATCACCGCGCTCGACCGCTTCGATCAACCGCTACTGACCTACGACGACACCATTACGCTGGCGACATCGAGCAATCATGGCGACTGGTTCCGCGTCGACGACGACGGCGAGACCGGCGAATTCGACGCGGTGAACAGCCCGTTCGATACCGGCAACGATGATGGCTTCGGCCGCTACGAGTTCGACCCCGACGACCTCGGCCAGGTATCGCTCTTCCTCGAGAACATCCACGCCGACGATCTGCGCATCACGGCGGCGGACACGGGGCGTGAGGACGAGGACATCGCCGATACCTCCGACTGGATCGCATTCCGCGACAACGTCTTCCTGGTCGACTCCGTCGATGACTTCGATGACGATGTGATTGCAGGCCGCGACCACCTCTTCGAGGTCACGCTCTGGCACCGCGATGGGGAGATCCCGGACGAGGACGACCAGTGTGTGGTGCCGGACAGCTACGACGACGAGGCGCAGTCGGTTCGCCTGTGGCACGAGCGTGACGACGACGACCCCGGTGGCGAGGCGCCCGGGGTGACGGCGCTCGGTACCGACGACGAACTCTCGACCCTGCCCGAGGAGCAGCCCGACGCGACGAACATCGATCTCGACTTCTCGGACGATCCGGGCCGGGCGCGCTTCCGGCTGGAGACGAGTGACGTCGGCAAATACGGCTTCGTGCTCGCCGAGCAGAACAGCGAGTTCGCGCTGGACGAGGAGGGGGAGGCACGGGAGATCACCGGCGGATCGGACGATTACGTCGTCCGTCCGTTCGGGTTCGATGTCGAGGTAGAGGACAACCCCGCGGCTGAGGATTCCGATGGTGACGTATTCCGGGATGCCGGCGAAGCCTTCGAGGTAACCCTCCGGCCCGTCGTCTACCCCGACGCAGCCGATCCCGACGTGGATCGCTTCCCCGGCGGTTACGAGGGGCTCGGCGACGATGAGTACGAGGACCGCATCGATCTCGCGGACGCCGACACGACACCCGCATTCGGTAACGAGGGCAGCGGGGACACCACAGCGTTCGGCGCCACATTGGCGCAACCGGATGATGGCCGCGAGCCGGGGCTCGATGGCATTCCGGACGACCTTGCCGAACGCTTCACCGATGACGCGGACTCGGCCGCCGGCGAGGCTAGGCTGGACGATCTCTATTACGACGAAGTCGGGATCATCGTGCTCAATGCCGAGCACGAAAACTACCTCGGAAGCGACCGTGCGGTGCGCGGCGGCAGCCCCGGGACCGTGGGTCGTTTCATCCCCGCTGAGTTCCGCCTTGATGGTGGCAGCATAACCGATCGGTCGGAGCTGGGCTGCAGCCCCGAGTCCAACTTCACCTACATGGGCGAGCGTTTCGAGGTTGATTTCGATCTGCAGGCCTACAGTCGCCGCGACAATGTCGTCGAGAACTACGACACCGCGCTCGGTTTCGCCCTACATGATCCTGGCGACGAGGACGAACTCAACATGGCAGCCTACCCGGACGGCGAGGGTGATCCCATCGACCACCTCGCAGTCGAGGACCCGGGGGGCAGCTGGGAGAGCGGTCAAGCCGATGTCACGGTCGGCCTGATCGTTGAACGCGCTTGCGAAGACGGAGACTGCCCGCGGGATCCCTACGCGGACCTTGCCATCGGCACGGCGCCGGAGGACGAAGATGGAGTGGAGTTCGGTGCCTTCGATCTGCCGGACAACGAGAGCGGGGAGCATGGCGAGGTGGCCAGCACCGAAGTCGTCTTCGGCCGGCTCGCGCTCGACGACGTTCAGGGCAGCGGGAATGACAAGCTGGAGATGGACTTACGGGCCGAATACTACGACGGCGACCGTTTCGTGACCCATGAAGCCGATAGCTGTACCGAAATCGATCTGGCCGACGAGGTACTCCTGACCGGCTCGGGCCAGGACGACGACCCCGTATCCGGTACGGAAGACGTGCCGCTCAACGACAACGTAACCACCAATGTCGACGAACACACCGAACTCGACGACAATATGCTAGCGCTCGAAGAGGGCGAGGCCGCATTCGTCTTCGACCCGCCGGGTACCGATGTCGGCGAGGCCTGGGTGGAGTTGGAGCTCAACATCGGCGAAGACGACAGCTGGCCCTATCTCCGGGATGACTTGGGAGATGACGACGAGGAGCCGCCGTTCAAAAACAATCCCGTGGGGAAGGTGGAGTTCAACATCGACCCGGGGGCTCGGCACCCGATCTTCAGTCAGGAGGTCTTCCAGTGAGGGCCGGCACAACATCGCGGCGACTGTCGTTTCAAGCGCAGCCATCGTGCCGCTTCCTGCCTCTCCCTCAGGCTGAGTCCGGGCACAGCCGAAGGCTTCGCTGCGAGATGGGACCGCCCTGAAGGGAGCGCATCAACAATCCTGATTGGCCAATCCGGGCTTCGATTACACGCGGCCGATCGGCTTGGTTACCCTGTCAACGACGAACATTCGACACGCGGTGTCGATCACCGGGTCGTCGCCGGGTCCGCACCGCCTCTCGCGCTTGCCCTACCGCAAGTACCGCGACAGCGACAACCGGGTCGCGCGCCTGAATCTGCCCAACATGGCCGGGACGACCAGCGACGAGAAACTGGAGGCGTTCGCCGCGGCCGTACGCGGATTGCAGGCACTGGAGCCCGAGCCCGAGCGCCGCCTCAAATAGGCGGACTTCATCGATTTCTACGCTACACTGGACGCCGAAGAGCGGGTCCTCTACGAACGGCGCTACCGTTCGTTGGCGCTGGACATCGTGACTACCTCCGTCGTGTCGTTCGGCGACAGGATGCCGAGCGCCCCGGCGCGTGCCCGTCCGGGATTTCCGCAAGGAACGATCGTGGGAGGCGGCGGGCTGCGCGCCCGGAGTGAGTGCTCGCGTCAGCCGCAGTAAACGGCCGTGGCGAACTCGGGCAAGGGGCGTCCGCAGGGGGTGACCAGCCCACCGGTATCAAGGACGCCGCTGGTGATGCTGTCACGGCCACCGTGCTTGGCGCGGTACATCAGGGCGTCCGCGGCCCGCACGCAGCGCTCGGCGTCGGTGCACGCCATCCGGCAGGTGAGCACGCCTGCGCTCAGCGTCACGCCGGCGACCCCCCAGCGATGGAACTCCGTGCGCAGCTGGTGCCGGAGGGTCTCGACGCGGCGGGCGATGTAGGTGGCTGCGCTCGCGGGTGCGAGCACGGCGAACTCGTCGCCGCCGACGCGGGCGACGAAGTCCATGGCGCGGAAAAAGGCGCCGAAGCGCTGCGCCGTCCGAATCAGGATCTCGTCGCCGAAGGCGTGGCCCCAGGTATCGTTGACTGGCTTGAAGTGGTCGAGGTCCATATAAACCAGCGTAAAGGGGTCGTGCCCGCGCTCGACGCGGGCGAGTTCGCGCTCGATCGCGGCGTGGAGCGCACGTCGGTTCCACAGGCCGGTCAACGCATCCGTCTGCGCCAGGCGCTGTTGCTGCTCAAGCCGCGCAAGCAGGTCATTGTTGCGCTCGACGTAGTCGGAGATGTCCCGAACGAGTGCGACCCCATACCACTGCCCCTCTTGGTAGATCGAGGCGATGGTGATCGCCGCGGGGAAGCGCGACCCGTCTTGCCGGACGCCCTCGATGAGTTCCCGCTCGGCCATCGAGCGGGTGTTGGGCCCGGCCAGGAGAAAACCCGCCATTGCGGCGTTGTGGGCTTCGCTGTGTTCGGCGGGAACGAGGCGTTCCAGCGGTTCGCCGAGCAGCTCGTCGGCCGTGTAACCGAACAGGCGCTCGGCGCCGGGGTTGAAGGCCACGATACGGCCCGCGGCGTCGATAACCACAATGCCGTCGCCAATGGCGGCGACGACGCTAGAGAACAGGTGCTCGGGATGCGGCACCTCGGGTGCCGTGATCGGCGTGGAATCGGTTGGCGGTCGTTCAGTCAATGGATTCCTCCGCAGGCGAGGCCTGAGTCCCTGCAACGCCCTTGCCCTCGCGGGGGGGTGGGGCGGTCCCTTTGCCCGTGAAAATCAAAATTGTGCCTTCACGAAAGGCAAAAGTCAGACCATCTCCGCAACGGGCGGGGGGCTGAAGCGGCTATCGCGGGCCTGCCGCCCACCGTCCAAATGGGGACACCTGTCGTCGATCTCTGCACATGCGGCGGCACGCCGGCGCTCCTTGCACGCGTCGAGTCCAACCCCACACTGCAGTTGTCACCCGTCTACGAGATCCACAGCGATCTGCCCCGCATGAATCGCGACAACGTGCAGATCGATTCCGCCGACGGCACGGTCACCGTTTCCGACGAGTGTCGCGACGAACGCAAGGGCGACTACCTCAGCGCGCTTCCACCGCAGTTCCGGGTGCCGGACAGCGTCGCTCCCGAACGCATCAGCGCGCCGTTCCACGATGGGCTCCGGCGCATCCAGCGCATGCGGCTGTTGCGCTCCAAGGAAAATTGATCGGCTGAATGGATTCTCGATGCCTCTCGATACGCAATTGTTGGTATCCTGACACTGTCGAAACTTCGACATGCCGGGGGTGATGACCGGGAGGCCGGTACGCACGCCCGTCAGCGCGACCGCGATGGGGAGTGTCCAGGCGATGTCCGAACAGCAGGCCGCCTCGGCGTCCATGAATCAACCCGGTTTGCTGCTCGTCGACGATGACCCGCTCATCCGCGACAGCATCTCCTACATGTTGCGCCCCGACTACGAAGTCTACCTCGCGGAGACGCGCGCCGAGGCCAGCGACCTGCTGCGCCAGCTCCGCCATCCACCGCCGCTGGCGCTGATCGATCTGGGCCTGCCGCCCTATCCCCACGACCCGGACGAGGGCTTCGCCCTGGTCGCCGAGCTCATGGCGCAACACTCGCAGATGCGCGTACTCGCCCTCTCCGGCCAGGACGAGCCGGCCAACCTGCGCCACGCCTTCGCCCTGGGCGCGGCGGATTTCGTCTGCAAGCCCTGTGATCCGGGCCTGCTCAAGGCGCGCCTGCAGCACCAACTGATGCTGCTCGATGCTGAGGCCGACGCCGTCGAGGCGCGCGATGCCAGCGGCCTCCTCGGCAACAGCGCGGCGATGACGGCCGTTCGCGATCAGGTCGAGCAGTTCGCCGACGCCCCTTTCCCCGTGCTCATCGAGGGCGAGTCGGGAACGGGCAAGGAACTGGTCGCGCGCCGCCTCCACGAGACCAGCGCGCGCGCGCACCGGCCGTTCGTGCCCGTCAACTGTGCCGCCTTTACCGAGACGCTCCTTGAGGCGCAGCTCTTCGGCCATGCGCGCGGTGCTTTCACGGGGGCGCAGAGTGCGCGGCCCGGCTTCTTCGAGGAGGCGGGTGAGGGTACGCTGTTCCTCGACGAGATCGGCGAGATGCCGCTGGAGCTGCAGTCGCGCCTGCTGCGCGTGATCGAATCGGGCGAGTTCTACCGCGTCGGCGAGACCCGGCCGCGCCACGCGGCCGCCCGCGTGATCGCCGCGACGAACAAGTCGCTCACCGCGGAGGTCGAGGCGGCCCGCTTTCGCCAGGACCTCTACTATCGTCTGGGTATCCTGCCGATCGAGGTGCCGCCGTTGCGCGAGCGCGCCGGCGACGCCCTTGCCCTGCTCGAGCACTTCCAGTCCGTCTACCAGGGCACCGTTCCGCCCTTCACGCTATCGCCCGAGGCGCAGGCGCTGTGGGAGCAGTACCCGTTCCCCGGCAATGTGCGCGAGCTGCGCAACGTCGTCATCCGCCTCGGTACCCGCTGCCCCGGCGCGACGGTGACGCGCGAACAGCTCGAGCGCGAACTCGATCCGCTCGCCACGACGGAGGGCACACCGACCGTCCCGCAGGCTCCTACACAAGGGTCGACGGAGGCGAGCGGCTCCGCTATCATCCCGCCGCCCGAAGCGGTCCGGGAGCGATTGCGCGCGGGAGACTTCGACCTCGACGACTATCTGGAAGAGGTCGAGAAGCTCTTCACCGACACCGCGCAGGAGATGGCCGACGGCAACCAAAGCCGCGCGGCGCGGCTCCTCGGCGTGAACCGGACCACGCTGTACGGCAAGATCCAGCGCCTGCGCGGGCGCTAAACGCGAATAAGAACAGGCCCCGAACGGCCCCCGACCCCAACAAACGAGCGTAGGTCCCAAGGAGGGGCACGATTGCGTATGGATTCGCATGTCTTCGGCATGGCTGCCGGCACCAGCGCCCGTTGGCGGCGGCGCGGCGATCTCCCCGGCGCGCACGTACACGGGGCAGTTCTCACGCTGGTGGCACTCGCGCTGGTCGCCACGGGCTGTACCACCCGCAGCCTTGACGAACGCCCTGACCCCGACAACGAGCTTCCCGCGGACCACGACGCGGGTGCGGTGAGCGATACGGCAGCGCAGGGCCATGACGCCGCGGCATCGGTGGCAGAGCCCGAGCCCGTGGCCGCCTTGCCGGAGCCGACTCCGCGGCCGGCCGAGCCAGGCGATGGCGGAGCGCGCTACAGCGTCGTCGTCAACGATGTGCCCGTCGACGAGCTGCTCTTCTCCCTCGCCCGCGACGCCGATATCGAGATCGATATCCGCGGCGACATCGAAGGCACGGCGACGCTCAACGCCGTCGACCAGACCCTGCCGCGGCTGCTCGAGCGTATCGCCGCGCAGGCGCCGATCCGCTACCGAATCGAGCGTGGCTACATCGAGATCGCCGCCGATGAGCCCTATCTCGAGACCTACGCCGTGCCCTATGTCAACGTCGAGCGCACCACCGAGGCCGCGATCGACACCTCGACCCAGATCGAGCAGGGGGCGCTGGGCGAGGGCGGCAGCCGCGGCAACGTCTCGCGCACCGACATGCGCAGCGCCAGCCGCAACCGGTTCTGGCATTCGCTGGAGCGCAATCTCGCCCAGTTATTGGATGTCGACACGGCGGACGCCGACGAGGCGATCGGCTCGCGCGACGTCATCATCAATCGCGAGGCCGGCTACGTCACGGTGCGCGCCACGCAGGGGCAGCACGACGTAGTCCGCCGCTTCCTCGATCGCGTGCTCACCGCCGCACGCCGCCAGGTACTGATCGAGGCGACCGTGGTGGAAGTCCAGCTCGACGAGCGTTACCAGCGCGGCATCGACTGGGCACGACTCGCCGATGGCGCCAAGGGCTTCGACTTCGTGCAGAACCTCACGGGCACCGACCTGGGTGGCGCGCTGCAGGTGCCCGATCCCGACGCCCCCGGCGAGCCCGCCCTGACCGTGGGCTACGCCGATCCCGGGTCGAGTGCGGGCGACCTGCGCGCCACGCTCAGCGCGCTGGAGACGTTCGGCGACGTGCGCGTGGTGTCGAGCCCGCGGATTACGGCGCTGAATAACCAGCAGTCCCTGCTCAAGGTGGTCGACAACGCGGTCTTTTTCACCGTCGATGTCGAGACCACCACGCGCGAGCAGGTCACCGACCGCGTCTTCGAGACCCAGGTCAATAGCGTGCCCGTGGGCCTGGTGATGGCGGTCACGCCCTATATCGGTGGCGATGGTGAGGTCCTGCTCAATGTCCGGCCGACGGTCTCGAGCATCCTCGACTTCGCCGTCGACCCCAATCCGGAGCTCGCCGCGGCCAACATCACCAACGAGATTCCCGAGATCCAGGTCCGCGAGATCGAGTCCCTGCTGCGCGTCGCCTCGGGACAGACCGCCGTGCTCGGCGGTCTGATGCAGGAGACGGTGAGCGAGGTCGAACGCGCCGTCCCCGGCCTCAGCCGTCTGCCCCTGCTCGGCGGCCTGTTCGCCTACCGCGACAACCGCACGGTGAAGAGTGAGCTGGTGATCTTCCTGCGCCCGACCGTCGTCACCGCGGCCGACCTCGACGGCGACTACAGCGACTATCGCGATCGGCTACCGACGAGCGTAGACGGGGGGAGCGAGTGATGCGCGCGCTGGCGACCGCAACCTACCCCACCGTGGACCCGAGCGCCGCAGCGACGGCCGTGTCGCCGTTCGCCGGACCGAGCGACTGGCGCGACCACGCGCGCCACTGCGCCACCGTGCTCGCCATCGGCTGCGTACTCATCGTCGTAGGTGGTCTCGGCGGCTGGCTGCATGCGCGCTCTCTCGCTTCGGAGCTGCAACGCGATCTGGCCGAGCTGGCCCATCTGCAGGAACCGCTCGAGGCGACGGGACCCGCCCGGATCGCGCCCGCGTCGGCCGCCGACCACGCCTTCGCCATGCCGCGCCCGGGCGGTAGCGACCCGCTGGGTGTCGGCACCACCGGGCTGGGCACTGGCGCGCCCGCCACGCCACCGCTCACCGACAGCGTGGATGTGCAGGGCGGTGCGGACTCCGCGGCCGTCAGCGCCGATGACGGCCCTACCGCCGTGTTGCACGCAGCACTCAGCGACGCCTGGGCAAGCGTGCGCGAGGCCGCCGCCGCACCGGCATCGTCCCCGGCGACACGCGGGCACATCCTGCGCATCGAACGCTCCGCAAGTGCTAGCGAACCACCGGCCGCTGCCGGGTCCGCCACCGCAAGTGACGCCCGCCTGGCCCGCGGCAACCGCCTCGCCGCGGCGGGGCGGTGGGATGAGGCCCGGGCTGCGTATGCCGCTGCCCTGCGTGAGGCGCCGCATCGGCCCGACTACCACCACAACCTCGGTGTGGCGCTCGATCGCCTGGGCTACCGCCACGCCGCACGCCACCACTACCGCCGCGCGCTCGGCCTCGCCACCGATTTTCCAGCCACATTCGGTGTCGCGCCGTTGCAAACGCGGCTGCAGGAGCTCGAGTAACGATGGCCGCGATGCCTGCACCCGACCCCGAGCGCCTGGGTGGCCGGCTGATCGCGGCAGGCGTGATCGGCGAGGACCAGCTCCGTATCGCCCTGAGCGAGCAGCGCCGCGCCGAACGCCCGCTGGGCCGTGTGCTCGTCGACTTCGGCTTCGTTAGCGAGGCGGTGTTGCGCGACCAGCTCGGTGAGGCGCTGGGCCAGGAAGCAATCGACCTGGCCACGGTGGTCCCCGACCCGGCGGCGCTGGAGCGCCTGCCGCAAGCCCTCGCCCGGCGCCATCGCGCCGTGCCGGTAAGCTGGGACCCGGCGACGCCGGCACTCGCCGTCGCCCTGTCCGATCCGGCCGATCTGCCCACCCTGGACCGTCTGCGCGCCCGCCTCGGTGCCAATTGCACGCTGCGCCCGCTGCGTGCGGGCGAGGCGGAGATCGACGCCGCGCTCGAGCGCTTCTACGGCTACGAGTTGACGCTCGACGGCATTCTCCACGAGCTCGAATTGGGACCGGCCCCCAACCCACCCGGTGATGCGGACGGCTATCGCCATCCCCTGGTACGCCTGGTCGACGCCGTCCTCGCCGACGCCGTGGGCCGCGGCGCCTCCGATATCCACTTCGAGCCGGCCGC
>SLKC01000117.1 GCA_007134775.1 Ectothiorhodospiraceae bacterium | reverse complement strand
GCGGTGACCCTCCGGACGGCGAGTTCGCCCGGGAGACCGCGCCCCAGCGGGTGGCCGCGCTCGACGCCTGGTTGACGCTTCACGGCTCCTGATCGGGGGACCGGGGAGGCGGGACCAGTTCGGAGCCGTGCTGCCGGTGCGGTACTGGCCGGACCCGAGGCGGTGCATCGACGTCACCCGCCGGCGTCGGTCGGTGATCGCTCACCGTTCGGGCCGCCGGCCGTTCCTCGGTGTGCACTCACCAGCCAACCGATGAGTCCGGCGACCATGGCGAGCGCGACGAACGTCAGCGGCGACGTCGGATCCACGGCTTCCTCCCAGCGGGGTGTCTGCCGGTTGACGTCGATGACGCGCCACCGGTTGCCGAGCCCCAGGGTCCCGAGGGCGTGGCCGACCACCACCAAGGTGCGTGCCGCGCCGACCTCGGCCACCCGGTTGGCGGCAGCGATCGGCGCCAGTGCCACCGCGGCGACCACGATGGGGCCGACGGCGAGCTCCCGCAGTCGGCTCCCACGCGCGTGCGGGGTGCCGTCCTCGGTCCATCCGGTCGCGATGGGATCAGGGAGGTCGCTCGCGAAGGCGATCGTGACCGCCAGCGTCCCGACGGTCGTCGCCATCGGGATCGCCCACTCGAGCAGTCGACGTGACGAGGTCATCCGCGCCAGCCGTTGGTGATGGGGACCCGTCGGTCACGTCCGAACGCCCGCTCGGTGATCTTCGGACCGGGGGCGGCCTGCCGACGCTTGAACTCGGCTCGATCGACCAACTGCACGACCCGGCGGACCTCCCGGTCGTCGTGGCCGCGCTCGACGATGCCCGCGATGCCCAGATCCAGTTCGACGTAGGCGGTGATGATGTCGTCGAGCACCTCGTACGCCGGCAGCGAGTCCTGGTCGAGCTGTCCGGGGCGCAGCTCCGCTGACGGCGGCTTGTCGATGGTGCTCACCGGGATCACCTCGCCGTCGCGGTTGCGCCAGCGAGCCAGGTCGTAGACCAGCAGCTTCGGGACGTCCTTCAACGGGGCGAAGCCTCCGGCCATGTCGCCGTACAGCGTGGCGTAGCCGACCGCGTACTCCGACTTGTTGCCGGTGGTGAGCACGATCGCTCCACGCTCGTTGGACAGCGTCATCAGGGTGAGGCCGCGTAGCCGCGACTGCAGGTTCTCGTAGGCGGTCCCCGGCTGCTGGCCGTCCTCCCGGTCGAACCCGGTGACCACCAGGTCGGCGAGCATGGCGCTCGCCGCCGTCATCGGACCTTCGATCGACAGCTCGTGGTAGTGAGCGTCGAGGTGGTGGGCGAGCGCTGCGGCGTCCGCGAGCGAGTGGTCGGACGAGTACGGCGATGGCATCGCCACCGTCAACAGCCGTGCTCCGCCGAGGGCGTCCGCGGCCAACGCGGCCGTGACGGCCGAGTCGATGCCGCCCGACAGCCCGACGATCGCCTCCTCGAACCCGTTGCGGTGGCAGTAGTCGCGGATCGATCGGGTCAGGGCGTGCCAGACCTCTCCGATCGGGTCCAGCCGTTCGGTGCCGGACCGCGCGACCGTGGGGCGCTGCTGGATCGCAGCTCCCCGACCCTCGCCCTCCTCCCGGTCACCGGATCCGCCCAGCTCCAGGTCGACGATGACCAGGTCCTCGACGAACTGGCCGCCGCGGGCGAGCACCTCGCCGTCCGCGTCGAGGACCATCGAGTCACCGTCGAAGACGACCTCGTCCTGGCCACCCACGACGTTGCAGTACACCAGCGGGACCGCGCCCTGCGTCGCGTGGTAGCGCACCCAGGCCTCGCGCTCGTCCCGCTTGCCCCGGTGGTAGGGGGAGGCGTTGAGGCTGGTGAGCACCTGCGCGCCGGCGGCGACCGCGGCCTGTGCGGGGCCGGTCTCGGTCCACAGGTCCTCGCAGATGGTCACCCCGACCTCGACGCCGGCGACCTCGACGACGCACGGCACATCGCGTGGCGTGAAGTAACGCGCCTCGTCGAAGACGCCGTAGTTGGGCAGCCGTAGCTTGTCGTAGGTGCTCACGATCCGACCGTCGCCGAGGACCGCGGCGGAGTTCGTGAGGTTGCGGGTGGCCAGGGCGACGTCCCAGTGGACCCGGTCGGTGGTGTCGCCCTCGCCAGCGCCGACGTAGCCGACCACGGCGGTGGTGCCGGCGGGGCCCGCCGCCGCGAGCGACTCGAGGGCGGCGAGGTTGGCGTCGACGAACTCGCGCTTGAGCAGCAGATCCTCCGGCGGGTAGCCGGTGATCGTCAGTTCGGTGAAGACGATCAGGTCCACGTCCGACGCGGCCGCCTCACGCCAGGCGCGGAGCACGCGCTGGAGGTTGCCGTCGATGTCACCGACGGCGGCGTCGATCTGTCCGAGCGCGATCCGCAGGTGCATAGAACGCCTTCCGGTGGAGCGATCCGGGGACCGCTGACACGAAACCTGGCCGAAACGGTGGCTCAACGGTGGGGAAACGGCCCCTCCGTAGCGTCCTCGACCATACCGGCGGCATCGAAGGCGCTCGCTCGCGGACGACTCCGACGATCGAGGCCGAGGTGTCGCGCCGAGGACCGGATCCCCTGGAGGGTCGAAGTGAAGCGAAT
>SLKC01000100.1 GCA_007134775.1 Ectothiorhodospiraceae bacterium | reverse complement strand
TAACTGCCGAGGTCGAGCTCCCCGCGCAACGCCATCGCCTCGCGAAGCAGCGCCGCGCCCATCGCCCGTGCCTCGGAGGCGGCGACCGGTGCGGTGAAGAACGTCTAGACGTGGGCGCCGTCGCCCGAGCGGGACACCTCGACGGCGTTCGGTACGCCGGCGGCTTCGGCGGCCTCGACGTAGGCACGTGCATCCAGCCGCCAGCTCGTCCCGTCGAAGTCGACAGCGAGAAGCCAGCACGTGTCGTCGTCCAGCAGCGGGTAGAGACCGATCGTGTTTCCGCCCTCGAGATGCGTTGGCAGCACGTCGTCGGTCAAGGGCAGGTACTCGCGCTCATGGCGCGGCGTGTGCTTCGTGCCGCGATGCACCGGCCACCAGCCGCTCGTCGCCTCGGCCGCGTTCTCCCACCGTCGTGCGTAGACGTCGTCACGCCCGATGAACAGCGAGCGGTAGACGGTGATCTTCTCGCGGCCCGACGACCGGTGGTCGGCGCAGGTGCGGCCGGAGACGGGGGCCAGGTGAGGCTGCGAGGCTTTCGATGGGTTGGCCGGTCCATCGTCGTCGGGCGACGGGAGGTCCAACATCGCGCGCAGCTGCGTGTTCTCTCGACGTCGAGCGTCGACCGTCGATGCGAGCTCGTCGAGTTGTGTTTGGAGCGCAGCGATCGCCGCCGCATGATCGTCGTTCGGCGGCTGTTGCGAGGTGGGCGCCACGTGCATCCTCCTCGATACCTCGTCCGGGTCGGCGGGCCACCGATGACGGCTTGGCGCGCGCAGGGACGTGGGCGATCCAAGCGATGGTAACGACGAGGGCATGCGGAGTTTGCTGCCGACCAGGATCTGCACGACGACCCACCTGGGGCAGCCAGGGCGCTGCAGGATGCAGGGTCGCCCGCAAGGGGAAGCGTAGATCCAGCGCCTGATGCCGCGGTAAGGAGTGGTGTCACCCACCTGTCGGCTACGAGGGGAGGGGGAAGAGCCCTTCTCGCTCCGCGGCTTCCAGGAGCCGTGCATCCAGGCAGACGAACTCGAGTTGAGGACCGTCTTCCGGAGCGACGAGGAGAGCCGCGCCGAGTTGGGCCGCGTCGGCGGCTCGGAGTGGGTGACGGGCGAGCAGCGCAGTGGCCCGTCGACGCACCGCGAGGAGGTCGGTGACCTCGTCGTACGACTCGGCCAACTCGGCGAACCGGTCGAGGGCGGCTCGCCTATGCGGTCGTGTGAGATCCCCTTCGCGGGCGCGACGCTCCACCGCGCTGACGATCTCCACCCAGCTCCACGCCCAGGCCGTGATGTGGGGGTCCTCGGAGATCAGCGCACGCATCCGCTCGCTCTGCGACTCGTTGACCATGAGCGGCACGAGTGCCGAGGTGTCCCAGAACCTCACGCCCGATCCGCTCGCTCTTCCGCGGCCGCGCGGCGGAGGTCGACCGGGAGCTCAAGCGGCGGCTCGTCGAGCAGACTCATCGGATCGCGGCGACTCGGCCTGATGACGCCAGATCGGATCAGCGCCTGCCGATGTTCATGATCCGCTCCAGCCGGCGTTGGCGCGATCCCCGTGAGTCGGGCGATAGGCCGTCCATGGTCGAGGATCTGGACCTCACCGCCACGGCGCACCATCCGCAGGTACTTCGACAGGTGTGCCTTCAACTCCGACACCGATGCAGCTTCCATGGGACCAGAATGGTCGCTCGCCGGTGACCTGTCAAGTCTTCGCCGGCATCCCGCCGCTCAGGGATTGCCCTCGCACGCCTCGCGGCAGATCCGGAGGTTCTCGGTGGCCAGTGCGTCGCTCGGATCCATGGAGACTGCCCGCTCGAGGTAGGACAGCGCCTCGTCCAGCTTGCCGGCCTCGAACAGGCACCATCCAAGGTCGTTGACGACCTCCTGATTGTCGGGTGCCAGCTCCAGCGCCCGCTCGGAAGCGGCGATCGCGAGCTCGTAGTGGCCTTCGTGGCCAGCACAGCACCCCACGCCCTGATGCAGGGCCGCGACGTCCGGGAACCGGGCGGCCGCCCGCTGGTAGAGCTCGAGCCCGTCCTCGTAGCGTTGGAGGCTGATGAGGAAGTCCCCGGCCGTGTTCAATATCTCGGCGAGGTCCTGTGCGTCGTCTGGCAGGTCCAGCAGCGACAGCAGCCGCCGTCGGCCGGAGGCGGGGTCATCCAGTTGGTAGTCGATCGACCCGAGCGTCAGGATCGCCGGGGCGTAGGTGGGCAGGATCTCCAGCGCCTCTTCGAGCCGTGCGACGCATGCCTCGACGTCGCCGATCGCGGATCTGACGATGCTGTCGGCGTACGCCGCTTCGGCGGCGAACAACTCCCAGCGGGCGTCGGTGCGGACCTCGGTGTCGGTGTCGGTGCCCACGCTCAATCAGCCTCCGTCTCGGCTCGCGACTGACCATACGTCGCCGCGGTCCTCATTCATCGCAACTGCTGCACCTGTCGCGACGACCCTCCCATACGAGGCGGATCGGGTCGGCGGGCAAGCCCCCTCAGCCGGTCGTGGTGTGCTCGGGCCACGCGACATCCACGCCCTCAGGGGGCAGCACCAGCCCCGCCTCCGTCGCCTCACGCTGGACCCAGCGAGCCAGCTCCCATGG
>SLKC01000127.1 GCA_007134775.1 Ectothiorhodospiraceae bacterium | reverse complement strand
GGAACTGCTCCGGTCGGTCGGCGACGATACATCCCTGGCATACAGTGCGATTACTCGCATGGAGCTGATGGGCTACCCGGGCTTGACCGCCGAGGAAGGCGCCGCCATCGAATCGACCCTGTCCACCATGACGTATATGGGACTGACGCGCGCCATTGAAGATCGCGTGATCGCGTTGCGCCAGAACCACCGAATCAAGTTACCCGATGCGATCATCGCCGGGACTGCGCTGGAATCTTCGTACCGATTACTGACCCTGGACGAGGGTCTGGCAGCCGTATTCGCAACCGTCAGCGAGCCTTGCTCATAGCCGGTTGGCCAGGAAACCGCCATGGATTTACGGGGATTCAGGGACGGATTTGAGGGACAGCTATCGAATTCCCCGTGCCAATGGCCATACCCGCTCGTGAATTTCGGTTACTGTCCCCAGAATTCCGCCCGCGCCAGCGGGACAATGCGCACGTGGCCCTGCCGCGCTCGCCGCGTTCATGTGCGCGTCGCGCGGTGGGCGCGAAGCGCACCTACGCCATTCACGCTAATCGCGTGGCTTACCCCGCGTTTTCCAGCTATGTCAGGATGAATCCCTCCGCTTGCAGCGCCTGCGGCGGCGTCTCACCCGTGGCTTCCGCGATCTCGATCTCGATCGTGCGACACAGTGCGTTCAGGGCAAGGTCGTTGTCCGCGTGACCGAACGGTTCTTCGAGTTCTTCGCTCAAGGCGTCGAGGCCGAAGAAGGTATAGGCGACAATCGCCGTGAAAAGAGGAGTCAGCCAGCCAACCGTACTCACGATCGCGAACGGCAGCAGAAAGCAGTAGACGTAGGCCGTTCGATGCACAAGCAATGCGTAGGCAAAGGGGAGCGGCGTGTTGGAAATCCGTTCGCACGAGGCCTGGACGCTGGCAAAGGCCGCCAGACGTTCATCAAGCACCCGTGCACCAGTGAGATCGAGAACGTCCCGCACACGCATGCGGTAGAGGTCTTCTCCCATGGTCCGCAGTACGGAGGCCGCCGGTACGCTGTAGCGGTTGTAGGCGGTCTCATCGCAGAGGGCGCGCCACCGTTGCGTATCAGCCGTTACATCTTCACGGCGGAGCGAGCCTCGCAGTGAGTGGGCGAAAACCACGGCGAGATGCAAGAGACGTCGACGTTCATGCGCATCCGGTGCGATGAAGGTAGCCGTGGCGCGCGCTAGGCTCCTCGTCTCGGCGACGAGTATCCCCCACTCCCGGCGTGCCTCCCACCAGCGCTCGTAGGCTGCATTATTGCGGAATCCCAGAAAGATCGAGAGGGAGATTCCGAACACCGCGAACGGTGCAAACGAGTAAGCCGGAAGCGCAGTGGGTCAGGTCGCATGCCCCCACGCCACGAGGGCACCGAGGCCCGCCGCGCAGACCATCTGCGGGAGAATGCGCGGCACGATCGAGCCGCGCATCGTAACCAGCATGCGAAAGACGCCGGGCCTGGGACGTACGACCATGGTTTGCCGCTTCCGTTGTTCGGAGACAGCGGAGTTTGCCGGCCGGTTGCAGGCAGGGCTTTGTCGGCTTCGCTGTTCATTGTCGCCCGCGCGACATGGCAACTGGAATATTCATTTCCGTATGCAAACGAACCTACACGGGCTAGCGGTGCGCATGGTCATACTAGAGGTATGAAGACCGCGATATTCATCCCCGACGAGTTGGCACAGCAGACCGACGAGCTGGCCCGACGCATGCACAAATCACGCAGTCGCGTGGTTGCGGAAGCGCTAGGCGAATACGTTGCACGGCATGATCCTGAGGCGGTGACCAGCGCGCTGGATCAGGTCATCGAGGAAGTCAGTCACGACAACGACGCGTTCACGGCCAGCGCGGCCCGTCGCCGATTGGAAGATAGCGATTGGTGACGCAGGGCGAAGTATGGTGGGCCGAACTCCCCGATCCAGTCGGTTCAGCGCCCGGTCTGCGGCGCCCCGTGGTTGTGGTGCAAGGCGATGCCTTTAATCGTAGTCGCATCGCAACCGACTCCGCGGCGTCCACTGGGGCAGCCCAGCCGCACATCTGCTGACGGAAACCATTTCGTTCATGTGCGCGGCGGGTCTCGGCTACCTTGCCTTCGGCCAGCCGAGCCGCCACTGCTGGGCGGCGAGGCCCAGCGGATCAAGCTCGTCACCGAACTGGCCAAGGCCCGTCCGGATGTGTGCGGCCAGCAAAAACCCCACACCCTCTACATCCTCGACGAACCCACCGTCGGCCTGCACATGGCCGACGTCGAACGCCTCATCCGCGCGCTCCACCGTCTGGTCGACGCCGGCCGCAGCGTCCTCCTCATCGAGCACAACCTCGACGTCATCGCCGAGGCGGACTGGCTGATCGATCTCGGCCCCGAGGGCGGGGATGCCGGGGGCAGGGTGGTCGCCGAGGGGCCGCCCGAGAAGGTGGTCAAGACCCGCAGGAAGAGCGAGACGGCACGGGTGTTGAAGGGGTCTCTGGTGGAGCGGCGCGCCGGGGGGAGTCGACGCTGACAACGACCGAGGCAGCAAGGGGCCCAATCCCCGCCGCAATGACGCGACGGCGAGGCGCGGCGTTACCCTGAGCCCCGAGAGATGATCGGGACACCCGG
>SLKC01000164.1 GCA_007134775.1 Ectothiorhodospiraceae bacterium | reverse complement strand
GCTCGCTCGTGGTCCTGGATGTGCACAGCGGTGAGGTGCTGGCGATGGCCAGCCAGCCCGGTTTCAATCCGAATGATGGCGCGGATCGCGACAGCAGTGCCGTGCGCAATCGCGCGGTGGCAGACAGTTTCGAGCCGGGCTCGACACTGAAGACGTTCACGATCGCCGCCGCGCTGGAACAGGGGGGATACGAGCCCGACACCCCCGTGTTCACGACACCGGGGACCATGCAGGTCGGCCGCCACACCATCTCCGACTATCGCGATCTGGGCGAGCTCGATGTCAGCGGTGTCCTGCGCAAGTCGAGCAACGTCGGTGCGACCCGGATCGCCCTCTCGCTCGCGACGCAAGACCTGTGGTCGGCCTTGAGCCGTTGCGGCCTGGGGTCGAGCACGAACAGCGGCTTCCCGGGTGAGGCCGGTGGCAAGCTGATGCCGGCAGGGAGCTGGAGCGAAGTCGAACAGGCAACGATCGCCTTCGGTTATGGCGTGGCGGTTACACCGCTGCAGCTCGCGCGCGCCTACGCCGCGATCGCCACCGGTGGCATCCTGCCCGAGATCACGCTGCGCCGCGGTGGTGGTGGCACGGGTCGGCGTGTATTGCAGGCCGATACGGCCGCCAGCCTGCGCCGGATGCTCGAATCGGTCGTCTCTCCGAGCGGCACGGGGGGCCGGGCCGCAGTGCCCGGCTATCGTGTGGCCGGCAAGACCGGAACGGCGCACGTGGTCGGGCCGGGCGGTTATGCCGCCGATCGCTATCGCGCCCTCTTCGCCGGCTTCGCCCCGGCCAGCGACCCGCGCATCGCCGCGGTCGCGGTGATCAACGAGCCCGCCGGCGACCAGTTCTATGGTGGGCAGGTGGCGGCCCCGCTCTTCGCTCGCGTGATCGCCGGTAGTCTGCGGCTGCTCGACATCAGTCCCGACGACCCCGCCGGACTCCAGCCGTACGAGCTGAACGCCGGCGGCGCGGGGGCGACATGATGGCCGCCGAGGCCGTCAACGAGCGCAGCCTGGGACGCCTCCTGACCGGACTGGCCGATGTGGCCGTGGTCGACGAACGCGCGTTGACCGGTCTCACGCTCGACAGCCGTCGGGTGGAGCCCGGCTTCGCCTTCGTGGCGCTCGCCGGCACGCGGGGCCACGGGCTCGATCACCTGGCGGCAGCCCTCGCCGGCGGTGCGGTCGCTGTGCTCGTCGATGCCGCCGAGCCGCGCCTCGATGCCGCGCGGCATCACGCCGTCGCTGCCGCCGGGGCGGCGCTGGTCGAGGTGCCCGGGCTGATGCGCAATCTGGGCACCATCGCCGCGCGCTTCCACGGTCGCCCCGCGGAGGCGTTGGAGCGGGTCACCGCGACAACGGGGACGGACGGCAAGAGTTCAGTAACCCACTTCATCGCCGATCTGCGCTCGCCCCATGCGACCGGGGGCGCAGGCGTGTTGGGCACGCTCGGCTGTGGCCGCCCCGGTGCGCTCAGTGCGCCCGGGCTGACGACACCGGATGCGGTCGCGCTGCAGGCGACACTCGCGGAGCTGCTCGACCAGGGCATCAGCGAGATCGCCCTGGAGGCGTCCTCCCATGGCCTGGCCCAGCATCGCCTCGACGGTACCCGGATCGACGTGGCGATCCTCACCCAGCTCGGGCGCGACCACCTCGACTACCACGCCGACGAGGCGAGCTATGCCGGGGCGAAGGCGCGCCTGTTCGACTGGCCCGGATTGCAGGGGGTCGCCCTCAATCTCGGCGATGCCTTCGGTCGCCGGCTGCTTGAGCAGGTGCGCCCGCACATCCGCCGTGTCGGCTACGGCCGTGGCCGCGTGCCCGTGGCCCCGACGGGGACGCTGAGTGCCACCGCGCTCGAGCCACGGCCGGACGGTATCCGTTGCCGGCTGCATTGGCACAACCGGGCACAGGCCGTCACGCTGCCGCTGCTCGGCACGTTCAACGTGGACAATGCCCTGGCAGCGGTCGCGGGGTTGCTCGCTGCGGGCGACCGCTTCGAGGAGATCGTTGCTGGCCTCGAGGGGCTGCGGCCGGTGCCGGGGCGCATGGAACTCTTCCGTGGCAGCCAAGGCCCCGGGCTCGTGGTCGACTACGCCCACAATGCAGGCGCACTCGCGGCCGTGCTCGCCGCTCTGCGCGCCCATGCGCGGGGGCGTATCGGGTGCGTGTTCGGCGCCGGTGGCGACCGCGATCGCGGCAAGCGAGCGCTCATGGCGCGGGCCGCGGCGGCCGGAGCCGATCGCGTGATCATCACCGACGACAACCCCCGCAGCGAAGACCCGGCCGCGATCGTCGCCGACATCGCGGCGGGCATGCCACCCGGCACGGCGTACACCATCGAGCACGACCGCGCACGCGCCATCGAACGGGCGTGGCAGGATGCCGGGCCGGACGATCTCGTACTCGTCGCCGGCAAGGGCCACGAGACCACGCAGGTACGGGGGGAGACCACCGTCGCCTGGAGCGATCGTGAGGCTGCGGCGGCGCTGGTCGGCGGGGCAACGGGGGCAGGGCGATGATCACGGCGGCGCCGTCCACCATCGCCGCATGGACCGGTGGCGCCCTGGCGGACACGGCCACGGAGGTCGCCGTCCAGGGGGTGAGTACGGATACACGCATGCTTGCGCCCGGCAATCTCTTTGTCTGTTTGCGCGGACCCCATTACGACGGCCACGACTTTGCGCATGACGCGGTGGCAGCGGGCGCAGCGGCCCTCCTGGTCGAGCGCGAACTCGCCGTCGCGGCACCACAGGTCGTCGTCGCTCACACTCGCGCGGCCCTCGCGCGGCTCGCCGTGGCCTGGCGGTCGCGCTTCACGATCCCCGTGATTGCGGTGACCGGCAGCAACGGCAAGACCACGGTGAAGGAGTGTGTCGCTGCCATCCTGCGCCAGCGCGGGCCGGCGCTGGCGACCCGCGGCAATCTGAACAACGACATCGGCGTGCCGCTGATGCTGTGTGAACTCGATGCCACGCACACCGCCGCCGTGTTCGAGCTCGGCGCCAACCACCCCGGCGAGATCGCCACCCTGACCGCATGGGTGCGCCCTGATGTTGGTGTACTGACCAATGCGGGCGCGGCCCATCTTGAGGGATTCGGCTCGGTCGCCGGTGTCGCCCACGCCAAGGGCGAGCTGCTGGCTGGGCTCCCGGGCGACGGCCATGCGGTGTTCCCCGCCGACAGCGACTGGACGCCGCTGTGGGAAGGTCTCGCCGGGGACCGTCGCCGGACCACGTTCGGTGACGATGACCGCGCCGATGTGCACGTGCGGGTGCAGGCCGCCGACATGCTCGCGCTCGCCATCGACGGCACGACCGCACCGTTCACATTCGCGCTCCCAGGCGCCCACAACCGGCGCAACGCGGCCGCTGCGGCGGCGGGTGCGCGTGCCGTGGGCGCCACCATTGAGCAGATCGGCGCCGGCCTCGCCAGCGTCGAGCCGGTGCCCGGGCGTCTGCGCCAGCGCCGCGGACCGGCCGGCTGCGCCCTGCTCGACGACAGCTACAATGCCAACCCCGGCTCGTTTGCAGCCGCCTTCGCGGTCATTGCCGAGGCCCCTTCGCCGCGCTGGGCGGTCGTCGGTGAGATGGCTGAGCTGGGCGCGGAGACGGCGGCGGCGCATCGCCGGCTCGGGGCGCAGGCGCGCGAGGCCGGTATCGATCGCCTGTGGGCGATCGGGCCCAGTGCGGCGGAGACCTGCGCGGGGTTCGGCGCGGGGGCCGATCTCGTCGATGATCTCGATGCACTCGTGAAGCTGCTGCACTCGCAGGCGAGCGCCGAGGTGGCCCTGCTGGTCAAGGGTTCACGCAGCAACGCGCTCGATCGTCTTGTCGCGCGACTGGTTCCGGGGGAGGGGGGCTGACCATGCTGCTCTGGCTGACCGATTGGCTGATGCAGTTCCACGACGGCTTCCGCGTGTTCCAGTTCCTGACACTGCGCGCGATCCTCGGCACGCTGACGGCGCTGGCGATGGCGCTCATGGTGGGGCCCGTCGTGATCCGCCACCTGACGCTCTCCCGCGTCGGTCAGCATGTGCGTGACGACGGCCCGCAGAGCCATGTGGACAAGACCGGTACGCCGACCATGGGCGGTGTCCTCATCCTCGTCGCCATCGCGGTCGCCACGCTGTTGTGGAGCGATTTGGGCAACCGTTTCGTCTGGATCGTGCTGGTGACGACACTCGGCTTCGGCCTCATCGGTGGCGTCGATGACTGGTTCAAGCTCGCCTACGGCAACGCCCGCGGCCTGTCGGCGCGGACCAAGTTCGCGGCGCAGACGGTGGTGGCGCTCGTGGCCGCGTCGATCCTCTACTTCACCGCGCAGAACCCGGCGGAGACCGAACTGATCGTGCCCTTTTTCAAGGAGGTGGCGATCCCCCTCGGTCTTTGGTTCATCCCCTTTGCCTTTATCGTGATCGTCGGCTCAAGCAACGCGGTCAATCTCACCGACGGTCTTGACGGGCTGGCGATCCTGCCGACGGTCATGGTGGCCGGCGCGCTCGGGGTGATCGTCTACGTGGTCGGCCATGCCGAATTCGCGGGCTATCTGCACATCCCCTTCATCCCCGGCGCCGGCGAGCTCGTCGTCTTTGCCAGCGCGATCATGGGCGCGGGGTTGGGCTTTCTCTGGTTCAACACCTATCCGGCACAGGTCTTCATGGGTGATGTCGGCGCACTTGCCTTGGGCGCCGCGCTCGGCCTGCTCGCGATCGTCGGCCGCCACGAGCTGGTGCTCGTGATCATGGGCGGTGTCTTCGTCGTCGAGACGCTGTCGGTGATGGCGCAGGTGGCCTCGTACAAGCTGACAGGACGGCGCCTTTTCCGCATGGCGCCGTTGCACCACCACTTCGAGCTGATGGGCTGGCCCGAACCGCGGGTGATCGTGCGCTTCTGGATCATCACCGTGGTGCTGGTCCTCATCGGCCTGGCAACGCTGAAGCTGCGATGATGGCCGCGACCTCCAACCGGCGCATGCCGCCCACGCTGATCGCCGGCCTCGGCGAAACGGGCCTGTCGCTGGTGCGCTATCTTGAGCGCCAGGGCGAGCCCTACGAGGTCGTCGACAGCCGTGAGCAGCCGCCCGGCCTCGCGACCCTGCAGCGCGACTGGCCGCAGGCGCGGGTGTGCCTGGGGCGGTTCGATCGCGCCCGCTTCCGGCGCGCCGCGCGCGTGCTGGTGAGCCCCGGGGTCGCACTGGATGAGCCCGCACTGGTCGCCGCGCGCGCCGCCGGTGTCGAGTGCATCGGCGACATCGAACTGTTCGCGCGTGCGGCGGATGCCCCCGTGATCGCCATTACCGGCTCGAATGGCAAGAGCACGGTTACGGAGCTGGTTGCCGCGATGCTGCGCGAAGCCGGCCTGAGCGTGCGCACGGGCGGGAACCTGGGACCACCGGCGCTGGATCTGCTGCTCGCTGATGCGCCGCCGCCCGATGTCTACGTGCTTGAGCTGTCGAGCTTCCAGCTCGAGACGACCTACAGCCTCACAGCGGCCGCGGCCGTCGTGCTCAACTTCAGCGCCGATCACCTCGACCGCTACCCTGGAGTGGCCGCCTACGCCGCGGCGAAGGCGCGGATCTATGCTGGCGCGCAAGCGGCCGTGGTCAACCGCGATGATCCGGCCGCGGCCGCGCTGTGCCGGGATACCGCCACGGCAATCGGCTTCACGCTCAGCGAGCCTGCAGGCGATGACCTCGGCGTCATCGAGCATGAGGGGGAGGCGTGGCTCGCCCGTGGGCGCACGCCCTTGTGGCCAGCCGCCCGGGTCGCACTGCCCGGGCGCCACAACCGGGCCAATGCGCTGGCCGCGTTGGCCCTGCTCGCGGCGGTGGGGGTCGATCCGGCGCGGGGCGCGCCGGCTTCGGCGACGTTCAGCGGCTTGCCGCACCGGATGCAGCGGGTCGCCGAGATCGCTGGCGTGACCTGGTACGACGACTCCAAGGCGACCAATGTGGGGGCGACCGTAGCGGCCCTCTCGGGCTGCAGCGAGCCGGTCGTGCTGATCGCCGGCGGCGATGGCAAGGGCGCCGACTTCACCCCACTGGCCGCGGCGGTGGCGCGCCACGCCCGTGCCGTCGTGCTCTATGGGCGGGATGCCCCTCGCCTGGCCGAGGCGATCGGTACCGCTGTGCCCGTCGTATGCGTCGCCGATCTGCCGGCGGCGGTGGCGCGTGCCGCGGTGCATGCCGAACCGGGTGACAGCGTGCTGCTCTCCCCCGCCTGTGCGAGCTTCGATCAGTTCCGTGACTACCGTGCGCGCGGCGAGGCGTTCGCCGCGGCGGTGCTCGGGAGGCCGACATGAACGCGGTCGCCAGCGTTGCCATCGCCGACGGGCGCGCGCCGGGAACAAGGACCACCTGGCGGGGACCGGTGCGCCCGGTCGAGCTCGACCCGTTCATCGTGCTGGCGACGCTCGCGCTCGTCGGGCTCGGGCTGGTGATGGTGGCCTCGGCGTCGATGACCGTTGCGGCGCGCCTGTTCGACGAGCCCTGGTATTACGTCCAGCGTCAGGCGATCTTTATCGGTCTCGGCCTGGTGCTCGCCTGGGGCGTGGTCCAGGTGCCGCTGGCGCGTTGGCGCCAGGCCGCGGTACCCGTTCTCCTGTTGGCGCTGCTGCTGCTGGCGCTGGTGCTGATGCCCGGCTTCGGCCGCACGGTGAAGGGCAGTACGCGTTGGCTCGAGCTCGGGATCATCGGCCTGCAGGTCGCCGAGGTGGCCAAGTTCGCCTTCGTCGTCTACGTCGCCGATTACCTTGTGCGCCAGCGCGCCGAGGTCGTGGCGCGCTGGCGCGGGTTCCTGCGCCCCGTTGCCCTGGTCGCCATCGCTGGCCTGCTCCTGCTGTTGCAGCCCGATTTCGGCGCCGCAGTGATCCTCGCCGCGGTTGTGCTCGCGCTGCTGTTTCTCGGGGGCGTGCCGTTGGGTCGCTTCTGCCTGCTCACCGGCGCCGCGGTTGCCACCCTGGTCCTGCTCGCGGTCACCACCCCGTATCGGATGCAGCGCATTACCGGGTTTCTCGACCCGTGGGCCGATCCCTTCGACAGCGGCTTCCAGCTGACGCAATCGCTGATGGCGATCGGTTCGGGTGGCTGGAATGGCGTCGGGTTGGGCGCGAGCGTGCAGAAGCTCTTCTATCTGCCCGAGGCGCACACCGACTTCCTCTTCGCCATCTTTGCCGAGGAGACCGGGCTGATCGGTGTGGCGCTGGTGCTCGGTCTCTACGGGCTCCTCGTGGGGCGCTCTTTCCAGCTCGCCGGCCGCGCCGATGCGGTGGGGGCGCCCTTTGCCGCATTCCTCGCCAGCGGTGTCGCGCTCTGGCTCGCCTTCCAGGCGCTGGTGAACATCGGGGTGAACATGGGCCTGATGCCGACGAAGGGGTTGACGCTGCCGCTGATGAGCTATGGCGGATCGAGCACCCTGATGACCTGTGCGGCGATCGGCCTGCTGCTGCGCGTGGCCTACGAGATCCGCGCCACATCCCGTCAGGCGAGTCGCCGCGGGAGGGCGCCATGAGTGCGCCGATCGCCATCGCTGCCGGGGGAACGGGCGGCCACGTCTATCCGGCGCTGGCGGTCGCGCAGGAGCTGCGCGACCGCGAGGTCCCCGTCGTCTGGCTCGGCACCGCGACCGGGCTGGAAGCCCGGGTCGTGCCCGCGGCCGGTATCGAGTTCGAGACGCTGCGGGTGGGCGGTCTGCGGGGTAAGGGTTGGGCCACGCGGCTGCGCGCCCCCTTCGCCCTCGCGCGTGCCTGCCATGAGGCGCGCGCGCTATTGCGCCACCACCGTCCCCGGGCCCTGCTCGGGATGGGTGGCTTTGCCGCCGGTCCGGCCGGACTCATGGCGCGCACCGTGCGCTGCCCGCTCGTGGTCCATGAACAGAACGCCGTGCCCGGACTGACCAACCGGGTGCTTGCGCGTCTCGCCCAGCGCGTCCTCGAGGCGATGCCGGGGACCTTCCCCGCCCGGATCGGTGCCCGCGATACCGGCAACCCGGTGCGCGCCGAAATCGCCGCGCTGCCATCGCCGGAGACGCGCTTCGCCGAGCGTACAGGGGCGCTGCACCTGCTCGTACTGGGGGGGAGTCAAGGCGCCCGCTGGCTCAATGAGCGTTTGCCGCAAGCGCTGGCGCGTCTGCCCGGCGAGCAGCGGCCCACGGTCACGCATGTCGCCGGCCCGCGCCACAGTGAATCGGTCCGCGCCGCCTATGAGGTGACGGGTGTGGCCGCGACGGTCGCGCCCTACATCGAGGACATGGCCGGGGCGCTCGGCCGTGCCGATGCGGTGATCGCACGGGCGGGCGCGATGACCGTGGCCGAGCTCGCGGCGGCCGGCGTCGCCTCGCTGCTGGTGCCCTTCCCCCACGCCGTCGACGACCATCAGATGCGTAACGGCGAGTGGCTGGCCAACGCGGGCGCGGCGACGCTGGTCCCCGAGCGCGAACTCGACGATCAGCGCCTCGAGCGCGAACTCGCGGAGCTGCTGCGCGACCGCGCCGGCCTGCTCGAACGGGCGCGGCGCGCCCGCGCGCTCGCCCGCCCCGATGCGGCCCGCGCGGTCGCCGATCGCCTGCTGGAGGTGGCGCGATGAGCGAACAGCGACCGCAGATCCCCGTGGGCATGCGCCGTACCCGCCGCATCCACTTCGTCGGTATCGGCGGCGTGGGGATGGGCGGTATCGCCGAGGTGTTGCACAACCTCGGCTACCAGGTCTCCGGCTCCGATTTGCAGCGCAATGCGTTGACGCGGCGACTCGCGGGCCTGGGCATCGACATCGGTCAGGGCCACGACGCCGAACACGTCGCGCAGGCCGATGTGGTCGTCGCCTCCGCGGCCGTCCCGCACGACAATCCCGAGCTGGAGGCCGCGCGCGCCGCCCGCATCCCGGTCATCCCGCGTGCCGAGATGCTGGCCGAGCTGATGCGCTTCCGCCGCGGCATCGCCGTCGCCGGCACGCACGGCAAGACGACCACCACGAGTCTGGTGGCGAGCCTGCTGGCCGAGGGCGGGCTCGATCCGACCTACGTCATCGGTGGCCAGCTCACCGCCTCGGCGACCAACGCCCGCCTCGGCACGAGCGAGTACCTCGTCGCCGAGGCCGACGAGAGCGATGCCTCGTTCCTCTACCTGCAGCCGATCATCGCGATCGTCACCAACATCGATGCCGACCACCTGCCGACCTACGACGGCAGTTTCGAGCGGCTGCTGGAGACCTTTGGCGAGTTCCTGCACCACCTGCCCTTCTACGGCCTCGCCGTGCTCTGTACCGATGATCGCCATGTGCGTGCCCTGTTGCCGTCGGTTACGCGGCCGGTGCTCACCTACGGCCTGGATCCCGGCGGCGGTGGCGATGTCACCGCATCGGCGATCGTGGCGCAGGCGGGGCGCACCCGTTTCGATGTCGCGCTGCCCGACGGCCAGCGCCTTGAGGCGGTCGAACTCAACCTGCCCGGCGAGCACAACGTGCGCAATGCGCTTGCCGCGATCGCCGTGGCGTGGGAGCTGGGGGTCGAGGCCGACGCCATCCGCCGGGCATTGGCGGGCTTCCAGGGCATCGGGCGGCGCCTGCAGTCCTATGGCGAGATCGCCACCCCGGCGGGCGCGGTCCGCCTCATCGATGACTATGGCCACCACCCGACCGAGATCGCCGCGAGCAGCGCCGCCGTGCGCGCCGGCTGGCCGGGGCGGCGCCTCGTGGTTGCGTTCCAGCCACACCGCTACACGCGTACGCAGGATCTGTTGGACGACTTCGCCCGCGTGCTCGCGGAGGCCGCCGACGTGCTGCTCATCGTCGAGGTCTACGCGGCGGGCGAGGCCCCCATCCCCGGCGCGGACGCCCGCGCCCTGTGCCGGGCCATCCGCGCGCGCGGGCGCGTCGATCCCGTGCTGGTGCCCGCCGTCGAGGAGCTGGCCGATGCGTTGGCGAACGTAGTCGCTGATGGCGACATCGTCCTCACCCTGGGCGCCGGCAACATTGGCGCCATCGCGCGCGAACTGCCGCAGCAGTTGGCCGGGGAGGTGCGATGAACGATACCCCTGCCATCACGGCCCTGCGCGGCGAATGGCGTTACGCCGAACCGCTGGCGAGCTGGACCTCGTGGCGCATCGGCGGCCCGGCCGAGCGCCTCTACATCCCCGCCGACGTCGACGATGTGGCCGCCGCGCTGGCGACACTGCCCGCTGACGAACCGGTCTTCTGGCTCGGCCTGGGCAGCAATCTGCTCGTGCGCGATGGCGGCATCCGCGGCACCGTCATCGCCACCCGCAACGCCCTGAACACGCTCACCGACGAAGGCCGTGGCCGCGTCTTCGCGGGTGCAGGCGTGGCGTGCGCGCGGCTGCCGCGTTTCTGCAGCGATCGCGACTTGGTCGGCGCGGAGTTCTTCATCGGCATCCCGGGCACCGTCGG
>SLKC01000185.1 GCA_007134775.1 Ectothiorhodospiraceae bacterium | reverse complement strand
CGTCTCGGTACACCGACATCCAGCCCGGCGCCGGAAAGGTAGCGTGCTGGAGGTAGATCGACTGGTCGGAGTCGTTGACGATGGCGAAGTCGATGGACTCGTCGTGGGGCACAGGGGTTTCGTCCTCGACGGTGACGACGACCTGTTGATCGACGCCCAATTCGAAGGAGACGGTCTCACAGGTGAGATCGACGACCAACTCGTGGAGGTTGTTTTCGTCTTCCTCGTAGTCTGTTCCGTAGCACACTTCGACCTCCAGCGACTCCGAGTACATCTGAAACTGGTCGTAGCACGAGTGGTTGTCGATGGAGTTCAATTCGTAGAAGGCGCCGTCCCACGTATGGCGGCGGTCGTCTCCCGGGTCCACTTCGTCGGCGTATTGGTGGCGGAAGGCATCACATATCGCGCACGCTCCGTGTTCGGCGAGGTCTTCACAGGAGCAGGGGTCGAGACAACTGGTCTCGGTCCGAAGTGAGGAGCCGTCTTGTCGGATCGTAACCCAGTCGGTGGGGGCCAGGGTGGCCTCCTGGATGTAGACGGGATCGGAAGAGTCGTTCTCAACGACGAATTCCACCGAGGGCGGTCCGGACGGGAGCGGGGCATCGTCGACGGTGACCACCACTTGTTCATCCACGCCGGGCTCAAACTCTACGGTCTGGCATTCGGCGTCGGCGACGAGCTGGTCGTCTTTGGTCTCGAAGCCGTAGCAAAATTCAGCGCTCAGGACCTCGTCGGTCGCCTTCACCTCTTCGTAACACCGATCGACGCCTTCGCCCTCGATGGCGTATTCGACGCCATCCCAGGTGAGGCGTTCGTCGTCGCCGGGGGCGATCTCGTCGACGTGAAGGGCGATGTCGGCGCCGACGCAGTCGGCTCCGCACGAGGGGAGGGCCTCGGCATTTTCGTCACAGGGGCAGGGAAAGCCGCATCCCCGCGTGATGTGGACCGGATCGCCGTTTCGCTCGATGGAAAACCAGTCGGCCGGCTGGACCTGAATATAGAGCGAAACGTCCGTCTCGTTTTCCAGGATGAATTCGACCTCCGTCTCGTCGGGCTCCTGGACGTTGAACTCCTCGTTGCTGTCTCCCCTCTCGGAGTGGGTGCAGGCGACGGCGACAGAGGCCAGTACGGCCGCCGCGATGAATAGAAATGTCGTAAGAGCGGTAGAGCGTCGCATCTGGGAGTCCTCGAAGTCCTGTGGCGTCAGTGGTCATCGGCTTGCTACCTGACCAGATAGTGCAATCTGTATTCCACGGCGGCACCCCAGGGGTGGAAAGGTGCTTTAACCGAAGCGTTACAAGGGAATGAAGACGATCTCATAACGCCCCATCGAGGGGGCGGGATTGAGCCAAAAGTCTCAGATTTCTGAGAGAGGGTTGTCGTTCCACGCGTGCACAAGAGTGTCGGGTGAATCCGCGCACCAGAGTTGGTTGAATTTCCTTTCGTTTAGAGCCACGGCACGTCGAAGTCTACCACCGAGTCGATCCCGGGCTTCAGCGAGTGTCGGTGCTCCCGTAGTGGAGGCGTCCCCAGCAGTGAAGATGATCGGATTCGGTGATCCCGCATACCACATCGTCACCTGCCGAGATCTGGCCAAAAGCTCCTTTCGGGGGATAGGTCTCGTTGGCCCCGTCGGCGCCCCAGCACTGGACCTGGGCGGCGGTGTCGATGGCGCAGCTAAAATTGGAGCCGGCGGCGATCTCTTCGAAGGTATCCGGCGAGGGGTGCCATGTCAGTCCACTGCCCAGTCCCCAGCAGTGGGCCCGGCCTCGATCGTCGAGCCCGCAGGCGTGGTCGTCGCCCACAGCGATTTGCTCCAGCGCTCTGGCCAGACGGACGGTCCACGCCCGGTGGTCGAAGCGATGCCAGCAGTGCAGGTCCCCGGAATCGGTCACTCCACAGGCGTGAGTTTGTCCTGCCGAGATCTTCTGGAAGGACTCCTGCGGTGTATGCACGGAGAGGGGCTCCCGATCGCGGGGGCGAATGTCGACTCCCCGTGGGGCGATCGGTTCATCGAATGCGACGCGGTGTCCGTCATCTACGTCGTCCCGCTCCGGGGAACTGAAGAGGTCGGGAGACTCGTCAAAGCCAGACTCCAAAAGTTCTTCGAGGGTCGCTCTACCGGTCCCGAGCCTCATACTCTCCGGTCCCCAGCACTGGATGGAACCATCATCGTCAAGCGCGCAAGCCTGTGCTTTGGCGGTGGTCACCATCGCAAATTGCCCGTCGGGAGGCTCCATCGAACCCATAGCGGAGGCGCCCCAGCACAGGATGGCGCCTTCGGCGTCGAGGCCGCAGGCGTACCCGTCGCCCAGGCTGACGCCGTCGAGCTCGCCATCCGGTCGGGCTTCTCCCAGTCCCCGGCAGACCAATCGGTCGTCGGTGTCGACGGTGCACATCGATCGTCGTCCGGATCGCATGACGCCGTGGAATTGGTCGTCGGGCATGATCGGCGTGTCTCCCCAGCAGTGGAGTCTCCTGGAGGTGTCGACGCCGCAACTATAGTCGCGATCGACGCTGATCGAGGTAAATTGAGCGTCCGGCGGGCTGGACTGTCCCTTGCTGTCGTCGCCCCAGCACTCCACTCGTCCGTCGTCGTGGAGCGCGCACCCGTGGTCG
>SLKC01000170.1 GCA_007134775.1 Ectothiorhodospiraceae bacterium | reverse complement strand
TGGCTCGCCCGATCTTCGATGGTGAACGCAACGAGGGCGATGCCGTGCGGGTCGTCGTGCGTGCGGAACGCCTGTTGCTCGCCGAACGTCACGAAGCGACAGATGACGAGATCGTGCTCGAAGCGCGCGTGCGCACCGTCGACTACCAGGGGCAGGTCGCACGCTATTTCATCGAGGTAGGCAGCGAGGAGATGCAGGCGATCAACCCGATCGATTCTCGCCCGTTCAAGGAGGACGAGGCCGTGCGTGTACGCATCCGCGGCGCCGATTGCATCCTGCTCGACGGTAGCGAGGACTGAAACGTGACGACCACTGACCCGAGCGAAGCGCGGCCTCCGTCCAATCTCTTCTATCAGACCCGTCAGCGCCAGCCGCTGATCGACCGCGCCGAAGGGATCTACATGTACGCCGCCGATGGCAGTCGCTACATCGACGGCAGCTCCGGGGCCATGGTGAGCAACATCGGGCATTCGAACCCGCGCGTGCTCGCGGCGATGCAGGCGCAGATGGAGCGTGCGACGTTCGCCTACCGCCTGCAGTTCGAAAACGAGCCCGCGGAGACGCTGGCCCGCCGCGTCGCCGATCTCATGCCAGGGGATCTCGATCGCGTCTTCTTCGTCTCCGGCGGTTCGGAGGCCGTCGAGAGCTGCATCAAGCTGGCGCGTCAATACGCGTTGGCGATGGGCGAGGCCCAGCGCTACCGGGTCATCAGCCGCTATCCCTCCTACCACGGCTCGACGCTGGGCGCGCTGGCGCTGACCGGCTACACGCCGATGGTCGCGCCGTTCGCGCCGATGATGGAGGAGATGCCGAAGATCCCCGCGCCGCTGTGCCATCTCGACAGCGATGATCTGACGCCGGAGCAGCGTGGGATCCGTTACGCCGACATGCTGGACGCCGAGATCCGGCGCCTCGGCCCGGAGACGGTGCTCGCTTTCATCATGGAGCCGGTGGGCGGCGCTGCAACCGGGGCGCTGGTCGCTCCGGACAGCTACTACCCGCGCGTGCGCGAGATCTGCGATCACCACGGCGTGCTGCTGATCCACGACGAAGTCATGTCGGGCGCCGGTCGCACGGGCCGATTCCTGGCGAGCGAGCATTGGGATGTCACGCCCGACATCATCGCCCTGTCCAAGGGGTTCGCCGCCGGCTATGTCCCCCTCGGTGCCATGGTGGCTTCACGCCGCCTGGTGGAGCCGGTACTCTCCGCGGGCGGCTTCGTCCACGGCTACACCTATGCCGGGAACCCGCTTGCCTGTGCTGCAGGCAATGCCGTGCTCGATGAGATCATCGACCACGACCTGATGGGCAACGCCGCGCGTACCGGTGACTACCTCTACGAACGCTTGCAGGGGCTGCAGCCGCGCTTCCCCATCATCGGCGATGTCCGCGGCAAGGGGCTGCTGCTGGCGGTCGAGCTGGTCGCCGATCGCATGACGATGGTGCCGCTGCCACCGGAGCGCATGGCCGCGGCGCGGCTCACGGAACTCGCCTTCGAGCGCGGATTGATCATCTACTGGCGGCGCAGCCGCGGCGGCGCGCTCGGCGATCACGTCCTGGTGTGTCCACCGCTGATCGTCAGTCGGGAGCAGGTCGACGACATCACCGACCGCCTCGCCGATGCCCTCGCTGCCCTGACTCACGAACTCGGACACTGAACAATGGACAAGGTCATCATCACCTGTGCCGTGACCGGCTCGGTGCACACGCCGAGCATGAGCCCGTACCTCCCGGTCACGCCCGAGGACATCGCCGAACAGGCGATCGGCGCGGCCGAGGCCGGCGCCGCCGTGCTCCATCTGCACGCACGCGATCCGGAAAGCGGGCGGCCGAGCCCCGATCCGGAGGTCTTCATGCAGTTCCTGCCGCGCATCCGCGCGGCCACGGATGCCGTGATCAACATCTCCACTGGCGGCGGCATGCCGATGACGGTCGACGACCGCATGCAGGCCGCACTGCGTGCAGAACCGGAAATGGCATCGTTGAACATGGGCTCGATGAACTTCGGCCTCTACCCCGCGCTCGCGCGCAACAGCGACTGGCAGTACGACTGGGAGCCTGAGTTCCTCGAGTCGAGCCGCGACTTCGTTTTCCGCAACACCTTCGCCGACATCGAGACGCTGCTCGCGCGCCTCGGCGATGGTTGCGGCACGCGCTTCGAGTTCGAGTGCTACGACGTCGGCCACCTCTACAATCTGGCGCACTTCCTCGACCGCGGTCTGGTGCGGCCGCCGCTGTTCATCCAGTTCGTGCTCGGCATCCTTGGTGGTATTGGTGCCGATCCGGACAACCTGATGCACATGAAGCGCACCGCCGACAAGCTTTTCGGGGAGGACTACCGCTTCTCGGTCCTCGGCGTTGGCCGTCACCAACTGCCACTGGTCACGATGTCGGCGACCATGGGAGGGAACATCCGCGTCGGACTTGAGGACAACCTCTTCCTCGACAAGGGCGTGTTCGCGCGCAGCAACGCTGAGCAGGTGACGCGGCTGCGCCGCATCGTCGAGGACCTGTCGCGTTCGGTCGCCACGCCCGCGGAGGCCCGCGCCATGCTCGGTCTCAAGGGCGGCGATGCGGTGGCCTTCTGACCATGGGCAGCGCGACGCTACCCGTGTTCTACGCGCCCGCGCAGAAGGCGCACGCCCCCGAGACCTTCGTGGTCGCCGGCCGCAGTCGGCCCATTCCCGAGGTGCCGGCACGTGTCGACGAACTCCTGACGGCGATCGAGCGCCTCGGCCTGGCGCTGCAGACACCTGACGACCACGGCCTGGCGCCGCTGGCAGCCGTGCACACGCCGGAGTATATCGACTTCCTCCAGACCATTCATGCCGACTGGCAGGCGCTGGGCGGCAGTGAACAGGTTGTGCCGCACATCCATCCGCTGACGCGCGATGGCGTGTACCCGGGTACGCCCGTCGGGCGGGCCGGCTACCACCAGGCGGATACCTCCTGCCCCATCGTTGGCGCGACCTGGGACGCCGCACGCACCAGCGCTCACGCCGCCGTCAGCGCCGCGGAGGCCGTCGTGGGTGGTGCGGGCGAGGCCTACGCACTGTGCCGCCCGCCGGGGCACCACGCCTTCACCGACGTCGCCGGCGGCTTCTGCTATCTGAATAACTCCGCCATCGCCGCGGAGCGCCTGCGCCGTGGGCACGATCGCGTGGCCGTCCTCGACATCGACCTGCATCACGGCAACGGCACGCAGGGTATCTTCTACCATCGCGCTGATGTCCTCACCGCGTCGGTCCACGTCGATCCAGATGTGTTCTACCCGTTCTTCTGGGGCTTTGCCGCCGAGCGTGGCAAGGCGGCGGGTCTCGGCTACAATCTCAATCGGCCACTGCCGCTGGGCGCTGGCGACGAGGTTTTCCTGCAAGCGCTCGATGAGCTGCTGGCGCGCATCGCCGCCTTCGCCCCAGACGCGCTAGTCCTCGCGCTCGGCCTGGATGCCTCGGTCGATGACCCGTTCGGCGGCCTCGCCGTGACCCCGGACGGTTTCGCCCGGATCGGCGAGCGCATAGGCGCTCTCGATCTCCCGGTGGCCCTGATCCAGGAGGGGGGCTACGTCAGTGCCACCCTCGGCGAGAATCTGTTCCGATTCATGAGCGGCTTTCTGGGGGTGCGATGACCTGCAGCGACGTACCGCAAGCTACCGCCCCCTTCCTGTCCAGCGCCTGCGCACGGAGCGAGTAATGCCCGGCAGCACCCCGCCTTCGTCGCAGCGCATCGACCACGCCGTGCGCGATCTCGAGGGGGTAGCCGTGGACCGCCTCGCGACACTGGTCGCCGAAGATAGCCAGGTTGGTCGCGAGGCCGGCGCCCTCGAGCGGTTGGCCCAGTGGTACGCCGAGGCCGGCCTCGCGATCCAACGGGTACCGGTCGACCCCGCCGCACTCGACGGCCAGCCCGGCTTTTCCCCGCCACTGGAGCACGACTACCGCGGCCGCGATAACGTCGTCGGGGTCCATGATCCGGGCACTCGTGGCGGGCGCTCGCTGATTCTCAACGGTCACGTCGACGTCGTGCCTCCGGGGCCGGCCGCGATGTGGGCAACGCCGCCCTTCGAGCCCAGTGTGCGCGATGGCCGCATGTACGGGCGTGGGGCCGGTGACATGAAGGCGGGTCTGATCGCTGCCCTCACCGCCGTCGACGCCCTGCGTACGCTCGGTTTCGAGCCCGCTGCGCCGCTGCAGCTACAGAGCGTGATCGAAGAAGAGTGCACGGGCAACGGCGCCCTCGCGTGCGTCCATGCCGGCTATACCGCCGATGCCGCGATCATCCCGGAGCCGTTCAACCAGACACTGCTGGTTGCCCAGGTCGGCGTCATGTGGGCGCGGCTGACGGTCTCCGGCCGACCCGGCCACGTGCTCGACACGGGCGGCGGCGTCAACGCCATCGACGCGGCGCACCGTCTGTGCAACCACCTCGCCGCTCTGGTGGAGTCATGGAATGCCCCCGAAAGGCGCCATCCCGCGTGGGCCGATCATCCGCATCCGCTGAATTTCAATCTCGGCCGGATCACGGGCGGGGACTGGGCATCGACCGTGCCGCCACAAGCGGTCGCGGATATCCGCGTGGGTTTCTTCCCCGACACCGATTTGGCCGCAGTACGCGCGGAGATCGATGCCGTGATCGAGCAGGCACTGGCCGATGACCCGGCCCTGGCCGGTGCCACCATTGACCGCCAATGGCGGGGTTTCCAGGCCGAGGGCTGTACCATGGCGCGCGAGCAGCCGCTGATGGATCAGCTCGCCACCATCCACCATGAGGTTACCGGCAACGAGATCGTGCCCCTGGCCACAACCGCGACGACCGACGCCCGGTTCTTCGAACGCTACGGCGATACACCGGTGACCTGTTATGGTCCCGAGGCCAACGCCATCCACGGCATCGACGAATCCGTGTCGATCGCGAGCATGATGGAGGTCAGCGCGGTGCTCGCGCGCTTCATTGCCGCTTGGTGCGGCTTGCGGCCACTGAGGTAGGGAGGCGCTATGAACGAGGCTTCAGCCGCCGCCGAACGGCGGGCGCTGCTTATCCGGGAAGCGAGCTTCCGCTTCTGGAGCGCCGAGAAGGTCCGCTTCCAGGATGTCGACCGCTTCGATCACGTCAACAATGTGACCTTCGCGGCCTATGCCGAGAGCGGGCGCGTGGAGTTCCTCGAACATGTCGCCCCGGCGTCGGTATTGGGCGACGACGGTGCATTCTGGGTGATTGCCCGCCTGACGATCGACTTTCGCGAACAGACCCACTATCCGGGCGAAATCCGCATTGGTACTGGGGTGCTCGCCCTCGGGCGTTCCTCGGTCACGCTCGGCCAGGGGCTGTTCGAGGGCAACCGCTGCGTGGCGACCACCGAATCCGCAATCGTGCTGCTCGACGCAGCCAGTCATCGCAGCCGACCCTTGCCGCAGTCGATGCGCGACGAACTCGCACACTATCTACTGGGGAACGATACACCCAAATCCTGATGCGTCTACCCAAGTAGGGTTTTGCGAGTGACTGCGCGTTCCACGCGGCTGCGTCAACGGGACCCCTCAGTCGCGAGAATGGCGTTCACCCGCGTGATGGTGCGCGGGTTGTCCAGTATGCCGACGTGGGTGTCGTGGATGCCCATGACGCTGTCCGCCTGCGCCTGTGCTTCCGGCCTCAACATGCTCTCGAGCGTGACCACACCGTCGGTTGCCACACGTGAACGGCCGGCATCATTGCGATAGGCAAACAGGAGATGGTGATCGGGCAGCCCGCTGGCGGCAACGGGATGGCTGTCGTTGAAGAGTTCACTGATGAAACGGCTGGCGGGGGCCATATCGCGCCATACCGGGAGTACCACCGGAGACATCTTCACGCCCCACTCCGCGGCCGCATGACCGCCCCAGGGTGTGGCCAGGGTCAGAAAGTGGGCTATCTGTGCCGGCGAGCCCCGCCGTTCGCGCTCGCGCAGGAACGCGTGACCGATCAAGCCACCCATGCTGTGTGCGACCAGATGGACCTCATCGATTCCGTGCCGGATCTCCAGTTGGGTCATGGTCTGGGCAAGAAAGGCCGCGTTCTCGCCAAGGCCGACTCCCGAGGGGTAGTAATAGAACATCGGCTGGAACCGGTCCCGGTCGAGGTGTTCGGCCAACTCCCGGAAGTCACGCGGCGATCCACCGATGCCGTGGACGAACAGGACCGGCACCCGATCCGGGTCGTAGGGCTCGAGCAGGTAGACGCCGGCTTTCCCTTCACTGACGAAGTCGACCGGACGCCACATGCCGCGGCGAGCGATAGCCGGCTCGAAGCGCGGATCAGCCAACTCCGTAACCTTCCCCAAACGGCTGAATTGACCGACGCTTGCCACGGCAGAGGTGCTACGCTCCGTCGGGTGCAGGCCGGCGCGCGCGCCCGCCGGCAGATCGCGGGCCAAGGGCGCATCGGCCGGGACGACGATGTCCATGCCGCCGAAACGCCCACCGGCGGGACATTCCAGGGCGCGTGCACCCAGCACGCGATGTACGGGGTCGCTATCCCCGGGCGTGCCATCGCCATCAGTGTCCCGGAAGGCGACTAGGCTATAGCGGCCCGGCTCGACAGCGAAGAACCACTCGCCCCCGGCGACGGACAGGACCTGGTCCATGGCACGCGGGGGGAGGCTCAATCCCATCGCGGACTCGTCGAACAGCACCACGGCGTAGGTCTCTGGTCCGTCAACCTCCCCGTGGACGGTGCCGTCGATCACGCAAGCTGCATCCATGCGCTCGATCTGTTCCTGCGCGCCAATGATGCCGCAGGCGTTCAGTGTCGGCAGACACCCGAACACCAGCGCTGCCGCTAGCCGGCGCGCCGTCGTCGACAGAGAGGGTTCCCGTTCCATCGCCTTCCCGCGTCACCGCGCCGGTTGCCCGCCGACAGGATATACCGCAACGGGGCGGCGACGAAAACGTTTCAGTCGTCGAATTCGAGGCCGTACACGGGCGCGCCCGATATCCTGCCGGCTATTCCACCTCCACGCCGGGGGGTGCGTGAGCGGGGTCGAACGCCTCAGCACCGTTGAACATGGAATGGGTACTCACGTCGTCTGACAGGTTCCAGTCGCCGAGATCCTGATTGAATGACTCCGCGTAAGGGCCATACCCGCCGAACATGCCATTCATGTTCGTTACGCGCGAGACATCCCAGGCGCCAATGTCTTGGTTGAAGGAGGACGCGCCCGCGAACATGTTTTCCATGTTCGTGACGTTGGAGACATCCCAATCTCCTATATCCGCATTGAACCTCGTGGCAGCGAAAAACATGCCCCCCATATGCGTGACGTTGGAGACATCCCACGAGCCGATGTCTTGGTTGAATGAATCAGCCCTGGTAAACATCTCCGCCATCGACTCCACGCCGGAGACGTCCCAGTCCCCAATGTCACGGTCAAACGCCTCTGCCTCGAAAAACATGCCGTCCATGTTGGTGACGCTGGATACATCCCAGGCGCCGATGTCCGCGTTGAATGCCATTGCACCAACGAACATCCCTTCCATGCGGTTAACGCTGGATACATCCCAAGCGCCAATATCCTGGTCGAAAGCTCTTGCTCCGATAAACATCCCTTCCATGTTGGTGACGCTGGACACGTCCCAGGCGCCAATGTCTTGGTTAAATGAATGATTCCCGGCGAACATGTTGCTCATGTCGGTGACATTGGAGACGTCCCAGTCGCCGATGTCTCCGTTGAAGGACTCCGCATGCGTGAACATGTCCCTGGTGCTGGTGACGTTCGATAGGTCGGGTACGTCCGGAGCGTTGTAGGTCATATTCAGGGCGCCGGCAAATGCGGCCTCCATGCTCGACCACGCGATCTCGCCCCACTGCTCGATCGCTTGCAGCCTCTGGGTATTCTCCGGGTCACCGCTACCCTCAAAATAGACATCCAGGAATATCCGTGGGAACGTGCCGGTGATGGCAACTTGATACGCGCCTGCCTCGGCGTAGCGATGTGCGGGGTTGGGATCGCTACCCGAGATTGTCTCCACAGTGCCGTCGCCCCAATCGATCGTGAATTCGTAGTCGGTGTCTGGGGCCGTCGGGATAAAGACTTCCTCGTCGGTTGCGGTGGTCTCCCAGGTTGTGACGAAAGCGCCGGGGTCTTTGGCTATTGCAGCGGCCGACCAGGCGAGGCCACCAAGAACGACCAGGGTGCTGACGCCAAAGCGAGCAGCGCGCGGAATGCGGAAAGCGTTCATAAAGGAGTTCATCCTATGTTATTTGGCATGAGTACCGGAGCGTAAGCTGGAGCCGGAGCCCACATCATTGGCGGGGCAGAGTGGTATCGAATTCGATGGTGACCGAGCGCGTTGTCGATGCGTCATACTCATTGGCCATACGATCTTCGACGAAGTGAAGCTCGCCAGTAGCAGAGCCGCTGACCCGAGCCGTGTCGCCGTCGATCGCAACCGAGTCGATCGTATAATCGATTTCACCAACATGGTCATTCGCCAGGAAATCGGGGCCGGCACGGCTGTCTTCGTAGTAGCCCAGTTCAACGTCGACCACGCGATCTCCCATCCGTGACATGCTGAATAGAATGGAACCCTTCGGGTCGAACCGGCTCGCATCCTTGACTCCATGCAGATTGAACAGTTGGATGTTCGAAGATATGTCGGTGAAAAATTCTGGTGAATCACCCTGCGCCTTTAGGCGCTCCCATGCGTTCTCTTCGCCATCAATCGTCCCCTGGATGATTACATCGCCGGCCGCGGTACTCATGCCCGCGAGTGTCGTGGAAGCCAAAACCGCCATGAATGCGAGTCCCGCTCCTGATAAGGTTTTTGGGCGGAGCGGTTTCCGATTTTTCTGATTTGATGTCATTGTGATTCCAATTTCTATGGCCGATAGGCTGCGTCCCCGTCGCAAGCGTCCGCGGTGTAACCCAAGAGCCGGCGTTGTAGTCGCTTCTGTTGACCCTAGCGAAGTGGTATGGGCAGCGCGCGTGCATGACTGCCCTCAAGCCGCAAATCATGGAGTGGGAGGAAAGCTCGGTGCAGTCGGGAACTAAGCAAGTGAATATAGGTAGCGTGGTCGTGATCCGTCAAGGGTGTAAAAGCCCATCATGGAGCACGGCGTTGGTCCCTTAGCCTCCCTGGATGAACCAGGCGGCAATCCACGCGTATACGGTATTCCGCACGCTCGGGGATCACGTGTCAGCGCGGGTGTGACTGCCGAGGCGCCATCGGATTGTTGCGACGGGGGCCACTATCTGATAATTCTGCAGGCGTCAATGGTCCGGTCACACGTCCGCTCGCAATCCCTCTACCTTCGGAGCGCGCGAGGCGGTGTAATAGCCGGGGCCGGCAACATCGGAAGGGGGGGCCGATGACTGAATGCAAGTACGCAGTCGCGAACTTTACCGAGTATGACTACACCGTGCTGAAGTCCATGATTTCCGTGGTGAATGTCCGTACCGATGCCACCTGGGCTGAGGCCAATGAGTCCGATGCCGACGTGATCTTTGTCGGCATGGACGCGACAGGTGGTGACGCAATCTGGAGCCGGGGCGCCGACTGTGTCCGTGTCTGGTGCACCCGTGACGACGAAGGTGGTGCGGGCAACAATCACCTGCTGAAACTCCCGGTGCGCCCTGACCCGCTATCGAAACTCCTGCGCGAGCTGGAGATGGAAGCGGCGCTCGATGCAGCGGGTGGGGAGTCGCTCACCAAGGCCGCGGTGGAACGCACACCGCGCCGCGCGGATGACGTGTTCCGCCCGGCCGACTGCATGCTCGGTTATCTGCAGGAGATCCGGGAGGGCGGCGTGCGCGCTTTGTTGCACGCGCGTCATGATGATCCGACCTTTCCCCCACCCGAGCTTCTGGTCGACGGTGACCAACAGCGATTTCTCTGGGCGAGCAGTGACAACGAGTTGATCAACCTCTGCACGATGTCGGTCGACAATCTGCGGGGGCGCAGAGCGAGTGATGACGAGTACCAGCGCCATGCCACAGGTCTGGAGGAACGACCCTTGGCGCATCTCCTCTGGTTGGCCGCACTGTACGGCAGCAGCGGTGCACCGCTGGAGGGCTTGACCACGGCGAGCACGGTCACTCTGCATGCGCCCGCGGGCGAGACGGGGGTCCCCATGGCCGCGGATGAAAGGAAGCTCGAACGCCTCTTGCTGGATCGCCCGTACACCGTCAGCGCGCTCGCCGAGGAGAGTGGACTGCCGCAGCCGCAGGTCGTTGCCTTCGTCAACGGCTGCCTCGCGCTGGGCATCGCGGAGCTGGGGCAAGAGGCCGGTTGAAGCCTCGCAGACGCCGCGCGGCGCGGTGGAACGCCAGCAGTGTGCGAGTGGGTCGCCGTGCGCTGGCTCACGGAGCGGCATCGGGGCGACCCGGGGGCGCGCTGGCCCGGGCGCTGCCCCGTCGGTGACCCAGCCCCACAATCGCACAAAGGTGCCCGATGTTCCTCGACCTCGTCCAGGCGGCGGCCCTGTTACTCGCACTTTCGCTGCTCTATGGCCTGACTCTGCGCCTCGGCGAGGACTATCCGCGCACGGAGGGGCTGCT
>SLKC01000199.1 GCA_007134775.1 Ectothiorhodospiraceae bacterium | reverse complement strand
CCGAGGCGAGTGTAATACTGCGACCTTCGGCAAACGCCCCCGGAGCAGCGAACACGAGGATGCCCATGACGGCCGCTGCTAGGGAAAGTTTGTGCGACGATGATGGCATAAGGCGTCTCCCTGTAGGCTGTCGTTATTCTTGACCGGCGGGTTCCAGGCTCCGGAATTGACCCGTTTTCGTCGCAGTATCTCGGCGCTCGCTGATTCGGTCAAGCGAAGCGTTTCCTTCAGTGCCCCGAAATCCGGTGAACCATTGCGCAGCTTGGAATCCGGGCCGTTCAGTCATTGGGCTGCTTGGCGCTGTTCGCCGTCACCGGCCCTTGGTGGTCGCGAACCGATGGCAGTTGATCAGGTCCTCGGCACGGGCTGCGGCTGCAAGCGCATCATGGCCCAATCAGTGGCAGACTGTGTCGGCTGGGCCGAATTGCGCCTGTCGCCGGTGAGCCCTTCGCCTCCATCCGAATGTGACCGTGACCATGACCCGACAAAGTGATGACGCCGCCCCTGCCCTCCACCCCGATACGCTCCTCGTGCATGCGGGACGAAAGGTTGACTCGGAAACGGGTGCGGTAACCCTGCCGATCCACCCTAGCACCACGTTCGAGCGTGACCCCGACGGCGGCTACTCCCGCGGCCATGTCTACACGCGGCAATCCAATCCCAACCGGGCACAGCTCGAGCAATGCCTCGCGGCCCTGGAGGGCGGTGACGACGCCTGCGCCTTCGCCTCGGGAAGTGCTGCGACCATGGCAGTACTACAGCTCCTGTGCCCCGGCGACCACGTCGTGCTGACGGAAGACTGCTACTACGGCACGCGCCACCAGCTCGAAACCCTGTTCACCCAGTGGGGACTGACGTTCACGCGCGTAGACACCACCGACGTCGATGCCGTTGCCGCAGCCATCGAACCGGCGAGCCGATTGCTATGGATCGAGTCGCCATCGAATCCGCTATTGCGGATCAGCGATCTCGAAGCACTGGCGCAGCTCGCCCGCGAGCACGATCTGATCACCGCCTGCGACAACACCGTCGCGACCCCGGTGCTCCAGAATCCGCTGCACCACGGCATCGACCTCGTCGTCCACAGCACTACGAAGTTTCTGGGCGGTCACAGTGATCTGCTCGGTGGTGCCGTCATCCAGCGGGCCGACTTCCCCCATGCGCCCGCTCTGAGAAATATCCAGGTCGCCGGCGGTGCGGTGCCGGCCGCCTTCGACTGCTGGCTACTGCTGCGCAGCATCAGCTCACTCGGTGTGCGCGTGCGCGCGCAGGCCGCGAGCGCGCGGACCCTGGCGCAACGACTCCAGGGGTGTGCAGCGGTCGAGGCCGTATTCCATCCCATGCTGGCGGAGCAGCCCCATCACGAGCGCGCGCAGTACTACCTGCCCGGCGGCTGCGGGCTGCTTTCGTTCACACTCAACGGCGGGGAAGCGCGCGCCCGGCAGATCGCGGCGGCAACGCGCGTGTTCACATGCGCCACCAGTCTCGGCAGCGTGGAAAGCCTGATTGAACATCGGGCCTCGATCGAGGGCGCCGGGACGCCGACGCCGAACAATCTGCTACGCCTGTCTGTCGGTCTGGAGGATGTTGAGGACCTGTGGCGCGACCTCGAACAGACGCTGCGGTCCTGACAAGGCCGCGCACGAACTCCGTATGGCCCTGTCCAGGCTAACCCTTTGGGTACAGCCATGGGCATGCACTGCCCATGGCCCATCGCCTCCGCCACTCAGGAACGTTCAGGGATCAACCCTCTCGGGGCGAACCGCATCACCGTCAGCAGAATGACGCCCATCAGTACGTAGCGCATGTACACGGCACCCGAGATCATGTGCTCGCGCAGCCAGTGGTCCTCGCCCATCACCAGCGTCACGTTGCCTATGAACCAGTGCCCGAACGGCTCCGCCTGTACCCAGACAAACCAGATGATGAATCCGCCGAGTATGGCGCCCCAGTTATTGCCGGAGCCACCAAGGATGACCATCACCCAGATGAGGAACGTGTAGCGCAGGGGGATATACGTCGTCGGCGTAAGCTGACCGTCCAGCGTGGTCAGCATCGCACCGGCCACGCCGACCACCGCGCAGCCGAGCACGAAGACCTGCAGGTGGCGGCTGGTAACGTCCTTGCCCATCGCCGCGGCGGCATCGCGGTTGTCGCGAATGGCCCGCATCATCCGGCCCCAGGGCGATTTCAGCGCGCGCTGCGAGAACCAGAAAATCACCACCAGCACGATCAGGAACAGCACGATGAAGATGGACTTCATTGCAAGCGCAATCGCGGCGCGGGTGTCATCGCTGCCGAAGAAGGTCGCTATACTGACGAACCATTCGGCCACCCACAATTCCATCTCCGGCGGAACCGGGCGTGGCAGGTCGGTGACGTTGCGCACCCCGCGCGTCATCCAGTCCTCGTACTTGATGATCGCGATGATGATCTCGGAGATACCGAGTGTCGCGATCGCCAGATAATCGGCTCGCAGACCCAGCGCAACCTTGCCGATCAGCCAGGCCGCACCCGCGGCGACGAGGCCGCCGAGGACCCAGGAGAGCAGGATGGGGAGGCCGAATCCGCCGAGAAAGCCCGTCTCCGCAGGATTCACGGCCTCGATGCGCTCGGTGGCCGGTACGTAGAACACGCGGATGAAAAAGAAGCCGAGGATGACGAGCACGACCGTGACCGGCGTACGCAGATGCGCCGGAACCATACGCCGGGCCACCAGAATCACGACGACCGTCGCGACCAGCAGCGCCAGCGAGAGCATGATGCCGGCGCCCCCGGCCTCCCATGCCTCGGTCACGGGCGGCACGGAGACCAGCATCGCCGTGACCGCGCCCAGGGCGGTGAATCCCATAACCCCGAAATTCAGCAATCCACCGTAGCCCCACTGGATATTGAGGCCCAGCGCCATAATCGCTGAGATCAGGCACATGCCGATGATGCCGAAGGCGACATTCCAGCTCTGGAAGATGCCGGTGGCGAGCAGTGCCGCCGCCATGATCGCGAAATAGAGTGCGCCCCGTGACGTCATCGTTCAATCACCTTGCCGCGAATGATCCCGGTTGGTCGTACCAGCAGCACCACTACCAGAATGATGAACGACACCGCGAACTTGTAGTTCGTCGACATCAGTTGGACCATCGACTCGGGTGCCCAATCCGCCGGGCCGAGGTAACCGATGAAGCGGCGAAAGGCGTAGGTCACCATCACTTCCGAATAGGCGACCACGAACGCACCAATGACCGCCCCCACAGGCTGCCCAATCCCGCCCAGAATGGTCGCTGCAAAGATCGGCAACAGGATCTGCAGGAAGATGAAGGGCTGGTAGACCTTATCCAGGCTGTAGAGTGTTGCTGCGGTTGCTGCCAGCGCACCGGTGATGATCCAGGCGATCATGACCACTCGATCGGGGTTGATCCCAGACAGCAGGGCGAGATCCACGTTGTCGGAGTAGGCTCGCATCGCCTTGCCGGCGCGCGTCTTCTGCAAGAACCAGAACAGCGCGACCATTGCGATCACGGCAATCACCAGCGTCAAGGCCTGGGTCTGGCGGATGCCAATGCCCTCGTCGAGCCCGGTCATTTCGCGGAATTCGAATGCGGTGATCAGGAAGCGCTCGCCATCGGCGATATTTTGGTGCTCGGGGCCGATAATGAACCGTACCAGCCCCGCCAGTACGAAGAGCAGGCCAATCGACGCCATGGCGAGCGTGATCGGCGTCACACGCTGCTGGCGGTAGTAACGAAAGACCACGCGGTCGGCGATCAGCGTCACGGCGATCGCAGCGAGAATGCCCACTGGCAGACCCAGCAGCGCCGTCGGCAGAGGATGGATACTGACCCCCTGCCCCTGCAGAAACCAGGTGAACAGGATGGCGGCCATGGCTCCGAAGGACATCACCTCGCCGTGCGAGAAGTTCGCGAATCGGAGGATGCCGAAGATCAGCGTAACCCCCAGTGCACCGAGCGCGATCTGCGCGCCGTAGGCCGTGGCGGGGATCAGGACAAAGTTGGTCAGGAGTGCGATGGCGTTGAGAAGTTCCATTTATCCCCCCAGGAACGAGCGCCGGACTTCGGGGTTGGCCAGGAGTGCCTCGCCGGTATCGGTGAAGCGATTCTTCCCCTGCACCATGACGAAGCCGTGATCGGCGATCTCCAGCGCCTGTCGTGCGTTCTGCTCGACCATGAGCACGGCAATGCCGGTTCGGGCCACATCAATGATGCGATCAAAGAGATCATCCATGACCACAGGGGAGACGCCGGCGGTCGGCTCATCGAGCATGAGGAGTTTCGGCTGCGTCATCAGCGCACGGCCGACCGCGACTTGTTGGCGCTGGCCACCAGAGAGCTCGCCCGCCAGCTGATTACGCTTCTCGTACAGTATAGGGAACAGTTCGTAAACCTGTTCCATGGTTGGGGTAATGTCATCGTTACGGATGAACGCCCCCATCTCCAGGTTCTCCTCCACCGTCATGGTCACGAACACGTTGCCGTTCTGCGGCACGAACGCCATGCCGAGCGGCACACGATCCTGCGGCGGAACCGATGTGATGTCCTGGCCATCCAGCACCACCGACCCCTCCTTGAGTTCCAACATGCCGAAGACGGCCTTCATGGCAGTCGACTTGCCCGCACCATTGGGCCCGACCACGACGGCGATCTCCCCCTGTTCGACCGTGATACTGCAATCCTCGATGATGTTCGCGCCGCCGTAACCGCAGGTCATATGGGTCGCCGCCAGAAAGCTCATGCGGTGGACTCCTGCTTGCGTTTGCCCCCCACCCCGAGGTAGGCCTCGATCACCTCCTCGTTGTTCTTCACTTCTTCGACCGTACCTTCCGTGAGCACCTTGCCTTCCGCCATCACGATTACGGGGTCGCAGAGGCGTCCGATGAAGTCCATGTCGTGCTCGATCATGCAGAAGGTGTAACCATACTCTTCATTGAGCCTCTGAATCGCGGTGCCGATCGTCTTGAGTAGCGTGCGATTCACGCCTGCCCCGACCTCATCAAGAAAGACGATCTTCGGCTCGACCATCATCGTGCGCCCCAGTTCGAGCAGCTTCTTCTGGCCGCCCGACAGGTTGCCCGCGAGCTCATTCTCCAGATGGGAAATCTCGAGGAAGTCCGCCACCTCCCGCGCCCGCTCACGGATCTTGTTCTCGACCTCAAGTACATGGCCGAAGTTGAACCAGGTCTGGCGCAGATCTTCTCCCGGCTGATCACTGGGCACCATCATCAGATTCTCGAGCACCGTAAGCGTACTGAACTCGTGCGCGATCTGGAATGTACGCAGCAGCCCCTTGGCGAACAGCTCATGCGGTTGGAGGCCCGTGACATCCTCGCCATCGAGCAGGACCGAGCCCGACGTTGGTTTATGCACGCCCGCGACGACGTTGAATAGGGTGGTCTTGCCGGCGCCATTCGGTCCGATGAGGCCGGTGATCGATCCCTTTCCGATCTCCAGGGAGACATTGTCGACGGCGTGGATGCCCCCGAAATGCTTCGACAGATTCTGTACCGAGATCATCTCATAATCCACCGAAGATAAGCGGTCAGGGCCTGCTGCCCTGACCGCTTACCTAGGTCTCGGTCAAAGTGGGGAAACGTCAGTGGTACCGGACAGTCTCGAAACGGCCGTCGCGGACTTCCGTCTCGCGGAAGCTGCCGGCGGATTCACCAGGCTCGATGAACTCGACGGCGGTACCACCCTCGTAATTGATTTCGCCACCATTGGCGAGAATCTCGAGCGCCTTCGCCAGTTCACCCGGATAGATCTTCTCGCCCGGGGCGTTGGCGACGTCCATGACATGATCCTTGTAAACCGAGCTATCGGTGGTGCCGGCCGACTGCATGGCCAGCAGGATCAGCGCGGACGCATCGTAGGCTTCCGGCACGAAGGAATCATCGCCCGCATAGCCAGCCTCTTCGCCCAGTTGGGCCATCAACTCCACGCCCGGGCTATCCGAACCGGGATTGGTGCCGATCGAGCCATCGAGTGCCGTGCCGAAGTGGTCGGTGAGTGAACTCCCGACCATGCCATCAGGCAGGACGAAGCGATCAAACGCGCCCGTATCAAGGGCCGCCTGGATCATGCCGCGCCCGCCCTGATCAAGGTAGCCTGCGACGATCAGCACTTCACCGCCGGCGGCCGCCAGCGAGGCAATTTCGGACGAGTAGTCGGCGCGGCCATCCTCGTGCGAAGCCACGTTGGTGATGGTACCACCGCGCTCCTCGTAGGCCGCCTCGATGGCATCGGCAAGGCCACGCCCGTAGTCGTTGTTGGTGTAGGTCAGAGCAGCCGATTCAATGCCCTTTTCCATCAGGATTTCACCGATGATCACACCCTGGCGCGCATCCGACGGTGCCGTACGGAAGAAGTAGCCATTATCGTCGATGGTACTCAGCGCCGGCGATGTGGCGGACGGCGAGATCGTGACCACGCCAGCGTCACGAATGACGTTGTTGATCACGGCCGTCGTGGTACCGGAGCAGGTCGGGCCATTGATGCCGTGCACGCCGTCGGACGTCACCAGACGCTCCGCCGCGGCCACTGCGGCCGCCGAGTCGATGCAGGTACTATCTGCACGGATCACCTCCACCGTGCGGCCACCCAGCAACAGACCACTTTCGGAAACCTCGCGAATGGCATGCTCCCCCCCCTCGGCCATGGGCTGTACCAGGGATTCGGTGGGGCCCGAGAAGCCCTGCAGCATGCCGATCTTCACTGGATCCTCGTCTGCGAACGCAGACAGGGAAGCCGCTGCGCAGGCCGCAGCTACCAGCAATCTCTTCATCATTGTCACCCCTTCGGACTTTGGTCGTCGCGCAATCTTAACGCATTGTGAGCGTAAGTGATCAAATTCCAGTTTGCCACTACCCGCATATCCCGTCTTCGCACACCTCAGGATTGGCGACCGATCTCGCGGAGCGGATCGTGTCGCGGGAACCAAGGACACTTCCTGTTTTCATGGACTTACGCAAAAGACCTGCACTATCGACAAAACCATTGACAAGCGGGGAAATCCCCTGCTCACCCGCTCCGCCCCGGCCGGCCTGTCGGGCCTGGCGCGGCATCATCGGTGGCCATCCGGACTCTCGAGCAGGCGCCAGGCACCGATCGCCACTGCACCCGGGTTTCCCGGCCCAGGAGCCGCGCCCACCATCCGCCGCTCCGCTGTACCCGGAATCGGGCGCCCTTTATCGAAGGGATGCGATCGCCCCTGCTCCGCGCGTACACTCTTGCGCATCCGAGATCACTGCCGCCCTGTCCCCACCATGACTTGCCCGACCACGCCCGTTCACGGAGGAGCTCGATGATGCTGCCGCGAACCGGCCCGCTCAACCATCGTCACTTCGCGATCCTGCTGGGTCTCAGTGCGCTGGCCGTCTTGCCGTTCGTGGTCATCCATCTGCATGAGCGCCACCAGACGATGTTCGTCCTGGCGCTAACGAGCACCCTCTTGTTGCTCGCCCTGCTCTTCTGGGTCGTGCGTTGGCGTACCGTAGCCGCCCCGGCGGTCGTGCTCGCTTGCGGCATCAGTACGATGATCCTCCTGCAGGTGTGGGAACAGGGTACTCCCGGTACCTTCTGGGCCTATCCCCTGGTACTGGTCTTCTATCTGCTGTTCGCGCCGCGCCCGGCGATTATCTGTAACGTAGCGTTCTTCCTCTTGCTTGCAGCCGTGGCCATCCGCGTAATGCCGATGGAGATCTATATCCGGCTGCTGATCACGCTGACGATCGTGAGCGCCTTTGCCTGCATCTTCGCACGTACCGTTGAGCGGGGGATTGCCGACCTGGACCGGTTGACGCAGATCGATCCGCTGACCGGGGCATGGAATCGGCGCCATCTGCGCAACCGCATGCCTGAAACAGTCAATTGGCTGGCGCGCGACAATGTGCCCTGTTCGCTGGTCGCGCTCGACATCGATGGCTTCAAGGAGATCAACGATGTGCATGGCCACGCCCGGGGCGATGAAATCATTGTCCGCCTCAGCAATCTGGTGCAGGAGCGGATACGCGAACGCGACCTGCTGGTGCGTTACGGCGGGGACGAGTTCCTCCTGATCCTGCAGAACACCCGCGAGACCAACGCACTGCACCTGGTCGAGGAACTGCGGCGCACGATCGCGGCGATGCCGCATGACGATGGCTTGCAGGTAACCATCTCGGCGGGTGTGGCCGAGCTCGTATACGGGGAGACTGTGACGAGCTGGATGGCGCGAGCCGACGATGCCCTGCTCCACGCCAAGCGTGCGGGCCGCAATCGGGTTGTTGCCTCTTCATCCTTGCCGAATGCAACGGCTCCCAAGCACGCCGACGCGGGCCATTAGGCCGAGATCGCAGCCCTATGTCAGGGCGGCTGCACTGCCGCGATGCCTGGATTGCTCGTTCGCGGGGGAGTTGCGCGAACACGAGCGCGCACCGCGGCGCTGGAGACAGCGCCGCCGGCTGCGATAAGGTCAGAGCCCCACCCTGGCCAAGCGGCCCCGGAGGTGTATGTCGCGCCAAGTGTCCCGTCGCGCCCGCAGCCGTCTCCCATCGCCCGCGCGGCGCCGGTTCCTGGCCCGCGGCACGGGCTTGTTGGCGCTCGGTCTCGCCGGCCCAATGCTGTTGCCGTCGCCAGTGGCCGTACGGGCACGCACTGGCGACGGAATCCATCGCAAGACGATCCCTGGCACCGAGGAATCGCTGCCGACGATCGGCATGGGCACGTACATCACCTTCAACGTCGGCCCCGGTGAGGCCGCACGCGCCCCGCTCGCTGAGGTATTGCGTATCTTCTTCGACAGAGGCGGCGGCATGATCGATTCCTCACCGATGTACGGCGCCGCCGAGACCGTGCTGGGCGACCTGCTGGCGGCGCTCGACTATCCCCCCGAACAGCTATTCTCAGCGACCAAGGTGTGGACACGCGGCACGAATCGGGGCGCCGAGCAGATCGACGAATCGCTCCACCTGTGGGGTCTCTCCCGCTTCGACCTGATGCAGGTGCACAACCTGGTGAACTGGCGCGAGCACCTGGAGACCCTGCGCGCACGCCGTAACCACGGCGAGATCCGTTATCTCGGCATCACCACCTCGCACGGTCGCCGCCTCGACGAGTTCGAGCAGATCATGCGCGATGAGCCGATCGACTTCGTTCAGCTCACCTACAACGTAATCGACCGCTGGGCCGAGGAGGGCCTCTTGCCGCTGGCGCAGGAGCGCGGCATCGCCGTGATCGCCAACCGCCCCTTCCAGCGCGGCACCCTGTTCGACCGTTTCGGCGATCAGCCGCTGCCCGCGTGGGCGGAGCAGGCCGGCATCGCCAACTGGGCGCAATTCTTCCTCAAGTTCATCGTCTCCCACCCGGCCGTGACCTGCGCGATCCCAGCGACGTCACAGCCCGAGCACATGCGGGAGAACATGGGCGCACTGCGCGGGCAAGTGCCGGACGCCGACATGCGCGCGAAGATGATCGAGTACATCGATGATCTGTAACCGGATGCACCAGCCTGCGCATCATTCGCAATCGCGCAGCTCGGCCAGCGGCGATGCTGCATTCGGCGCCGCGGTTGTCGGCTTCGATCCAACCGCCTGCGCTAGTGACATCGCGGCCCTGCACAGAAGCGGTCGAGACGCTATCGAGCTGGGCCTCCCACCCGGGATTGGGCTCCTGACCTTCGGTTGTGGGGCGGGCGGGGCCCATCGGACCGGGAGTGGGCTCCCCGCCCCACCACGCGACATCAACGCAAGGGGCGCATCGTGCGACCCGCGTCCTCGGGCCAGTCCAGATCGGCGTGGGCACCGGCGACGCGATCCATGCGGGCTCGCATGGCATCGGGTGCGGCGGTGGCCCGGCCGGCATGGCGATCGACGTGGAGATACATCTGTTCCGCCGTTGCCAGCAAGTCACCCGACTGCGCGTGGACCATGCGCAGGAAAGCGTGGACACGCTTGTCGTCGGCGCCGAGGACCTGGACCTCGATCCGGTAGGGCTCGTCCAGGCCGATCTCCTGGAGATAGCGCTGGTGCGATTCGACGGTGAAGAAGGTACCACCTGCGTCGCGATAGTCCTGGTCCGCGCCGAGCGCCTCCATCAGGGCTGTGGCCGCGCGCCCGAACACCTCGACATACTGGCTCTCGGTGAGGTGGTCGTTGTAGTCGACCATCGCGGGTGTGACGTAGCCGCGGTAGAGATCCAGCGGCGCGGTGGCATCGAGGTCCGCGGTGGCCGCTGGCCGGGTGGCCGCGACATGCTGGGCCACGGTCTCGCCCGCGGCCAGCTTCTCGCGCGAGAGGCCCTCGAGCAGGGCCACAAGGCCGTCGTCGCGCTCGCGCTCGAGCTCACGGATGCTGCGCCCGGCTGCCTGGTCGTCCGACTGCTCGGCGATGCGGTCGATGAACTCGTCGGTCAGTTCGGGCACATCCATCAGCTTGGTCCAGGGCCAGGACAGCGCTGGACCGAACTGCGCCATGAAGTGACGCATGCCCTGCTCCCCGCCGGCGATGCGATAGGTGAGGAAGCTGCCCATCAGCGCCCAACGCAGGCCGGCGCCGAAGCGCACCGCGTCGTCCACCTCCTCGACCGTGGCCACCTCGTCGTGGACGAGCCAGAGCGCCTCGCGCCAGAGAGCCTCGAGGAGCCGGTCGGCGACGAAGCCGTCGATCTCGCGGCGTACGATCAGCGGCCGCATGCCCAGATGGCGATAGATGGCGGCGCCACGCTCGAGCGCAACCTGGTTGCTCTTCGCGCCCCCGCAGAGTTCGACCAGTGGCAGCAGGTAGACGGGGTTGAAGGGATGGGTGACGATGAAGCGCTCGGGCCGCGCCATTTCCGCCTGCAGCTCACTCGGCCGCAGCCCCGAGGTCGACGAGCCAATCAGCGCCTGCGCCGGCGCGGCGGCATCGATCTCAGCGAGGATGCGTTGCTTGAGTGCGACCTGTTCGGGGACGCTCTCCTGGATGATCTCGGCATCCGCGACCGCCTCGTCGAGACGATCCGTGAAGGTCACGCTACCGCGCCGAGCCGGCATGTCGCCATGGAGGTGGCAGAGGGCGCGTTCGGCGTTGGCGATGACCTCGCGGCAGCGCCGCTCTGCCTCGGGATCCGGATCGTGGATGCGCACATCAATGCCGTTCCAGGCGTAGCGCGCGGCCCACCCGCCACCGATGACGCCCGCGCCGACGCAGGCGGCTTTGCTGATCGCCAACCCCCTCATGCCGGCCTCTTCAGCTGCAACTTGCTGCGGACGTCCTCGGGGCCGAGGATGCGGACGTTCATCGCCTCGAGGATCGTCACCGCACGCTCGACGAGATCGCCATTGCTGGCGAGCACGCCCTTTTGCAGATAGATGTTGTCCTCAAGACCCACACGGACGTTACCGCCGGCGAGGACCGCAGCGGCGACGTAGGGCAGCTGCATGCGCCCGATGGAGAAGGCCGAGAAGGTCCAGTCTGACGGTACCTGGTTCGCCAGCGTGAGCAGCGTCTGGGGGTCGGCCGGCGCGCCGTAGGGGATGCCCATGCACAGCTGCACCAACACCGGATCCTCGAGCAGCCCCTCCTGGTACAGGTCCTTGGCCATGACCAGGTGGCCAAAATCGAATACCTCGACCTCGGGGCGCACGCCGAGATCGCGGATATGGGCGGCCATCGCCCGCAGGGTGGCGGGCGTATTGGTCATCACGTAGTCGCCGACGGCGAAGTTCATCGTGCCGCAGTCGAGGGTGCAGATCTCGGGGCGCAGCGCATCGACATGCTCAAGGCGCTCGCGCGCGCCGATCATGTCGGTCTGCTCCTCGTCGAGCGGCAGCGGCTGCTCGGCGGAACCGAAGACAAGATCGCCGCCCATGCCGGCGGTGAGATTGAGCACGACGTCGGTATCAGCCGCGCGCACGCGCTCGACCACCTCACGGTAGTAGTCGACGTTGCGCGACGGCGCGCCCGTTTCGGGGTCGCGGACGTGGATATGCGCGACTGCCGCACCCGCGCGCGCGGCCTCAATGGCGGCGTCGGCGATTTGAGCCGGCGTGACCGGAACCTTGTCGCTCTTCTCGTGGGAAGGACCGGCACCGGTCACAGCGCAGGTAATGAAGGTCTCCTGGTTCATCGCAGCCCTCCTGACGAAATCCAGCCATCTAGCTTAGTGGGGAAGGCAAGCCCGGACCATGTGGAATTCGTCACTGACCAGGCGAGATCCGTCACCACGACCCCACGCGCTCGGTATTATGCTGTTGTCCGGCTTTGGTAGCGACGGGGTTGCGAAGGCCACCGAGGCGTTGCATGCGATCGACGACATCGTCGGCAACTTGCCGCCCAGTCAGCCCATTCACAGACAGGGGAATCCTAGTGACCAGCAAGCAGGCAGAGGAGATCCGCGTCGTCCACGTGGACCCGGACGGCTTTGGCGAGGTCGACACGGAACGCCGCGAATTCGAGGCAGCGCTGCCGGGGGTGCGCTTCGACAGCATCGCTGTCGGCGATGACGAACTCGCGGACCGCGTCGGACCCGCCGACGTCCTGCTCACGCACTATACGCGTGTCGACCGCGCCGCCCTCGACGCCATATCACCGCGCGTGATCGTGCGCTACGCTACGGGCGTCGACGGCATCGATCTCGACGAGGCCACGCGCCGCGGGATCGCCGTGATCAACATCCCGACCTACTGCGACGACGAGGTCGCCGACCACGTCATCGCATCGGGCCTGTCGCTGCTGCGCGGTCTGCCCCAGTACAACGCCGACTGCGCGCGCGGCGGCTGGAACTGGCGGCTGGTGGCACCGCCGAGCCGGATCGCCGATTGCACCTTCGGCTTCCTCGGCTTCGGCCGCAAGGCCCAGGCGGCCGCGGCGCGTGCGCGTGCGCTGGGCTGCCGCATCCTCGCCCACGACCCGCACCAGCCGGACGAGGCATTCGAGCGGGAGGGCGCACAGGCGGTCGATTTCGACACGCTGTTGCGCGAATCGCGCCTGCTGTCACTGCACGCCCCGCTGACCCCGGAGACCGAGGGCATGATCGACGCCCGCGCCCTCGCCCTGCTGCCGGCGGGCGCGGTGCTGATCAACACCGCGCGTGGGCTCATCGTCGACGAAGCCGCGCTGGCCGACGCCCTCGACCGTGGTCACCTCATGGGGGCCGCCCTGGATGTGCTGAGCGAGGAGCCACCGCCCGCCGACCACCCCCTGCTCGGGCGCGACAACGTGATCGTCACCCCCCACTCGGCCTGGTACTCGACCCAGGCGGAGCGCCTGGTGCGTGAGCGCGGCAGTCACTATGCGCTCGCCGCCCTGCGCGGCGAGGACTCGCCGGGGCTGTACAACAAGGAGTCGCTGGCGCGGCGTTGAGCCGGCGCCCCCTGCCCGGGCGGGGGCCCAGTGCGCCCGCTCTACGGTGTCGCGCCGTTGCGGGGCAGACGCCGGAGCATGCCGTCGAGGCAGGCCTCGCACAGGCGCACGCCCTCCTCGGGCGTGAAGGTGCGCGCATTCAGGCACCACTCGACCCAGAGGCCATCGAGGAGTCCGGCCAGTCCGATGGCGCCAAGCCGCGCGTCGAGATCGGTCTCCTCTTCCTCGCGCACAAGGTCGTCGAGCATGCCCTCAAGGACTGCGAGCTGATCGCGGTAGGTGCGATCGTGGACGTCCGCGATCGCCTCCGAGCGGTAGGCCATGCCCCAGAAGGAGAGCCAGACGCGCAGCAGATCCGGATCGAGCACGACGGGCGAGAACGAGGCGCGGAAGAAGGCGGACAACCGCGCCCGCGCACAACCGCCGTGGCGCTCGACTTCCGCGACCAGCGCACCCAGCAGATTGTCGGCCACCTCCGCGTAGGCATCGGCGATCAGCGCATCCTTGCTCGCGTAGTAGTGATTGACCAGACCGACGGAGACGCTCGCGCGCTCGCAGATGCGCCGTACCGAGGTCTGTTCAACCCCGCACTCGCGCAGGCACTGCAGCGTGGCATCGATCAGGGCACGGCGACGCGCGTCGGGGGCGTGGCGTTCGCGTTTGCGCGGTCCGCTTGGGCGGGTGATGTCGGTCTCGGGCGCCATGGTGCATCGAGGGAAGCACCGGCGGCATTGCCTGTCAACGTCTCCGCAAGTGGCGCCTCTCATATTGAACATACGTTCAATAGACGCTAGAGTCTTGCGGGATGGGTGGGCTCATGATCAGGAGGGCAGGATGGAATTTTCCAGTCGCGTCGAGCGCATCGGGGGCGAAGGGGCCGAGGCGTGGGCGATCCACGAGCAGGCGCTGGCCGCACAGGCGCGCGGCGAGGATGTGCGCGTGCTCAGTGTCGGCGACCCCGACCTGGCCACGCCCGCCCCCATTGTGGAGCGCGCTCAGCAGGCGCTCGCGGATGGCGACACCCACTACACACCCGGCCTGGGCGAGCACGAGCTGCGCTGCGCCGTCGCCCGACGGTTCGCGGCGCAGAGCGGCCAGACCGTCGGCGCCGAGCACGTGGGCATCGTCTCGGGCGCGCAGAACGGACTGTTCTTCACCAGCATGCTGCTGCTGGGCCCCGGTGACGAGGCGCTGATGCTCTGCCCCGCCTACGTCACCTACGAGGCCACGATCGCGGCGAGCGGGGCCACGCCCGTGATCGTCGATATGCCCGCGGCGAACGGTTTCCGGCCCGAACCCGAAGCGATCGAGGCGGCGATCACGCCGCGCACGCGGGCGCTGTTTTTGACCACCCCGAACAACCCCACCGGCGCTGTGCTCGGGCCCGACGAACTCGAAGCGATTGCGGACATTGCGCGACGGCACGATCTCTGGATCGTGAGCGACGAGGTCTACGGCGAGCTCGTCTTCGACGGCCGTCACCACTCGATCGCCGCCCTGCCCGGCATGGCGGAGCGCACGGTCACCGTCTCGAGTCTATCCAAGTCGCACGCCATGACGGGCTGGCGCAGCGGCTGGCTGATCGCCCCGCCCGCGCTGATCGCACACGCCGAGAACCTGGCACTCTGTTCCCTCTACGGCCTGCCCGGCTTCGTGCAGAAGGCCGCATGCACCGCAATCGATCGAGCCGACGAGCTGATCGCCGAACACCGTGACATCTTCCGCCAACGCCGTGATCATGTGGTGGGGCGGCTCGACGCCATCGAGACGCTGCGCGTACTGCGCCCCGAGGCCGGCATGTTCACCATGATCGACGTGCGCGGCACGGGCCTGAGCAGTACCGAGTTCGCCTGGCACCTGCTCGAACACCAGCGGGTCTCCGTGCTCGACGGCGCTGCTTTCGGGCGCAGCGCGAGCGGTTACGTCCGCCTGTCCTACACCCTCGACGAGGACCGGCTGGACGAGGCCTGCGAGCGGATCGCGGCATTCTGTCGCACAATTGATTCAACAGCGCGAGAGGAAAGCCCCCATGTCTGATACTCCCCGGCCCGGTCCCTGGATCATCCGGCTGTTGGAAGCCTACGGTGTCGAGCGCGTCTTCGGCATACCCGGTGTGCACACCATCGCCCTCTACGACGGGCTGGCCACCAGCTCGATCGAGCATGTCACGCCCCGCCACGAGCAGGGGGCAGGCTTCATGGCCGATGCCTATGCCCGGGTCTCGGGCAAGCCCGGCGTCTGCTTTGTCATCACTGGTCCCGGTCTGACCAACATCACCACGGCGATGGCACAGGCCTACTCCGAGTCGGTGCCGATGCTGGTGATCTCTAGCGTGTCGAACCGGCGCCACCTCGGCCGCGGCCTCGGCCAGCTCCACGAACTCCCGGACCAGCAGGCGATTGCGGCCGGCGTGAGCGCGTTCAGCCAGACACTGCACGACCTCGCCGATCTGCCGGCCGTGCTCGAGCAAGCGTTCGCGGTCTTCACGAGCAGCCGCCCGCGTCCCGTGCACATCGAGATCCCGCTTGATCTCTGGGAGACAACCCCGCCGGCTGCAGAGCCCGTCGCCCCCGCGCTGCATGCGCGCACTCGTGCCACGGACGAACTGGTCGCCGAGGGCGCCCAACGCATGCGCGCCGCAAGGCGGCCGCTGATCATCGCCGGCGGGGGAGCCCGCTACGCCGGTGGCGATATCCGCAGCCTCGCCGAGTATCTCGATGCGCCGGTAGTGATGACGGTCAACGGCCGCGGCATCCTGGCACCCGATCACTACCTGGCGGTACCGGCGAGTCCGTCACTCACCGCGGTACGCGAGCTCATCGCCGACAGCGATGTCGTGCTCGCCATCGGTTCCGAGATGGGGCCGACAGACTACGACATGTACGAACTCGGCATGCCCGCGATCGAGGCCTCGCTCATCCGCATCGATATCGACCCGACGCAGCTCCAGCGACCGCGCGCGGCCGACGTGCCGCTGCTCGGCGATGCCGTCGCGACGCTCGCCGCGCTGCATGAGCAACTGCCCGCCGAGATCGCCCGCGCCGACGAGGGCGGCGCCGGGGCCGAGCGCGCCGAGCACACGCGCACTGCAGCCCGTGATGCGCTCGACGAGGGTATGCAGCGGGCCCTGGGCTTCCTCGAACAGATCCGGGATACCTTGCCCGAGGCGACGCTGGTCGGCGATTCCACCAATCCCATCTATGCGGGCAATCTCTACTTCGCCGCGGCGCGTCCGGGCAGCTGGTTCAATTCGGCGATGGGCTACGGCACGCTCGGCTACGCGCTCCCGGCCGCACTCGGCGCACGCCTGGCCGACCCTGAACGCCCCGTCGTCTGCCTTACCGGCGATGGCGGCCTGCACTACACGCTGGGCGAACTCGCCGCGATCCGGGCCGAGGAGGCGCCGGTCATCGTGATCGTCTGGAACAACGCCTGCTTCGGCGAGATCCGGCTCGCCATGGAAGCGGAGAACATCGAGCCGACCGGGGTGGAGCTGTTCGCGCCGGACTGGTCCACGCTGGCGGCGGCCTACGGCTTCGTCGCCGCCCGGGTCGACGCGCTCGACCAACTGCCCGATCTGCTGCAGGCGGCGGCGGCACGCGTGGAGCCGACGCTGATCGAACTCGACGAGCAGATCGTGCTCGGCTGAATCCGGGACATCCCCATGCAGCCCCTCTCCGAGGACAAGATCGCAGCCGCCTTCGCCAGCGACAAGGTCGAAGCGCTCGACTACGACGGTCTGCACTACAAGCGCCTGACCGACTCGGCCGGTCCGGTCCCGCGCGGCAGTGTGCGCCTGCCCGATGGCTCCGTCATCCCGGGCTATCCCGCCATTGGACGCATCCACACCCTCGCGACGGGGCTGCGGGAACAGTTCTCGGGACCGTTCCAGGCCGAGGAGAAGATCGACGGCTTCAATGTGCGCATCGTCCGCCATGAGGGGCGGCTGCTCGCCTTCAGCCGGGGCGGCTTCGTCTGCCCCTTCAGCACCGACCGCGCACCCGAGATGCTGGACACGGCCGTCTTCGATGATGAGCCAAGGCTGATCGTCTGCGCCGAGATCGCAGGGCCGGAGAACCCCTACATCGAGGGCTCACCACCGCAGGTCGTCGAGGATGTCGCACTGTTCGTGTTCGACCTGATGGCGCGCGACGCGGGCGGATTCCTGCCACTCGCGGCGAAGGCGGAGCGCATGGCACGCGATGCACTACCCGGGGTGCGCACCTGGGGGCCCTATACGCCCGATCAGGTCGAGGCCGTACGCGAGCTCATGCGCTATCTCGACGCCGGCGGCGCCGAAGGGGTGGTGTTCAAAACGGACGCGGGCGGTGGCTATCGGGCCAAGTACGTCACCGCGCGTTCGAGCATCAGCGATATCGAGCTTACCAGCAACGCCCTGCTCGACCTGCCGCCCGAATACTTCACCCACCGGCTGTTGCGCCTGGCGCTGTTCATGGCCGAGAACGATCGTCAGGGTGACGCCAACCTCGAGCGGGATCTCGGCCGCGCCCTGCTCCAAGGGCTGTTCGACGCCTCGGCTTCGGTCGGTGACAACGGCCTCGTGGACCAGCCGTTTCGCTGCCGCTTTCGCAACCGGGACAACGCCGAACGCTTCGTCGCTTTCCTCCAGCGCACCGGCGGCAAGCACATGCGCTTCCCCGAGGGGGGCCTCTACGCCGAGGGCGATTTCTGGGTGCTGGAGTTCCGCCGCGTGCGCGAGCGCATGACGAGCTGGCTGCGGCATACGCTGTGGGGCGGTACCCAGTTCGATTGAACCGCGGCGGGAATTAGCGCCGCCGGCGGCCGGCCAGATTGGTCAGGATCTGCTGCAGGTATTCCGGGGTCACCAACTTCACACCGATGCGGTTGCCCATGTGGCGCATGCCCTCGTCCGCGGTCGCCAGTTCCGCATCGAGCTCCATGGCGAGCAGGACAGCGTCGACGTCCTCGCGTGAATCCACCAACCCCTTGCGCATGGCCTCACGGTACTGCTCGCGCAGGTGGGTGATCATGCCGGGGTCGAGCGCGTCGGCCGCGCCGGCGCGCTTGGTGTGCTCTTCGGCGATACGCAGGCCACGATCGATGCGCGAGCGCACCTCGTGGATCAATTCGTAGACGACCTCGCTCGGCAGTTGCAGCTGGAACCGGCGCGGGGAACGGATCCAAACTTCGGTCTCGAAATCGGCTGCGACGGTGGAGATATCCCGCATCCCCCGGAATTCTTCGTAGACCGACAGCGGCATGTAACACTCGGCAGGGGCCTCGCGGACCAGCTCCAGGAAGGCGCGCACCGCCCCCAGCTCATCTTCGGCGAACTGGGTGTAGACGTGCGGATTGGTGAACAGGCTGGTATCGAGCACGAAACGGCGCATGGCGCGGCGATCTCCAGTGCAGGCACTGCCCATAGTGTCCGGGCGCCCGCGGCCCGTCAAATGCGCCGCTTCGTGCTCAGGGACCGATGGGGACACCGTGCCGGACCGCGCAGGTCCGGCACGGCACCCTACTACCCCGTGGACTCTCCCCGGCCTCAGCCGTGCTGGCGGGCCAACACCTTGCGGCGGCTGCCCACGGTGTCGCGGTCCATGTAGCACTGGCGCAGGTGGCGGTCGCCCGTGCCGGGGCGGTAGCCCTCACGCCCATGGTAGAGGCGATAGTTGTCCATGATCAGGAGATCGCCCGGCCCGAGCTTGAAGTGGAGCTGGTAGGTCGGATCGTTGACCATGTCGGTGAGCTGCCTGCGGGCGCGATAGTAGCGATCGAGCAGGTCGGCGTCCTCAGCATCGACCGCATCGGTGCGGTTCGACAAACGGACCTGGCGCACGCGATCCTGCTCATCGAGTTCGATCAGCGGTCCGCTGTTCTCCAACACGGTGTCGTCGTCGACGTAGGTGAAGTTCGGCCGCACGCGGGTCAGCGCATCGAACGCCTCGGGTGAGCCCTGGCGCAGATCCTCGGCCACACGGAAGCCGTCGGTGATCATCGAGTCGCCGCCGTCGGCGTTGTTCACCAGGCAGTGCAGGAAGATGTAACCCGGTACCGGTTCTCGGTAGGGGTTGTCCGTGTGCGGCTCCAGCGCGCGGGTGGTCATGCTCAGGTCATAGGCATCGGCGATTGCCTTGACGTCGGCGATGCCACCCCAGTTGGTGCGGCGCATCGGGCCGATATGCTCGACCACCTCGGCCACCCCGTCGAGCTCGACCGGGACATTGCGCACGACGACGAAGGCGTAGCGCCGCAGCGACTCGAGCATCGCGTACAGGGCGGCATCGTCCCCGCGCGCCTGCGACCAGTCCGCTTCAGGGATCTGCTGCAGGTTACCGTCCCAGAGCACGATGTCGTCACGCTCGTCGGGCTGTCGCCGCAGCTGCGCCGTCAGTCCGTCCAGCGTGAACGGGGCGACATGGCCATCGGAGAAGGTCACATTCAGATTCTCTTCGTCTTCCTCGACGGCGGTCACGGCGAGATCGAGCGGCAGCGACCAGGAGTCGAGCAGGCGCTGGCCGGTCTTCGGGTCATGCACTTCGGGGCTCGGGCTGCGTTCGCGCAGCCAGATCGGGTGCAGCTCGCGGGTACCAATGCCATCGAGCTCGATCCGTACTCGCCCATCGACGATCCGGGCACGCTCTGCTGTCACGGTCATGTTGCAGCCTCCCGTTGTTGCTGGAATCGGCACCATCGTAGGGGGCGAGCCCACGCGGTACTTGCCGTAATTCGCCAGTCGCTGGCAGGATACGTCAACCTTTCCACCGGCACCGCTGACCCATGCTGCACCAACGCGACGTTGCGGCCCCGCAGGAGATCGCCTTCCTTCTGCTCCCCCGTTTCTCCATGATCTGCCTGCTCTCGGCCATCGAGCCGCTGCGCGGTGCGAACCGCAAGCTCGACCGCGAGGCCTACCGCTGGCACTTCCTCTCCACGGACGGTGCGCCCGTCACCGCCAGCAACGGCATGCAGATCGTGCCCACCGGCGACCTGCGCACAGCACCCGCCAGCAATGCCCTCGGCGTGGTCGCGAGCTACGACCCGCTGGCGATCGTCGACGATCGCCTGCGCCAGTGGCTGCGCCAACGCTACCGCGCGGGCGTCGACATTGGCGCTTTCGAGACGGGCCCGATCGTGCTCGCCGACGCCGGCCTGCTCGCCGGACGCCGCGTGACCCTGCACTGGGAGAATCTGCCCGCGTTCCGCGAGCGCTACCTGGACATCGACGCCCGCGACGCGCTGTTCGAGATCGACCCGCCCTTCTTCACCTGCTCGGGAGGCACGGCGGCGATGGATCTGATGCTTCACCTCCTCGCGCGGAACCATTCGGCCGCACTCGCCGCCGAGGTCTCCGAACTGTTCCTCCACGCGGACATCCGCCCGGCCGGGGCGGGCCAGCGCATGCCGGGCGATCGCCGCGCCGGCATGCACGATCCACTGCTCGCGAGCGTCACGGAGATCATGCGCGCCCACCTCGAGACACCGCTCTCACTGCCCCAGGTGGCCGTGCGTGCGGGTACGAGCCAGCGCCGACTCGAGCGCCTGTTCAACCGCCAGCTCGGCGTGCCGCCACAGCGCTACTACATCGAGCTACGCCTCGAACACGCCCGCCACCTCCTGCGCCATGGCGAGCTGCCGATCCACGAGATCGCCCTGGCCTGCGGCTTCGGCTCGGCCTCCTGGTTCACCCGCGCCTATCGCAGTCACTTCGGCCATCCCCCACGGGACGAACGCGAGGCGGCGAGCTGATCAGGACCGCTCTGACGCGCCAAGGACAACGCCCACTCAGCGTCCGCGCCAAACCGGCTCGCGTTTCTCGGCGAAGGCGCGGGCGCCCTCGAGCTGGTCCTCACTGTCGTAGAGCGTGGCAATGGTCGGCAGCTCGCGACTGTTGATCCGGTCGAGTGTGTCCTGGAAGCTGCGCGCCTCAGCGACGCGAGAGACCTCCTTGATTGCCGCGAAGACCAGCGGCGGGCCGCCAGCGAGCTCATCGGCCCATTCGCGCGCGCGCGCCATCAGCTCGTCCGCCGGCACCACGCGGTTGACCAGCCCCCAGCTCTTGGCTTCGTCCGCCTCCATCCAGCGACCTGTCATCAGCATCTCCATCGCCACGTGGTAGGGGATGCGCTTGGGGAGCTTGATCGTCGCCGCATCGGCGACGGTACCCGAATTGATTTCGGGGAGGCAGAAGCGGGCGCTGTCGGCGGCGACGATCAGGTCCGCGGACAGGACGATCTCGAAGCCGCCGCCGACGGCCATGCCGTTGACCGCGGCAATCACGGGCTTGTTCAGGTCGGGCAGCTCCTGCAGTCCGCCGAAACCGCCCACCCCGTAATCGTCGTCGGGGCGGACGTCGTCCTCGGCGGCCGCCTTCAGGTCCCAGCCGGCGCTGAAGAAGCGCTCACCGGCCCCGGTGATGATCGCCACACGGAGTTCGGGATCATCGCGAAAGTTGGCGAAGATCTCCCCCATGCGACGGCTCGTCTCGGCATCGATGGCGTTCGCCTTCGGCCGGTTGATGGTGACTTCGAGCACGGCGCCGCGGCGCACGCTCTCAACGGCTTCGTCTGCACTCATGATTCTCTCTCCTCGGATTCGCTGCCGTACATCCGGATCAGGGCATCCGCGGCGACCACGCCGCAACCCTGCGGGCGCACGATCAATGGATTGATGTCGAGTTCGGCCAGCGTTGCCGCATGGTTGGCGCAGAATCCGGCCATCGCGTCGACGGCATCGACCAGGGCCTCGATGTCCCCGGGCGGGCGGCCGCGATAGCCCTGCAACAGCCGCATCACGCGTAGGCCCTCAAGGCCGCGGCGGATCTCGTCGGCCGTCGTCGGCAGCGGCAGCAGGGCACTGTCGCCGATCAGCTCGACCAGGATGCCGCCCGAGGCGAGCGTGAGAAAACCGCCGAGGGCCGGGTCGTACTCGTAGCCGACGAGCAACTCAGCGACGCCGTCGCCCACCATCTCCTCGACCAGCAGGGACTCGGCGATCGGGCCGAGGCGTTGCGCCGCCGCGGTGACGGCCACCGCATCCTGCAGATCGAGCGCTACCGCGCCGGCCTCGCTCTTATGGGCGAGATCGGCGGCGACCGCCTTGACCACCACAGGCCAACCAATCCGTTCGGCCGCCTCAGCCGCCTCACCACCACCGCTGTCGACGGCAACGGTCTCACCCCGGGGCACGGGGACGCCGTGTTCCTGCAGTGCCCGCTTCGCGCTCGGTTCGCTCAAGCTCTTCAGGGTGCGGCCGGCCCGTTCGGGAGCCAACAAAGGTCGCCAAGGCTGCTCGCGCCCTCGGGCGCGGCCGATGTGCGCGGCCGTCTCGATCGCGGTCATCGCATCGTCGAGGCCGATCAGCGGTGCCACGCCGGCCTGCACGCACTGCTCCGCCACCTCTTCGGGCAGCCCCTCGGGCAGGGTGGCCACCACTGCGGCCCGCCCTCCGGTCTGTTCATGGGCGGCGATCAGTGCTTCCATCGAGGGTCGCCACAAGCGGTCATCGCAGCGGTCACCGCGAGGCAGGTCGAGAATCAGGCAGGTGGCATCGAAGTCGGCCTCCATCACGCGTGTGAACGTACGCGTCATCGCCGGACAGTCGCCCCACATGAACATGTGGTAGTCGAATGGATTGCTCACCGTGACCAGATCCGACACGGTCTCCTGCACGCGCGTGTGCTGCGCCGGTGTAAACGGGCGGAAGTGGACATCGTGGCGTGCGCCCGCATCCGCCATGAGGATCGCCTCGCCACCGGAGCAGCTCAACGAGACGATGTCGGTGCCCGTGAGTGGGCCACCGGTGTGTAGAAGCTTCAGCGTCTCAAGGAACGTGCTCAGCGACTCGACCTGGCCCACCCCAAGGCGCGCCAGCATCGCCTGTGTGCGCGCCGCGCTGCCGCCGAGCGAGGCGGTATGACTCAGCGCGAGTTCGGCCCCAGTATCCGAGAGGCCGGCCTTGAGTACGACCACGGGCACGTCGCGCGCGTGGGCGGCGGCCACCGCCTCGGCGAGCGCCTCGATGTCGTCAAAGCCCTCGACCAGCAGGCCGATCGCGGTCACGCGCTCGTCGGCCGCCAGCGCCGGGATGATCGCCGACATGCCCGTACGGGCCTGGTTGCCCAGTGTCACCACATAGGAGATCGGCAACCCGCGCCGGTTCATCGTGAGATTGATGGCGATATTGCTGCTCTGGGTGAGCAGCGCCACCCCCGTCTCGCGCCGGATGCCGCCGTGCTGATCGGGCCACAGCAGCGCGCCGTCGAGGTAGTTAATCAGGCCGTAGGTATTCGGCCCGAGCACGGGCATGTCGCCCGCCGCGGCGACCAGTTCCGCCTGCAGCTCGGCACCGGCATCACCGCTCTCGCGAAATCCCGAGGCGAAGCAGACCGCGCCGCCCGCCCCACGGGCGGCGAGTTCGCGCACCACCGCGACCGAGGCAATCCGATTGACGCCGACGAAGGCGGCATCCGGCACCTCGGGGAGATCGGCAAGACGGGCATGGCAGGGGATGCCCTCGATCTCGGCGCGATGGGGATGGACCGGATGGATGCGCCCGGCGTAGCCCATGCGCCGGCACTGGCGGATGACCTCGGCGGCGGCCTCGCCGCCGAAGGTCGCGATCGATCGAGGACGGACCAGCGCAGCCGGATCGCCGCCGTCCGGCATCGGCTTACCGGCCATCAGCCTACGCCCCCAGCGGACGCAGCAGTTCGCGCGAGATGATGTGGCGCTGGATCTCGCTCGTGCCGTCCCATATCCGCTCGACGCGGGCATCGCGCCAGAGCCGTTCCAACGGCAATTCGTCCATCAGGCCCATGCCGCCGTAGATCTGGACCGCCTGGTCGGTCACGCGGCCCAGCATCTCGGAGGCGTAGAGCTTCGCCTGCGCGACCTCACGGCCGGCGCGGCCGGTCTGTTCGACCTGCCAGGCGGTCGCCAGCATCTGCCATTCGGCGGCTTCGATCTCGGTGACCATGTCCGCCAGCTTGAACGAGACCCCCTGATTGCGGCCGATCGGCTGGCCGAACTGCTCGCGCTCCGCGGACCACTGCAACGCGAGTTCGAAGGCGCGGCGCGCACGGCCGATGTTCTGCGCCGCTACCGTCAGGCGGGTGGCCGACAGCCACTCGTTCATCACGCCGAAGCCGCCACCGACCTCACCGAGGACCTGCTCGTTCGGTATCCGGCAGTCCTCGAAGCGCAGGATGCAGTTGTGGTACCCCCGGTGCGAGACCGAACGGTATCCAGGCTCGATGGTGAAACCGGGCGTGCCGCGATCGACGAGGAAGCAGGTGAGCGTCTTCTTCGGCCCGCGCGGCGTCTGCTCTTCCCCGGTAGCCATGAAGACGATCACAAAGTCGGCGATGTCGGCGTGGCTGATGAAGTGCTTGGTCCCATTGAGGATCCAATCATCGCCGTCGCGCCGCGCCGTCGCCTTCATGCTGCGGATGTCGGAGCCCGCCCCGGGCTCGGTCATGGCCAGCGCATCGAGCTTCTCGCCGCGTACGGCGGGCAGCAGATAGCGCTCACGCTGCGCCTCGGTGCCAGCACAGAGGATGTTCGACGGGCGCCCCCACCAGGCGCCGAGCGCCATCGATGCACGCCCCAGCTCGCGCTCGAGCAGCATCAGGGTGACGAAGTCGAGCCCACCGCCACCATAGGCCTCCGGGATGTTCGGCGCGTAGAAACCGAGATCGAGCACCTTGCGCTGGATCTCGCGCCCGACCTCGACCGGGCACTCGCCCGTACGCTCCACCTCCGCTTCCAGGGGATAGAGCTCCTGCTCGACGAACCGGCGGACTGTATCCACCACCATCTTCTGTTCGGCGCTCAGATCAAAGTTCATGGAATCGACATCCTCCGCGTAGCCGCATGCTTGTAGCCACTCAGGGCCAATCGCCCATCATAGGGGAGGCGGACAGGCTGGGGTTGCCGCCATTCGTCGGGATCGGGCGGGATCGGACAAGCTGGCACAGGCCCCGCGAACGCAACCCAGGCTGGTGCCCGTTCAGATGCCGCGGTCGCGAAATTCCTCGCCGCGCTCGGCAAGCAACCGGTCGAGCCAGTCGGGGTCCATCTCGGGCACAGAGGAGAGGAGCAGCTCGGTATATTCGTGGTGCGGTGGAGTGAAGATTTCATCCCGTGTCCCCGAGTCCACCACTTCACCGTGCTGCATCACCACGACATGGTCCGCGATCGCGCGCACGGTCGCGAGATCGTGGGTAATGAACAGATAGCTGAGACCGAACTCCTTCTGCAACCGCAACAGCAGGCGCAGGATCTCTTCGCCAACGAGCTGATCGAGGGCACTGGTCACCTCATCACAGATGACGAGCTGGGGATCGGCCGCGAGTGCGCGCGCGATGCACACCCGCTGTTTCTGGCCGCCGGAGAGCTCCGTCGCGCGCCGGTCGATGAACTGATCGGGATCGAGTTCGATCAGCGACAGCAGCTCGCGCACCCGCTCCTCACGCTTGCGGCCGCGCAGCCCGAGGTAGAACGTCAGCGGCCGCCCGATCACATCGCGGACACTGTGCTTCGGGTTCAACGCCGTATCGGGCGATTGATAGATCATCTGGATCTGGCGCAACTGATCCTTCGTGCGCTTGAAGTAGGCTGAGGGAAGCGTGTTGCCGTGGAACCGGATCGAGCCCTTTTGCGGGGGCAACAGGCCCGTGATCACGCGTGCCGTCGTGCTCTTGCCGGAGCCGGACTCACCCACCACCGCGACCGTGCGCTGTTTGGGTACGGTCATGGAGACATCGACCAGCACCGGATCCTTGCCGTAGGCCGCCGTCACATTGGCGACTTCGAGGACGGGGACGTCGGTATCATCCGCCTCCATGCGCTCCTTGCGCAGCTCGCGCACCCGCACCAACGCCCGCGTGTAGTCCTCCTGCGGGTTCTCGAGAATTCCACGCGTATCGCCCTGTTCGACGACATGGCCGTTGCGCAGCACAATGATCCGGTCGGCCATCTGCGCCACCACGGCGAGATCGTGGGTGACGTAGATCGCAGCCGTGCCATGCGCCTCGACCACCTTCTTGACCGCGGCCATGACCTCGATCTGTGTGGTGACATCGAGTGCCGTCGTCGGTTCGTCAAAGACGATCAGATCCGGACGGCCGGCCATCGCCATCGCCACCATGACACGCTGAAGCTGCCCGCCCGAAACCTGGTGCGGGAACCGTTGACCGATTGTCTCCGGGTTGGGAAGTTGGAGCTTGCGGAAGAGGTCGATGGCCTCGCGTTCCGCCTGCTCACGGTCGAGCAGCCCGTGGCGCACCGGCGCCTCGACGCACTGGTCGATGAGCCGATGGGCGGGATTGAAGGCCGCAGCCGCCGACTGGGCCACGTACGCGATCCGCCGTCCGCGCAAGGCGCGCCGCTTGCCCTCGGAGATACGCGCGAGATCGACACCATCGAACCAGATCTCGCCACCACTGATGCGACAGCCGTCACGCGCGTAACCGAGTGCGGCGAGCCCTATCGTGGACTTCCCGGCGCCTGACTCCCCGATGAGCCCCAGAACCTCGCCGCGATGGAGTTCGAGATCGATGCCATGGACGATCTCAAGCCACTCCTCATCCGCGCGTCCTTCGATGCGCAGGCCCCTCATCCGGAGAAGGACATCACCCTCCGATGCCTCGCTGGCATGCCCGTCAGTTGCAGCCGTCATCGTCAATGCGCCCCCCGTCAGTCCTTCAGACCACTGGTGCGGTAGAGGAACCAGTCCACCACGAAATTCACCGAGACCGTAAGAAGCGCGATGCAGAGCGCCGGCACGAGCGGATTGAGCTGACCGAAGGCGAGCAGGTTGGAGCTTTGACGCACCATGGACCCCCAGTCCGCCGTCGGCGGCTGGATGCCGAGGCCCAGGAAACTGAGCGCACTGATGAACAGGAACACGAAACAGAATCGCAACCCGAATTCGGCGGCCAGTGGAGCCGTGATGTTCGGCAGGATCTCGTGGCGGATAATCCACCACAGCCCCTCACCGCGCAGCCGCGCCGCCTCGACGAATTCCATGACACCGATGTTCATCGCCGAGGCCCGCGTGATCCGGAATACGCGCGTCGAATCAAGCACGGCGATCACCAGCACCATGTTCATGATCGAAGTCCCGGTAATCGTCAGGATCAGTAGCGCGAAGATCAACGGCGGAATGGCCATGAGAATATCGACCAGGCGGCCGAGGACCTGATCGACCCACCGCCCCTTCACCGCCGCAAGCAGTCCCAGGACCGCCCCAAGCGAGAACGCGAGTGCGGTGGTCAGGAACGCGATGCCGACCGTGTTCCGCGCACCGTAGATGATCCGCGAGAACATGTCTCGGCCGATCTCGTCGGTGCCGAAGAAGAATTCATCGTCCCCGACCGGCAAACTCGGTGGGCCGACGACCTGCGTCTCGCCATAAGGAGCGAGCCATGGTGCGAACAGCCCTGCCAGCAGGATCGTGATGATCACCAACAGGCCGAACAGCGCTGTCGGTGGCGCCGTGCGCAGTACCTTCCACGTATTATCGAGCAATGCGTGCATGAGCGCGTCCCGACCCGATTACCGTGGATGGAGCAAGCGCGGGTTGCTCAGAACCGAGCAGATATCCGCGAGCAGATTGAGCGATATATAGGTTACCGCGAAGATCAGGCACGCGATCTGCACCACCGGCATATCCCGATTGCTGACCGAGTCGACCAGCAGTTGCCCCAGCCCCGGGTAGACGAACACGACCTCGACTACGACAACGCCGACAATCATGTAGGCGAGATTGATCGCAACGACATTGACAATGGGCGCAATCGCGTTCGGCAGCGCATGGCGCACGATGATGCGGCGATTGCTCATCCCCTTGAGCCGCGCCATCTCGATGTAGGGGTGGCTCAGCAGATTGATGATCGACGCCCGCGTCATGCGCATCATGTGCGCCATCGTCACCAGTGTCAGCGTCACCGCCGGCAGCAGCAGCACCCGCAATCGCTCACCGAACTCCATGTCGATCGATACCTGCGCCAACGTCGGGAACCAGCCGAGCTGCACCGCGAACACGAAAATCAGGATGTAGGCCGCGAGGAACTCCGGGGAGGAGATGGCGATCAGGGCAACGACGTTGACCGTCCGGTCGAAGAAGCTGTTGCGATACATCGCCGCCAGCACGCCGAAAAGCAGCGCAATCGGCACCGCGATTGCAGCCGCATAGGCGGCCAGGAACAGCGTGTTGTAGAGCCGCAGCAGCACCAGATCATCGATCGGGCGCTGAGCGCGGAAGGAGTATCCCAGGTCGCCCTGAAAGATATCACCGAGCCACTCGAAGTAGCGGATATACGCCGGTCTATCGAGTCCCAGCTGATACCGGAATGCCTCAACGGTGGCTTCGGTCGCGGCCTGGCCCAGAATCGCATCGACGAAGTCGCCGGGCAACAGCTCGACCGCCATGAAAATGATGACTGATACAACGAAGAGGATGAAGACGCCCAGCGCCAGGCGCTGGGCGACCATCTTCAATATGTGAATCATCGATTAGGCTCTGGCATGGACAGGGGCAGGCTCCTCACTTACTCATCCATCCACCAGCGTTCCCACCACTTGTGGCCATCCATGTTCCAGATACCGGAGAGCTGGTCTTCGCCCTCGTGCCGGATGCGACTTCGGCGGCCAAAGACGAAATCGGCCCACATCGGGAGTACGACACCGCCGTCGTCACGCACCAGGCGCTGCGCCTCGGCATACATTTCGTGGCGTTTGTCATCGTCGTCGACAATCGCACGCGCTTCGCGGATGAGCTGATCGAATCGGTCATTTTCCCAGAAGGTATCGTTCCAGTCCGCGCCCGAAATATACGTCGTCGAGAACATCCAGTCCTCACTCGCTCGACCGCCCCAGTACACGGCACAGAACGGATCGTTCATCCAGACATCGGACCAGTAGCCATCATCGGGGACGCGATTGACCACGAGATCGATGCCGGCGAGGGACGCCGTTTCACGATACAGTTCGCCCGCGCTGACCGCGCCGGGGAAGGCCGCGTTAGCGACACTGAGCTCGACCTGAAGATTGTCGACACCGGCCTGCTCAAGGTGATAGCGCGCCCGATCCGGATCATACTCCCGCTGCTCCAGGTCCTCGGCGAAGAAGCGATTGTTCCGCGAAATCGGGTGGTCATTGCCGACTTCTCCGAAACCGCGCAGGATCGTATTGACGAGTTGCTCGCGATCGACCGCGTACTTGAGCGCCAGGCGAATATGCCGATCAGTCAGTGGATCGGTATCCGTCCGCATGGCAAAGGTATAGTGCTGGAAGCCCTGCACTGAATCGACTTCCAGGCCATCCATTGCGCCGAGCCGGTCCGCGGTCCCGAGATCCACCCGGTCAATGATGTCCAGCTCGTCGGTCATCAGTGCATTGGTCCGTGAGGACTGATCATGCACTACACGCGTCTCGACTTCATCGAAATAAGGCAGGCCTTCCTTCCAGTAGTTCTCGAACCGCTTAAGATGGGTCACCTGCCCCGGTTCGAACGACTCGATCCGGTAGGGCCCGGCACCGATGCCGTCTTCTGGATCGATGGCGCCATTGTTGACCGCAGGCTTGATGGCGAGATGGTAGTCCGAGAGGATGTACATGAAGTCCGCGTTGGCACTCTCGAGCTGGATTACGACCGTATAATCGTCATCCTTGCGCATCTCCACAACCGGATCGAGGAGGGAGCGCGCCGCAGAGACAGCGTCCTCGCCCATGTGATGCTGCAGCGAGGCGATGACATCGTCGGCCTTGACCTCCTTGCCATTATGGAACTCGACACCCCGGCGGACCTTCAGGACCCACGTTTGGGCATCGTCGGTATGCCATTCCTCGGCGAGTTCGGGGATCAGCTCGGCTTCGCGGGTCACCTCGACCAGATGGTTATGGTGCCCGTAACAGAGATTGATGGTGTAGTCATTCTGGAACGTCGCCGGATCGAGGGAATCGGTGCTCGATCCGTGCCCGAAGGCAATGCGCACCCGACCACCGTGTTTTGGCGTCGAAGCCATGGCATTTCCACCGAGAACGCCCGGTGTCAACGAAACCGCGCCCAGTGCCGCGGCGCCAGCGAGGAACTGGCGCCGGGTGATTTTGCGGTTCAGGAATTGCTGTTCAAGTTCTTTGTAATTCATTGAGGAACCTCCCGCTCGGTAGGTCGCTACCCTGCTCCCGGCCAAGCATTGCGTCGAACCGGGTCGAACGTACCGGGCCGACCGTGGTCATTCGCACT
>SLKC01000056.1 GCA_007134775.1 Ectothiorhodospiraceae bacterium | reverse complement strand
CTATTGGTCCTTCGGTATCGACTGGCGGCACTCGGCCCCTACCGGTCACCCGGATTATTGCGACGAAGAACCGCAAACTGGTTGACAGCGGTCACCCGCCTAAAGCGGTTCTTTACACAGCGCCGTTCCGAACACAGCACTGACGCTGCAATCTTCGGTGATTGCACCGGTGGTGTAGACAGCACCTTCCAACACCCCCTCGCAGCCACTCACAGAAACGATGCCATAGCCCGAATCGGTGGTCACCGTGAAGATGGCGGTAGATCCAGGGCTCACCGCCTGCGCTGAAGGGCTGATGGACCCTCCTGCTCCCGCCGTGGCGGTAACGAGATACGTCCCACCCGGATCCGATTCAAGGCTGTCCACGAATGCGTAGGCGCTGTCCACGGTTGCCGGATCTGCAGTCACCCCGGCCAGAGCCTGCATGGCCCGCTGGAAGCTCGCGTAGCTCTCCAGAAACGCCTGCAGGGACGCCGCGTCCTGGACATAGGTCGGTGAACCCGGATCGGTGTTGAAATACGATGGCAGCGCGGCAATGCCGAGGTTGCTCCCCGCACCCAGACGCTGCACGTAGTACGTCCCCACCAAGACTCGATTACGCGCCGTGTCCTGCGCCCCCTGCGCCGCCGCCCGCTGCTCCGGCGTCAGCCCGGCAAACGCCGGATCCTGCAGATCCGTCATCAGCGTCCCGAAGATGAAATCCGCAATCATCTCGGTCCGACTGACCGGCGCCTCCCCGGGAATCGTCCCACCCAGACGACCCACCCAGTACGCCAGCCCCTCCGGGTCCGGGTTCCGTCCCGCCACGTTGTTGTAGATCGCGGTCACGAAGGCGGCATCGTCCAGACCCAGGTACAACACCGCAAAGGTCGGAAACTGCCCGAACTGCGCCGTCATCCGGCGCATGAACCCCAGATCCGTCACCGGATCCTGTGGGCCAAAGCCGAACTGCGCCGCCACCACATCGCGCCAGAACTGCAGACCCTCCAGATCCGGTGCCCGCTGATACATCCCGGTGTACACCGCCACCAGCGCCTCATCGACGGTCAACGTCGGCGGTTGGGCTGCCACGGGCCGCGGTACCATGGCGAACAACAGCAGGGCCAGCGGTAACCACAGGAGAGGAGAAATTCGGCCACGAAGTGTCTGGATGTTCATCAGCGGGTCCCCGAGCTGCCCTTCCGCCATGTATATCCCAGACCGGGAATACTGGCGGTTATTCTGGTGATTGACATCTGCCTCGCGGCCTATATAACCACACCTCCCCCCCCAGATCTACCTCATTCCAAAATCGATCAAAAACGATCACAACTTCCAACAGGGGCTCGGTATCAAGCGATCAGGGCCCGCACCGCACGCCGTGCTCAGCACCGAGAGCAAAGCCCGGCCGTCTTGAGGAGTTTCGAGCCGGAGCGGAGGCGCCACATTGCAACGCCCAGTGACTGCAGTCCTGGCCATTCCGGTCGGCGGCAAACATGCCTTGGGTGGCGGTTATGGGTCGAAACCGGGCATCCCTATCGGCTGCGACGCTACTTCTCTACTTCGCCCCATACCCCTCAACATAGCCATTCCCCAGCCCCTGAATCACCCGGATGCGGCGGTTCCGCTCGATCTCCCAGGCATCCGGCGGGTATTGGTGGTTCCAGGCCGTGTAGAGCTTCACGTCCTGGCGGTTCAGGCGAAAGCCGTAGGTGTCGCGCATGTAGAACATGGTCCGTGCAATTGCCCCACGCGTGGCCTCGTTCAACTGCTCCCGGTTGATCGGACCACGATTGCCTGTCTGCACCCAACGACCGAGAAACTTCGACACCTCTCTCGATCGCGTTTTCGCGCTTCAAGCGCGCAATGTCTTAAATCAAGGAATCAAGAGACAAGGGATCAAGGTCAAGGAATCAGCAGGATTGCTCCGGGGCAACTTTGGTAGTGCTTTCATCCATGGAGGAAAGGGCTTTCTGCCATGGGTAGAAGTTTTCCGGGGCAAGGCCCCCGACGCGGTGCAGACCGAGGCCGATCTGGTTGAGCATCCGGAGGTCGTGGTGACGGTGGCCGAACCCACGCAGCGCCCGACCTGGCCGAAGTCCATGCCGGACCAGGTGACCGCGGTACGCAACCTCCTGGTGATCGGCCCGCAGTCCACCGACGCACTCAGCGCGCAGTTCAAGCGCAAGCCCACGAAATCGGTCACCCAGGTGCTGGCCGCCCTCGAAGTGCTGGGGCAGGCACACCAGGAGGATGGGCGGTGGCAGTTGGTGTAGCCCTCGTCAGTCTTTCTTCTGCTCCCGCAGTTGCCCCGCCCGCTTATCCGCGCGCTCCTGAGCTTTTTCGAGATCGGCCCGGGCCTGCTCGCGCAACTCCTGAATCTCTTCACGATGCGCCGCAACCGCCTGCTTGAGGGCGGCGCGCTCGGCCTCTAGGTCAGCCCGTAGCGCCTTCACCTGCTCCTGCGCGGCCTGCCGCTGCGCCTCGGCTTCGGCCTTGGCTTCCGCATGGACCGACTTAATCTCGGCGCGATGTTCCGCGGCCGCTTGTTTCATGGCCTCCCGCGCGCCATCGAGGTCGGCCCGCAGCGCCGTCACCTGATCCTGGGCCGCACGACGTTCTGCATCGGCGACCGCCGCCGCCTGTTGGGCTTTCGTGGCCTCGGTCTTCGCTGAATCGCGCTGCTCCTG
>SLKC01000018.1 GCA_007134775.1 Ectothiorhodospiraceae bacterium | reverse complement strand
ATCAGGTTCGGGGGCTACGCGAGGGAACCTCGGCGTGGCAGGCGACGGTCGTGCCCCCTCGTCGGGGTCGGGGGTCGCGCGCGGGCGGTCGGATAACGTCCTGTCCGCGGATCGAGGTGGGAGCGGCACGGCGCACATGCCCGAGGACGAGCGCGAACGGACCGGTCGACGCCTCTGGGTGGCGTGGGCGGTCGTCGCCGTCGTGCTCGCCGGGGCGATCGTCGCCTACGCCCGGGTGCGCTGGCCCGGCTACCTGCCGTTCGGCTCCGACAACGACGAGTACCAGCTGGTCGGCCAGGCGCTGGCGTCGTTCGAGGCCCCGCTGGTCGCCGGGGTGGAGGGCACCAAGTACCCGCTCGGCTACCCGGCGCTGCTGGCGGTGGTCGAGTGGCTGCGGCTGCCGGTGGCACCAACCGCACTGGGCTTCAACCTCGCGGCGCTGACGGCCACCACGGCACTCGTCGCCTGGGTCGGCGGTCGCGGCTGGCCGGCGGCGTCCGGGACGGGGAGCTCGGCCCGGATCGAGCAGCCCGGCGCCGGGCTGGCCGCCGGCGCGGTCGTGGTCACCTCCGTGACCGTGTGGGACGACGTGTTCTCGGTCATGCCGGAGCTGTTGCTGCTGGCGGTGGTCGCGGCGATGGTCGCCACGCTGGACGCGCCGCTGACCCGTCGCCGGTTGGGGCTGCTGACCGCGCTGGCGGTCGTCGCCGTGGCCCTCAAGGCCCTGGCGATCCTGCTGATCGTCGGCGGGCTGGCCGTCGTCGCCCTGCTGGTCTGGCGTGATCGGCAGCAGGACGGTCCGGACCTCACCGGGGAACTGGCCCGGTCCGCGGTGACCACCGGCGCCGCACGGGCCGAACCCGGCGTGACCGTGACCCGCGTGCTGCGCCCGGCCGGGTGGGCGGTCCTGGTCGTCGTGGCCGGGTTGCTGGCCACGATCCGGCTGCCCGATCACACCACCGGCTACGTGGCGACGTTCTTCCTCGAGGACCCGTTCGACGCGAGCTTGGGCCGGCTCGGCCCGCTCGGGCTCATCGGCCGCACCATCGAGGATCTGCCCAACACGGTCGCGAACTTCGGACGGTCGCTGCTGCGGTTCGAGGCGGACGAGCCGGTCGTCATCGTCATCGCCATCGTCGGGTTCGGCCTGGGGGTCGTGGGAGCATGGTGGATGCACCGCCGGGGACCGCTGGCCCCGTTCCTGCTCGGGGCCCTGGTGGCCTACACGGCCGGGATGGCGCTGTGGCCGTACCGCTCGTCACGGTTCGGCATGCCGCTGGTGCCGATCGCCGCGCTCGGTGCCGCGTTCGTGGTCCGGTGGTTGGCCGAGCGGGTTCCTGCCCGTCAGCGAGGCGTGCAGCGCATCGTCGGGCTGGTGCTCGGCGGGCTGCTGCTGGCCGGGCTCGTGGCCGACTCGTGGACGACCGTCGTCGAGCGTGGCGAGCAGGCCGAGGAGACGCTCGAGCGTCAGTACGCGGCGCTGGATGCCCTGTCCGCGTGGGCAGACGACCACCTCGACGCGGACGAGCAGGTCATCTCCTTCGACTACCGCGAGCTGGCGCACCACCTCGACCGCGACATCGCCGCGCTGCCCTACACCGACGACACCGCCGTGCTCGATGAGCTCGTCACCGCGGCGGACGCGGACGTGGTGATGAAGATCGACATCCACTGGGCCCGCAACCGCCAGCTCGGGCGCCTGGTGGACGCCGAACCGGACCGCTACGAGCAGGTCCTGGACGGCGACGGCTACGGGGTGTGGCGTGTCGGTGGCTGAGACGCGCACCCGCCGGCCCACCTCGCCGGCACGGCCGCTCACCGGCTGGCGCGACCCGTGGCGCTGGCTGGACGCCCTGGTCCTGCTGGCCCTGGTCGGGCTGGCCGCCTGGCTGCGGGCGGGCCCGCTCGGGCCGTCGTCGCTGTGGCTGGATGACGCCTGGGTCGCGATCGTCGACCGCACCGACAGCTGGCAGGAGCTGCGGTTCGTCGGGTTCGCCGCGCCCGGGTTCGCCGCGCTGCTCAAGGCCTGGTTCGCGGTCGTCGGCTTCTCCGAGACCGCCGCGCAGGTCCCCGTCTACCTCGCCGGTGCCCTGGCTCCGGCCGCGGCGTACGTCCTGACGCGCTGGCGGGGCTGGCACCGGGCCGCCGGGCTGCTCGGCGCGAGCGTGCTGGTGGCCGCGCCCGTGGCGATCACCTACGCGACCCGGGTCAAGCAGTACACCACGGAGGGGCTGCTCGCGTTGGTGCTGCTGGCGCTGGCCTGGTGGCTGCTGGACGACCTGCGCGATCACCGCCGGTGGGCGGCGCTGATCGGGACCGGAGCGGTCGCCACCGTGGTGTCGGCGTTCCTGGCGCCGTACGTGGCCGCAGCGGTGGCCGCCGCCGCGCTCGCGGCGCTGCTCGCCCGGGACCCCCGCGGCGTGGCCCGCGCGGTCGCATGGGGCGCCGGCTACGGGGTCGCCGCGCTGGGGTGGTACCTCGCCGTCCTCGCGCCGGCGGTGACCAGCTCCATCAGCGGGTTCTGGGCGGACGACTTCCTGGAGGTCGGCGCGGGTGCCGGCGCGTGGTGGTCCAGCGTCGCCGACGCCTGGGCGGCGGTGGTCGAGGGACTGGCGCCCGTGCCGGCCGGTCTGACCCTGGCCGGGTTGGCCGCCGCGCTGATCGTGGTGGCGGTGCGGCAGCCGGTGTGGGCGGT
>SLKC01000119.1 GCA_007134775.1 Ectothiorhodospiraceae bacterium | reverse complement strand
GGCCACCCAGGCCCGCGAGCCGGCCCCGCACTACGAGCACGAACAGGTCGGGTTCAACTACCGGCTGAGCAACCTGCTGGCGGCGGTCGGTCGGGGCCAGCTAGAAGGGCTCGAGGACAAGGTGGCGCGTCGCCACCAGATCGGCCTGCGCTACCGGGAGGAGCTCGGCGACCTGCCCGGAGTCTCCTTCCCGCTGATCCGTGACGGGGAACGGACCAACCACTGGTTGACCTGCGCCACGATCGATCCCGAGGTGGCCGGTCGCGACCGTGAGGCGGTGCGCCGCCACCTCCGCGGTCTGGGCATCGAGGCGCGCCCCGTCTGGAAACCGATGCACCGTCAGCCCGTGTTCGCCGACGCGCAGATCGTGGGTGGTCCGGTCAGCTCCCGGCTGTTCGACACCGGCCTGTGCCTGCCGTCGGGGTCGTCGTTGAGCGACGCGGAGCAGGACGAGATCATCGCCGAGATCCAGCAGGTCCTGCGGTAGCCACGGCGACTGTGGCGCCCATTTCGCGCCGTCTTCGCAGTCGGATGGCTACGGTGCGTGAGATGCTGTCGGGATGCCTGTACACCGTGCTCGCTGCGGCCTATCATCGGCAGCGCGCGGGCCGGCGCCTCCGCCGCGGAGGTGCGGGGTGCCGTTCGACCCGAGGGGACGTCCATGAAGCGCTGGTTGCCGGCCACATCGATGCTCGCAGCGCTACTGCTGGGCCTGCTCGCCGTGCCAGCGGCGGCGCAGGACAGCCCGGGCCCGGATGACGTCGTCGCTGACGACATCACCGCGCTCGAGTGCGCGTTCGGCACGGCGCTCGTCTTCGAGGAGGAGCGCCCCGACAGCGACGCCACCGCCACCCTGCTCGGCCTGCTGCCCGAGCCGGACGCGGACGGCATCATCGACGTCCACGACCTCGACGCTGACGGGCAGCAGGCACTGGTCGATGCGGCCTTCGCGGCGCTCGCCGACATCGGCCGGACCTTCGCCGACGTCTGCGCGATCTACACCCCGGCCGTCGCCGGCATCGTCATCGACGACGAGGAGCCCGACGACGAGGTGGCCGCCGTCGAGGAGGTCGTCGATGAGGACGAGGAGCCCGCGGTCGCCGCGGACGTCCTCGCGGTGAGCGGCGTCAACAGCGCGGGGCTCGCCGTCGTCGGGATCCTGCTGCTGGGCCTGGGCTTCGTGGCCGTGCGTCGCACCCGTGACGCGAGTTCGTCCTGAGCGAAGCGCGGCCCGGCGCCACCGTACGGGGATGAACCTGCGGCCCACCAAGCGGGTGCGGACCGCCGCCCGCGCGCTGCTGGCCACCCTGTTGCTCGCGGGTGTGGTCATCGGGGGCTGGGTGGGGCTGGACATGCTCGCCGTCCGCAGCTCGTTGCAGGCCGCCCACGCATCGCTCGGGGAGCTGCAGCGCTCGCTCGCTGACGTCGACCTCGACGCTGCCCAGGGGAGCCTGCAGGACGCTCGCGAGGAGATCGAGGACGCGTCACGGCGCAGCGGTCGCTTCACCTGGAGCGTGGCTGCCGTCATCCCGGTGGTCGGCCCCTCGGCCCAGGTCGTCCGCGAGGTGGTCGAGGTCGCCGACCTGGCGACCCACATCGCCGACACGGCCGTGCGCGACGGACGCGAGCTGCTCGGCGACGGTGTGGAGATCGAGGTCGTCGACGGACGCATCGACCTGGCCCCGTTGGTGGAGGCCCAGGCGCTCCTCGCGTCGTTGCCGATCGACGACCTCGTCGAGGCTCGCGAAGCACTGGCCACCCCCCGCGACCGGTGGCTGCCCGCCCAGGTGCGTGAGGGGCGCAGCGACACGCTCACCCTCGCCGACGACGCCATCTCCACCCTGGAGCGTGGACGTGCCCTCACCGAGGCGCTGCCGGCGTTCCTGGGGTCGGAGGAGCCCCGGGAGTACTTCGTCGGGTTCCAGACCTCCGCCGAGCTGCGGGGCACCGGCGGGCTGATCGGCTACTGGGGCGTGCTCGGGGTCGACGACGGCCAGGTCAGCTTCGGCCAGACCGAGGACTACGATCCGTTCGACGATGCCCAGGACCCGGAGGGCGAGACCCGGACCGAACGCATCCGTACCATCGGCCTGGCTCGCCAGAACCCGCCCGACGTCGACCCGGCGTTCCTCGCCCGGTACGGACGCTTCGCGGCGGCCCGATCGTTCCCCAACATCAACCTGGACCCCGACCTGCCGACCACCGCTCGGGCGATGCTGGAGCTGTTCGAGTTCCAGACCGACCGACGGCTCGACGGGGTCATCCTCCTGGACGCACCGGGCCTGCAGGGCATGCTCGAGGCCACCGGTCCGACCCTGCCGGTGCCGGCGGACGTCGCGGAGGCCTTCGACCTCGACGACGGCCTGCCGACCGATCAGTTCGCCCGCTTCGTCACCGCCGATATCTACGAGACGTTGGGCTTCGAGTTCAGCGCCGAACGCAACGATGCTCTGCGCCGCATCGGCGACGCAGCTTTCCTGCAGATCTTCGACGGGCGTTGGGACAGTCAGCGGATGGCCGGCGCCGTGGTCGACGCCACGAACCAACGGCACCTGCAGGTGTACACCACCGACGAGCCCGTCCAGCAGGCGCTGCACGCGGTCGGCGCCACCGGTGCCCTCGAGCTCCCCGATGACGCCGATCAGTTCGCGGTCGTGGCCAACAACGCCGTCGGCGGCAAGCAGGACGTCCACCTCGG
>SLKC01000060.1 GCA_007134775.1 Ectothiorhodospiraceae bacterium | reverse complement strand
GCGCGGCTCAACGAGCGCATCATCCAGCAGATGGAGGCGGGCATCCTCGTCGTCGAACCCGACGGCACCATCGCCCTGGCCAACGCGAGCGCCTGGCAACTCCTCGGCAATCCCCCCGCCCTCGACGGCGAGGCGATCGACGCGGTGGCACCGGCCATCGCCGAGGCACTTGCGGAGTGGCGCCGAGGCGGTAGCGGGCCGATCGGTCCGGTGCAGGTCAACGGTGATGACGCCGAGGGCCGCCCACTGCAGCTCCACGTCACCGACCTGGGTGCGGCCGGCACGCTGATCTCGATCGAGGATGCAGCCTTCATCGAGGAGCAGCTCCAGCAGCTCAAGCTCGCCTCGCTGGGGCGGCTGACCGCGAGCATCGCCCACGAGGTGCGCAATCCGCTGAGCGCGATCAGCCACGCCACGCAGCTCCTGGCCGAGTCCCCCGCGCTGGAGCCGGCCGATCGGCGCTTTACGACCATCATCCTCGACCACTGCGAGCGCGTGAACACCATCGTGGAGAACGTCCTGCAGCTCTCGCGGCGAAGGGCGGTGGACCCGGAACCGCTCGATCTCGCCGACTGGGTACACCGCTTCGCCGCCGACTACCGCAGCGAGCACGGACTCGAACCCGAGCGGGTGGCCGTCACCGTCACGGCCGAACCGGGCATGGTCCACGCGGATGGCGAGTTCCTGCGCCAGGTGGTCGCCAACCTCTGCGACAATGCCCGCTTCCACGGCGCGCGCAACGACGGTACCCCGATCCGCATCCACCTGCGGGTTGCGCGCGAGGGCGACAGCCCGTTGCTCGACGTCATCGACGATGGCCTGCCCATCGACCCGGGGCTGGCCGCGGGCATGTTCGAGCCCTTCTACTCGACGCGCCACGGCGGTACAGGGCTGGGCCTCTTCCTCGCCCGCGAGATGTGCGAGGCCAACCGCGCCCGCCTGCGCTACCGCCTGCACGACGGCCGCAACTGCTTCCGCATCGCCCTGCGCCGCGCCGGGGATGCGCCCGCGTGAGCCTGCGCCGACGCGCACGCACCTGCTATCCTTGCGCGCGCCGTGGCCGTTGGCACCGCGCCGAGCCCGAAGGAGAGCCCGTACCATGTCCAAACCCCGCGCCCTGATCGTCGACGACGAGCCCGGTATCCGCGAGCTGCTCGAGGTCACGCTCGCGCGCATGGGGATCGACGTCACCGCCGTCGGCGACCTCGCCGGTGCCCGGGAACAGCTCACCCAGCCATGCTGGGACCTCTGCCTCACCGACATGCGCCTGCCCGACGGCGACGGCATCGAACTCGTGTGCGAGATCGCCGCCCAGGGCACCCGCACCCCGGTTGCCGTCATTACCGCCTACGGCTCGATGGATACCGCCATCGCCGCGCTGAAGGCCGGCGCCTTCGACTTCATCTCGAAACCGCTCGACGTCGCCCACCTGCGCCGCCTGGTCGAGCAGGCCCTGCGCCTCGACGAGCGCACGGACGACCCCGCGGACGAGGACGACGATGGCGGCGGCCTGCTCGGCGAGTCGGCCGCGATGGCCGAGCTGCGCCGCCAGATCGGCAAGATCGCCCGCAGCCAGGCACCCGTGGCCATCACCGGCGAGTCGGGCACGGGCAAGGAACTGATCGCACGCCGCATCCACGCACTGGGGCCGCGCGCCGCCCATCCCTTCGTCGCGGTGAACTGCGGCGCCATCCCCCGCGAACTCATGGAGAGCGAGTTCTTCGGCCACCGCCGCGGCGCCTTCACCGGCGCGGTCACCGACAGCGACGGCCTGTTCGTCGCCGCCGATGGCGGCACGCTCTTCCTCGACGAGATCGCCGAGTTGCCGCTCGACATGCAGGTCAAGCTGCTGCGCGTGATCCAGGAGAAGCGCCTGCGCCCGGTCGGCGCCACCCGCGAGATCGAGGTCGACGTGCGCATCCTCAGTGCCAGCCACAGCGACCTCGCCCAGGCCGTCGCCGCCGGTACCTTCCGCCAGGATCTGTTCTACCGCATCAACGTCATCGCCCTGCACGTGCCGCCGTTGCGCGAACGCCGCGAGGACATCCCCGTGCTCACCGATGCCATCCTCGCGCGCCTCGCCGGCGAATACGGCTGCCGGCCGCCGACGCTGACCCACGCCGCGCGCGATGCCCTCACTCGCCACGAATTCCCCGGCAACATCCGCGAGCTGGAGAACGTCCTCGAGCGCGCCCTCGCGCTCGCCGAGGGCGCGCGCATCGGCGCCGACGACCTGCAGCTCCCACCGGCCCCGACCCCGCGCGCAGCGAGCGCCGAGGCGGCGTCCGTGCAACCGGACAGCAACAGCGAGCCCACCGCTCCCGAATCCCTGGAGGCGCTGCTCGAGGAGCAGCAGCGCCAGGTCCTGCTCGAGGCGCTGGAGCGCAACCGCTGGAACCGCACCGCCACCGCGCGCGATCTCGGCCTCACCTACCGCCAGCTCCGCTACCGGCTGAAAAAACTCGCTATTGACTAGTGAAGCTTGTGACGCCCGCTGTCAGGTAGTGACGTTCCCGTACGGACCGCAACGCTGTCACTTACCCACGAAACAGCCACTTGGGATTTGGCACGGTCCCTGCTTCCCTGAGAGTGAGGTGTAGCACATGACCCTCGCGGGGATGTGTCGCACTCTTGGAAAAGACCAACCCAACGGGAGCACATGATGAAGAGCATGCAAAAGGGTTTCACACTCATCGAGCTGATGATCGTCGTCGCGATCATCGGCATCCTGGCCGCCATCGCCCTGCCGGCCTACCAGGACTACACCGCCCGGGCCCAGGCCTCCGAGGGCCTCTCGGCGACGGCGGGGCTGCGCTCCGACATCGCGGAGTACTACTCACGCACGGGTGATCTGGCAGACAGCGCGGCCGATGTGGCCACCTCGCTCAGCGATATTGAACAGGCCGAGTACATCGACTCCGTAACGCTGGGCGGCGACTCCCTGATCACGGTCAACTGGGACTCCGACACCAGTGCGCTCGAGGGCAATATGACGCTGCAGCCGCGCCTGGACGGCACCGACCGCTCGCCGCAGGCCGGCTGGGTCTGTGAAGAAGGCGGCGACATGGACGAAAACCACCTCCCGGGTGGTTGCCGCGAGTAATGCCGAGAACGGGGTGCGCGCAACAGCGCACTCCGGTTTTCGCGCATTACGTGATTGTCGCGGAGATTCGTGGGAGGGCCGCCGGGCCCTCCCACTTCCCAGTCGAAAACGGTCGCCGCCAGGCGACCGGCCGGGAATGCGCCCGGCGCAGGGCCACCACGCCCCACCCCGAAGCCAGGCGCTCATGACGCATACCCACATGGGTAGGGAGAGCGCGCGATGCCCTACAGGAACCGAGGCTTCACGCTGATCGAGCTGATGATCGTCGTGGTCATCGCGGGCGTGCTCGCCGCGATCGCTCTACCCCTCTACATGGACTACGCCTCGCGCGCCCAGGCCGCCGAGGGGCTGTCGGCGACCGCCGGGTTGCGCGCCGATATCGCCGACTACTACACCCGCCACGACCGCATGCCCGGCGATGCCGACGACCTCGGCATCGCGCTGAGCGACATCGCCGGCGCCCAATACATCGCCGATGTCGCCTACGACAACGAGACCGTAACCATCACCTGGGATACAGGCACCACGGGACTCGAGGGGGCCATGGAACTCACCGCGAAGACGGGCGATCCGCGCGGTGGCTGGCAGTGCACAGCCAGCGGCGCGATGACCGAGAACAACCTGCCCGGCGGCTGCGCCCCCTGAGTGGAGGGGAAAAGCGAATAAGGGGTCGGAGTCGATTTGCACGGGGCGCCCGTGCGTCTCAACGACCCCGGCTCCGATCTCTCGGGGGTTGCAAGCCCGGCCACGGGCCGGGCTTTCTCGTTGGCAACATCCATCGCTTGCGCGGCCCCGCGTTTCGCGGATAATCGAGTTCCAGATCGCCGCCCCGCCCCTGTCGAAGCGGGCGGCACTACGGAGCAAAATCCCATGAACACCCCGGCCCAGAAGGGCTTCACCCTGATCGAGCTGATGATCGTGGTCGCGATCATCGGCATCCTCGCCGCCATCGCCCTGCCCGCCTACCAGGACTACACGGCCCGGGCCCAGGCCGCCGAGGGGCTGTCGGTGACGGCGGGGCTGCGCAGCGATATCGCCGAGTTCCATGCCCTGACCGGCGCCTGGCCGCCCGATGACAACGCCATCCGCACCAACCTCGGCAACATGGCCAACGCGCAATACATCGCGAGCGTCGCCTACAATGGCGGCGACGATCCCGATATCACGGTCGTCTGGGACAGTAACGAGAGCGCGCTGGAGGGCGAGATGCTGCTCAAGCCGCGCTCGGCCGACGATGGGCCGCAGGCGGGCTGGTTCTGCGAGGAGAGCGACGGCATGAACGCGAACCACCTCCCCGGCGGTTGCCGCGCATAGGACGAGGTCCGCACCCGCAGCGTCCTCGGGCCGCAGCGACATGCCGTGCGGTGATCCGGAAATTCGATCCGCCATTGGGACGCGGCCCCCTTGCTTCATTCTCGAGGTGCTCGCCGAATCCGCGCCCCTCGACCCGACCTGCTACGATGACGGCTGTGAACGCACCCGCCACCGCCCGATCCGAAGCTCAGGGCCAAACTCCTTGCACCGACGCACAGTTGCAACCGCAAGTTCAAGTGATGGACAATCGCGCGTGTTCGCACGTCTGTTGTCACGGTAGCGGGGCGTAGTGCCCCGCTCGCGCCGATCCGGAGCCGCATGGCCACACCGAACAGCAAGCTGTCCCTCGGCGGCATCGTCCGCCGCCTGACCCACGAGGGCGTCCTCTCCGAGGCGATCGCGCACGAGGCCGTCAAGGCCGCGCAGCGCGAGAAACAGTCCGTGGTCCGCCACATCGTCGCCCAGAACCTGGCCAATGCCCGCGCGGTCGCCGAGGCCGCGCTGCGCGAGTTCGGACTGCCGCTGGTCGACCTCGACGCGGTGGAGCCGGAGATGATGCCGAAGGACGTCGTCTCCACCGAGCTCATGGAACGCCATCACGCGCTGCCGCTGTTCAAGCGCGGCCGCCGCCTCTATGTCGGCATCTCCGACCCCACCAACATGGCGGCGCTGGACGAACTCAAGTTCGCCAGCGGCCTGACCACGGAGCCGGTGCTGATCGAGGAGGACAAGCTCACCAAGCGCATCGAGCAGGCCGTGCACGACGCCGAAGCGGGCTCGATCGCCGAGGAGCTCGACGAGGACCTGGAGAACCTCGAGGTCGAGGAGGGAGAACAGGAGAGCGGCGAGGATGTCAGTCGCGCCGATGTCGACGACACGCCCGTCGTGCGCTTCGTCAACAAGCTCATGGTCGACGCGATCAATCGCGGCGCCTCCGACATCCACGTCGAGCCCTACGAGAAGTACTTCCGCGTGCGCTACCGCATCGACGGTGTCCTGCTCGAGGTCTCGAAGCCGCCCGTGCAGATGGCCCCGCGGCTGATCGCGCGGTTGAAGGTGATGTCGCGCATGGACATCTCCGAACGGCGCATCCCGCAGGACGGGCGCATCAAGATGAAGCTCTCGCGCACGCGCGCGATCGACTTCCGCGTCAACACCTGCCCGACGCTGTTCGGCGAGAAGGTGGTGATGCGCATCCTCGACCCGAGCAGTGCCCAGATGGGCATCGACCAGCTCGGCTACGAGCCGGGGCAGAAGAAGCTCTACATGGACGCGCTGGCCAAGCCCTACGGCATGATCCTGGTCACGGGGCCCACGGGCTCGGGCAAGACGGTATCGCTCTACACCGGCCTGAACATCCTCAACACGCCCGATCGCAACATTTCCACGGCCGAGGACCCGGCCGAGATCAACCTGCCCGGGGTCAACCAGGTCAACGTCAACGCCCGCATCGGGCTGACCTTCGCCGAGGCGCTGCGCTCGTTCCTGCGCCAGGACCCGGACGTGATCATGGTCGGCGAGATCCGCGACCTGGAGACGGCCGAGATCGCGATCAAGGCGGCGCAGACGGGCCACCTGGTGCTGTCGACGCTGCACACGAACGACGCGCCGCAGACCCTCACTCGACTGATGAACATGGGCGTGCCCGCGTTCAACATCGCCAGCTCGGTGTCGCTGATCATCGCCCAGCGCCTGGGCCGGCGGCTGTGCAAGAGCTGCAAGACCCTGGCCGACGTGCCGCGCGAGACATTACTGGAGGAGGGCTTCGACGAGAACGAGGTCGATTCACTGCAGGTCTACAAGCCCGTGGGCTGTGACCAATGCAACAACAGCGGCTACAAGGGGCGGGTCGGCATCTACCAGGTCATGCCGGTCACCGACGCCATCGGGCGTATCATCATGGAGGGGGGCACCTCCCTCGACATCGAGGACCAGTCGCGCAAGGAGGGCGTCGGCAACTTGCGCGATGCCGCGCGCAACAAGGTGCGCGAGGGCGTGATCGGACTTGAAGAGGCGAGCCGGGTGACGGTGGACTGAGCGGGGCGCGACCCGCGGGGGTAAAGCAATGGCCGAAGCGAAGGCGAAGAGCGAAGTCTTCGAGTGGGAAGGCAAGGACCAGCGGGGTCAGAAGGTCAAAGGCCAGACCCAGGGCCCGAATGCGGAGTGGGTCAAGGCCCAGCTTCGGCGCAAGGGCACGGTGCCGATCAAGGTGCGCAAGAAGCGAGCCTCGCGCCAGTCCAAGGGCAAGAAGATCGATACCAGCGATATCGCGGTCTTCTCGCGCCAGCTCTCGACCATGTTGAGTTCGGGTGTGCCGCTCGTCCAGGCGTTCGAGATCATCAGCCAGGGCGCCGACAAGCAGCAGATGCGCGAGCTCGTCGCCGCGATCAAGAACGATATCGAGTCGGGCACCAATCTGAACCAGGCGCTCGCCAAGCACCCGAAGTACTTCGACGACCTCTTCTGCAACCTGGTGGCCGCGGGTGAACAATCGGGGACGCTGGAGACCCTGCTCGACAAGATCGCCACGTACAAGGAGAAGACCGAGGCACTCAAGTCGAAGGTGCGCAAGGCGACCTATTACCCCGCGGCGATCCTGATCGTCGGTTTTATCGTCACCGCGATCCTGCTGATCTTCGTCATCCCCGAGTTCGAGAACCTGTTCGACACCATGGGCGGCGACCTGCCCGCCTTCACCCGCATGGTGGTCGAGCTCTCCGAGTTCTTCCAAGCGTATTGGTATCTCATCTTCGGCGCGATCATCGGCGCGGGGATCGCCGCCTTCAAGGCGCACCAGAGATCGAAGCGCTTCGCCGATTTCGTCGACCGCCTGACATTGAAACTGCCCGTGTTCGGCGACATCGCCAACAAGGCCGCCGTGGCCCGCTTCGCGCGGACGCTGTCGACCATGTCCGCGGCGGGTGTGCCGCTCGTCGAGGCCCTCGATTCGGTCGCGGCCACTTCAGGCAACGTCGTCTACAAGGACGCGATCCTGCGCATGCGCGACGACACGATGACGGGTACCCAGCTCAACGTGAGCATGGAGAGCCAGCAGCTCTTCCCCAACATGGTCACGCAGATGACGGCCATCGGCGAGGAGTCGGGCTCGATGGACGGGATGCTGGCGAAGGTCGCGGACTTCTATGAGGCCGAGGTGGACAACCTCGTCGATGGTCTGACGAGCCTGATGGAGCCGATGATCATCGCCGTGCTCGGTGTCGTCGTCGGCGGGCTCGTCATCGCGATGTATCTGCCGATCTTCCAGATGGGCCAGGCCATCGGCTGATCCCGGCCCGGCGGCGGCCGCAGCGCCGCCGGGAGCCCGGCCGCCCACGGCCACTACATAACCAAAGAACCGGCAACATGGAATCGACGGGCGCAATCTGGCTGGCGCTGACCCAGCACCCATGGCTGTTCGCGGTGGCCGTGACCGCGATCGGCCTCGTCATCGGCAGCTTCCTCAATGTCGTGATCGCACGCCTGCCGCGCCGGATGGAGCGCCAGTGGGCGCAGGAGTGCCGCGAATGGCTGGACAGTCAGGGCGTGTCGAGCGCCGACCTGCCCGCCGGTCCCGACGGCCCGACGGGCCTCACCGGACCGCGCTCGGCCTGCCCCGACTGCGGTGCGCCGATCCGCGCCCGCGACAACATCCCGGTCGTGAGCTGGCTCCTGCTGCGCGGGCGCTGCCGCGATTGCGGCCGCGCGATCAGCATGCGGTACCCGCTGGTCGAGGCCGCCGCGGCGTTGCTGGGGCTGCTCGTTGCGCTGCAATTCGGGCCGGGCTGGCCCGCGGTATGCGCCCTCGCCTTCACCTGGCTGTTGCTGGCCGCGGCGGTCATCGACCTGCGCACGATGCTGCTGCCCGACGACCTGACCCTGCCGCTGCTCTGGCTCGGGCTGCTCGCCGCCGTCGCCGGCCTCGGCTTCGCCTCACCCACCGATGCGATCCTGGGCGCGGCGGCCGGCTATGGCGTGCTCTGGGCGGTCTACCACGCCTTTCGGCTGCTCACGGGCAAGGAGGGCATGGGCTACGGTGATTTCAAGCTGCTCGCCGCGCTGGGCGCCTGGACGGGCTGGCAAGGTCTGCCCGTGACCATTCTGCTGTCGTCGGCCGTGGGCGCGCTGGTCGGCATCGCCGTCATGCTGTTCCTGCGCCAGGAGCGCAGCGTGCCCATCCCCTTCGGCCCCTTCCTCGCCGCCGGTGGCTGGATCGCCCTGCTCTGGGGTGACGCCCTGACCGCCGCCTACCTGGACTGGGCGCTGCGCCCCTGAGCCGCCCATGCTCCGCGTCGGACTGACCGGCGGCATCGCCAGCGGCAAGAGCCGGGTGGCCGAGCTGTTCTCTGCGCGCGGCGTACCCGTGGTGGACGCCGACGTGTTGGCGCGCGAGGTGGTCGCACCGGGCTCCGATGGCCTCGACGCGGTGGTGGCGGCCTTCGGTGCCGAGGTCCTCGACCGCGACGGCACCCTCAACCGCGCCCGCCTGCGCCAGCACATCTTCGCGGACGACACCGCGCGCAAACGCCTTGAGGCGATCCTGCATCCGCGCATCCGCGAGCGCATGGATCGGGCACTCGCAGCCCATGCCGAGGCGGGCCACCCGTGGGCGCTGGCCGTGATCCCGCTGCTCGTGGAGACGGGCCAGCAGGGGCGCTTCGACCGCATCCTGGTCGTCGACGCCAGCGAAGCCACCCAGATCGCCCGCCTGGCCGCGCGTGACGGCGCGACGGAGGGCGACGCCCGCGCCATCCTCGCGCGCCAGGCCCGTCGCGCGGACCGCCTGCGCCATGCCGACGACGTGATCGCGAACGACGCCGATGACGCCGCAGCGCTCGCCGAGCGCGTTGCCGAGCTCGACACCTTTTACCGCGGGCTGGCGGCCGGCCGGCGCGACGAGCATTGAATGACGCCACCGCTTCGCGGACAATCCCGGCATCGGCGCGGGACAGGGGGCCCACGCCGCTGCCCGTCGCCGTCCGGGGCAACAATCTCCTGGCCGCCCATCGCCGTGGATGGACACCGGATCCTTGGTCGACGTCTTCGAACAACCACTCAGCGAGCGCTACCGACTGTTCCTGCGCCTGGAACAGGTGTTCGCGCGTATCGATCACCATCTCACCGGCGAGTCGATCTGGGACACCCACGCGGCCATCTCGGCGATCCTCGAGCTGATGCAGACCATCACCCGCGGCGACTCGAAGCTGGAGCTGATCAAGGAGATCGACCGCCAGCGCGCCGCCCTCAAGCGTGTCGGAGAGGGTTCCGACGCCGGGCTCGACCGGGCGCGGCTCGACGAGGTCCTCGCTGGGCACGAACAGCTCCTCGCGACACTGCATGAGCGCACCGGCGCGCTGGGCCAGGAGCTGCGCGGCAACGAGCTGCTCAATCAGCTCAAGCAGCGGGCGACGGCGGGCGGGCGTCCGGGCGTGATCGAGATGCCGGGGTATCAGCGCTGGCTGCAGCGCGCCGCAACCGAGCGCCACGACACCATCCGGGTGTGGCTCCAGCCGCTGGAGCCGGCGCGCACCGCCATCGACCACTGCCTCGCCCTCGTACGCGATACCGTCGAATGGCAGGCGCAGACGGCCAGTGGCGGGTTCTACGAGCAGGCGCTGGCCAGCGGGCACAACCTCCAACTGCTGCGGGTGCGCCTGAAGGCCTCCGATCCGGCCCTCTTCCCGGAGATCAGCGCCGGGCGCCAGCGCTTCAGCATCCGCTTTTTCCGCCAGGAGACACCCGCGGAGCGGGCGCAACAGATCGGCGGGGATGTCGGCTTCGACCTCGCCTGCTGCGGTCTTTGAGAGGCGGAGCCGGATAGCCGCAGGAGCGACCTCGGCCGCGAACCGTGCTGGGTAGCGCGTTCGCGAGCAGCGTCCGCGGGCAAGCCCGCTCCCACCGCGGATGGCTACTCGCGCCAGAAGGCGCTGATGCCGGCGACGCCGATGGCGCCGTGGGCGCGCGCGGTCTCCAGGTCATCGGGGCGCAGGCCGCCAATGGCGTAGGCAGGCAGCGCGGTCTGGGCGAGCAACCCCGCCAGGCCCAACCAACCGATACCGGCCGCGCCCGGATGGCTGGCGCTGGCGCGCACGCTCCCCACGACGATGAAATCGGCGCCGAGCCGCTCGGCCGCGGCCAGCTCGCGGGCATCGTGGACCGCACAGGCGAGCGGGCCCGCGAGGCCCTTCGGGCGTGCCTCCAGCGCCGCGGCGCGCTCAGCGGAGAGGTGCAAACCGAATCCCGTCGCCGCCAGCAGCGGATCATCGGAGCGGGTATTCAACAGCACGCGCGCGGTGGC
>SLKC01000143.1 GCA_007134775.1 Ectothiorhodospiraceae bacterium | reverse complement strand
GGCGGGGACGACCGCGGCGTCCGCTTGCGCCAGCGGCTGGGTGAGCGTCGCTGGATTCGACCGGGATCGCGCGGGCAGCGCGGTAGCGGGCTGCCGGGGAGAGCCATGGACTCCGCCTACTCTAAGAACACGTCTCTGGTCGGTGGCGAAAGCGGGGCGCGGCTGCTGTCACGACTCCCTGCGCTCTTCTTGCTGGTTGATGACAGCGGGTGCATTCGTCACTGGAACGAGCGCGTAGCGCTGTTGACCGGTCTGGATGGCGAGGCGCTGGTGGGCGCTCCGGTGAGCCGGATCCTGGAGCTCGCCCGCGTCGTGCGCGCCGATCCGAAAGCAGACGTCGCGCTGGACGAAATCGCGGCGCTTACGCCGAATGCTGGCGAACTCGCGGTCGAGGTACTCGTCCGCGATCGCCGTGGTGGCGCCCACGCCTTCGCGCTGCACACGGCGCGCGTCGATCTCCATGCGGGTCGTTTCCTTGCCATGGTCGGCACGGATATCGGCGACCGGCGTGAGCAGGAGGCCCGTGAGCGCCGGCGCAACCGTATCCTCACCGCGCTTGCGCGGGGGGCCCCACTGTCGAGCATCCTGGAGATGATTACCGAAGCGGTCGAGGCGGAGGCGCAGGGTGCCTACTGCTCGATCCTGCTCGTCGACGACAAGGGCGAGCACCTGCACCATGGGGCGGCCCCGAATCTCCCGGCGGGCTATAGCGCGGCCGTTGACGGGGTAGGCATCGGCGAAGGCGTCGGCTCTTGCGGGACGGCCGCATGGCGGCGCGAGCCCGTCGTCGCCGAGGACATCCGGGTCGACCCGCTGTGGGCGGGATACCGCCATCTACTCGAGCCCTATGGACTCCGCGCCTGCTGGTCGCACCCGGTCTTCGGGGCCGATGGAGCACTCCTCGGGACCTTCGCCATCTACCACAGCCAGCCCTGCCGCCCCGATGACGATGACATCGAGCGCATCGAGCGTGCCGCGGACCTCGCGAGTCTGGCGATCGAGCGTAAGCGCCTGGCGGCCGCGCTCGAGTACCAGGCGCGCCACGATGTGCTGACCGGTCTGCCCAATCGGCGTCGATGCGAGGAGGTAGTGACGGCGGAGATCGAGCGCGCCGAGCGCTACGGCAACCCCTTCAGCGTGGTCATGTTCGATGTCGACCACTTCAAGCCCATCAACGATGGCTACGGTCATGGGACCGGCGATGCGGTGTTGCGCCAACTGGCTGCGCTCGTTGCAGCCCGGATCCGCCGGGCCGATTGCTGTGGCCGGTGGGGCGGGGAGGAGTTCCTGCTCGTATTGCCGGAGACGGACGCGGGAGAGGCTGCGGAGGTTGCCGAGGCGCTGCGCCGCGATGTGGGCGCGGCCGAGATCCCGCCCGTGGGCACGATCACGCTGAGCTTCGGCGTCTGCAGCTACCGCCAGGGCGAGGGATTCGACGCCCTGCTGGCCCGTGCCGATGCTGCCCTCTACCGGGCGAAGGCGGAGGGTCGCAATCGGGTCATGCACGGCTGAATCCGGCGGCCACGAGGCAGCGAGACCGTGGCCCCACGCCTTCGCGATCGTGTGGCTGCGGAGCCTCTCTGATCGGGTGTTTTGATTTTCTTATTTTGATCATTGTCATTCCTATGAGTATGATCAGCGCCGCGTAATTGGAAGGGTCCCGCCTCGAGATCGCGAAGCCCTCTCTGTCCGAGCCGCCTGCCGCCTCGGCGACGCTCCTCACGGGAGACGGACGGGCATTGAATCACGTAGTAGCAGGTCCCATCTCCGGCCCGGCAGCCGTGGACCGCGCGCCTCCGTGGGCGTGCGCGCCGCATCGCGTCCGGGCCGTGGCTAGAAGTACGCAAGCGAGGGTGCGATTCGGAGGTGGTCGACAGGCCACTCCGCTTTCGACCGGTGATTCGATTTTTGGGGGAGAGTGATGCCCAACAACTACGCCAGTGTCCAGCAGAGTTTCAACCGCTGCCTCATGCAGCGCGACTTCCTGCGCCGCTTCTACACCGTCTTTCTCGGGCGCGATCCCCGGATCGGCGAGAAATTCCAGAACACGGACTGGGACACCCAGATCCACCTCCTGCGCCACGGCATCAGCTCCTGTCTGGTCTACGCCGATGGCGGCGAGCTGGGTCAGCACGAGATCAAGCGCCTGGCCAAGAGCCACTCCAAGAAGGGCTACAACGTCGCACCGTGGATGTATGATGAGTGGCTGGAGGCGCTGATCGAGGCTATCTGGGAGAAGGACCCGGAGATCGACGACGCGCTCGAGCAACGCTGGCGTGAGGCGCTGAGTCACGGGATCAAGCGGATGCAGAAGGGCTAGGCAGCTTGATCCGCCGCGCCCGCGCGGCAATAATGGACGCAGCATTTAGACTGAGTCCAAATCCACGGGAGCAATGCGCGATGCAAGGCGATCCGAAGGTCATCGAATACCTGCAGGGGGCGTTGAAGAAGGAACTCACGGCGATCAACCAGTACTTCCTGCATTCGCGCATGGCCTACGACTGGGGCTACGACAAGCTCGGGGCGAAGGAATACGAGGAGTCGATCGATGAGATGCAGCATGCGGACAAGCTGATCCAGCGCATCCTGTTCCTCGAGGCGCTGCCCAACCTGCAGGACCTGGAGAAGCTGCGTATCGGCGAGAACGTGCGCGAAATGCTCGAATGCGATCTCGCCGGGGAGGCGGACAGCCTGGCCTACTATCGCGAGGCCGCCGCCCACTGCGAGCAGGTCCGCGACTACGCCTCGCGCGATCTCTTCACGCGCCTGATCGCGGACGAGGAGGGCCACTACGACTTCCTCGGCACGCAGCTGCAGCTCATCGACCAGGTCGGCCTGCAGAACTACCTCCAGCAGCTCATGGCCGACAGCCTCGAAGGCGAGGGCGACTGAACATGCCGACCTGTGGCGCCGCCCGCTGGCGCCACGGCACGGCTGGCCTTGCCGGTTGTGCGGTCCTGGTGGTCGCCTGCGCCGGGAGTGGTGCGGGCGGGGGTGATCTCGACGGCACGAGCTTCTCCGGGGAAGTGCACGATGTCCGCGTCGAGGTCGTCGCCGACGGCTTCAGCCACCCCTGGGGGCTCGCCTTCCTACCCGAGGGCAAAGCGCTCGTCACCGAGCGCTCCGGCCCTCTCAATCTCGTCAACCCGGCCAGCGGCGACGTCCGCGAAGTCGCGGGTGCGCCGGCGGTCGCCGCCGTCGGCCAGGGCGGCCTGCTCGACGTGGCACTGCACCCCGACTATCCCGAGGCGGAGTGGATCTACCTCACCTGGTCCGCCGGCGCGGGTGGCGACGGCGGCTATCTGACCCATGTCGGCCGGGCACGACTCGATGTCGATGCCGCACGGCTCGATGACCTCGAGGTGTTGATTACCGCGCACCCCGACTCGATGTCGACCCAGCACTTCGGCTCTCGGCTCGCCTTCGACGCCGCGGGCTACCTCTACGTGACCTCGGGCGATCGCGGTGCGCGCGATCGGGCACAGGATCGGACCAATCTCCACGGCGCAACGCTGCGCCTGACCGCAGAGGGCGGCATCCCCGCCGACAACCCCTGGATCGACGATCCCGACGTCGCTGATGCGCTCTACAGCTACGGCCACCGCAACGCCCAGGGCATGGCGGTGCATCCGGACACCGGCGACCTCTGGCAGTCGGAGCACGGCCCGCGCGCGGGCGACGAGATCAACCGCATCGTCGCCGGTGGCAACCACGGTTGGCCCCTGGCGACCTACGGCCGTGAGTACGGTCTGGGCAGCGCAATCGGCATCTACCCGCATGAGGATCCCGACATCGTCGATCCGCTGCACTACTGGCAGGAGGCGTCGTTCGCCCCATCGGGTCTCGCCTTCTACGATGCGGACCGCTTCCCCGAGTGGCAGGGCGATGTCTTCGTCGGCTCGCTGGTGCGCACGAACCTCACCCGGTTGCGCTTCGACGGCGACGAAGTCATCGCCGAGGAGGCGTTGCTCGATGACGCGGCTCTGCGCATCCGCGACGTTCGGGTCGGACCGAGCGGGTATCTCCACCTCCTGGTCGATGCCGACCCGGGCGCCTGGCTGCGATTGGTGCCCGACTGACCCGGGACGCGTATCAGTCCGTCGTCAGCGGCTCGAGCTGCGCCACGATCTCCGCGCGCCGGTGCTCGAGAAAGGGCGGTAGTGACAGCCCTTCCCCAAGCTGCTCAACGGGCTCGTCGATGGTGAAGCCGGGGCCGTCCGTGGCGATCTCGAACAGGATCCCGCTGGGCTCGCGGAAGTAGAGGCTGCGGAAGTAGAACCGATCGACCGGCCCGCTCGCGGGCAGGCGGCGGGTTCGCAGCCGTTCGGTCCACGCTGCGTAGTCGGTGTCGGGTATGCGCAAGGCGAGATGGTGCACGCCGCCGGCGCCGGGCCGGGCCGCAGGCCGCTCCGGTTCCACCGCGACATGGATCTCGGCATGTGGGCCGCTGCCGGCCATGCGGTAGACATGGACCGGCGGGCCGCCGTCTCCGCCGGCGGCGTAGCGGTCGACCAACGCCATCCCGAGCAGCCCGCGCAGGACTTCATCGGTGCCGTCGATGTGCGCCACGCTCAGCGTCACCGGCCCGAGACCGCGGATCTGACAGGCGGGCGGTACCGGACTGTGCGTCCAGGGCGCACCCGGCGCCGCGCCGCCGTCGTCGACCAGGGCCAGGCGCTGCCCCTCTGGGTCGGTGAAATCCAGCGTCATCCGGCCGCCGCGCTCGACGATCGGACCGTGGGCGACGCCGTGCGCCTCCAGGCGCTCCTGCCACCACGTCAGCACGCCCTCGCCGTGCACGCGCAGCCCCGTGCGCGCGATGCTGTTGGTGCCGTGCCGCGCCGGCGGGACGGCAAAGTCGAAGAAGGTCAGGTCACTGCCCGGTGAGGCGACGCCATCGCCGTAGAACAGGTGATAGGCGCCGACATCGTCCTGGTTGACCGTCTTCTTGACCAGGCGCATACCCAGCACGCCGGTGTAGAAGGCGAGGTTGTCGCGGGCCCGCGCAGTGAGGGCCGTGACGTGATGGATACCCAGTAGCTGCATGATCGCTCATCCCTCCCGTGGGGCGTCGTACCCTGCCGGGCTCCGGGGCACGACACTGGCGATCATGCGCCCGAGCTGTGGTGTTCACAAGTGGCGCCGGGGGTACAGGGCGACGCCTTCCGTGCCTACAATCGGGGCCCCTTTCGTGGCGGGAGATGCACCATGCTGGGCCGGGTACTGCTGCAGGTCGCACCGCTGATGCTCGGCTTCGGCCTGATGCTGCTGGCGACGGGTACCTTCAATACCTTCGCCGGGGTCCGCGGCGGCATCGAGGGCTTCCCGCGCCCGCTGATCGGGGCGATGATGTCGGCATTCTACATCGGCACCATCGTCGGGGCTTGGTTCTGCGGACGGATCATCCAGCGGGTCGGTCACATCCGCGCCTTCAGCGCCCTCGCCGCGCTCTCGGCCGCGGTCGTTCTGCTCCATCCCTTCCTGCTCGAGCCGGTGCCCTGGATCATCCTGCGCGGCCTCCTCGGCTTCTGTTCCGCGGGCCTGTATATGTGTACGGAGAGCTGGCTGAACGAGCGGGTGACGTCGGATACGCGCGGCAGTGTCCTGTCACTGCACGCGATGGTCAGCTTCCTCGGTTTCGGTGGCGGCCAGCTCATGCTCACCGTCGGTGATCCCGCGACCACGGAACTCTTCATGATCGCGGCGCTGCTGTTCGCCATTGGCGTCCTGCCAGTGGCGCTGACCCGCGGGAGCAATCCCGAGCCCCGCGACGCCGACAGCTTCGGCCCGGTGCAGCTGTTCCGCGCCGCGCCCGTCGCCAGCATGTCCTGCGTCGCCGCGGGTCTTGCGATCAGTTCGCTGTTCGGCATGGGGCCGCCGTTTGCCCAAGCGCTGGATTTCACGGTCGGGCAGATCAGCGCCTTGATGACCGCGCTGATCCTCAGTGGGCTGCTGCTGCAGTTCCCCGTCGGTTGGCTCTCCGATCGCCTCGATCGCCGCGCGGTGATCGCCGCGGTAGCGCTGTTTGCCGCCGTCGCCGGCGTCGCGATCAGCGCTCTGGTCGGCGTGCAACGCCTCGGCGACGGCTTCGCCTGGACGGACCACGGTGTCGCGCTGTTGGCGCTGGCGACGCTGTTCGGTGCGCTGATCGCCACGCTCTACCCCCTCGGCGTCGCCTACGCCAACGACTACCTCGGGCCCGACGAACGTGTGCAGGCCGCCGGTGGCCTGGTCCTCGCCTACGGCCTCGGCTCGGTGGGCGGCCCGCTATTCGCCGCCGGCGTGATGGAGCTGATCGGACCGATCGGCCTGTTCGTCTACAACGCGGCGGTCGGTGTGCTGCTGTTCGTCTTCGCGCTCTATCGCGCCACGCGCCGCAGCTGGGCGGGTACCCAGGAGAAGGAGCCCTTCCAGCTCGTACCCGAGGCAACCGGTACGCCGGGCGGTTGGGAGTACGACCCGCGCTGGGATGAGCCCGATGATGCGGAGCGCGAGGCGCCGACGGATCCGGGGGCTCGTTAGCGCACGAGCTGATTGAGCTCGAAGATGGGCAGGAGAATGGCGAGGACGATGATCAGCACCGTCACCCCCATGAACAGGATGACCAGCGGCTCGAAGATATTGACCATCAGCGCGACCTTCATCCGCGTCTCACGCTCCTGGTGATCGGCAGCGCGGTGGAGCATGTCGTCGAGTCGGCCGGACTGCTCGCCGCTGGCGATCAGGTGCAGAACCATCGGTGGGAAACGGCCGCTGCGCTCGAGTGCGCGGTGCAGGGACGTGCCCTCGCGGACCTGAACGGCGGCGCGCTCGACCGCGGCGCGCATGGGCCGATTGTTGACGACCGTCGCGGCGATGCCGAGCGCTTCCAGGACCGGGACGCCGCTGGCCGCCAGTATCGACAGGGTGCGCGCGAACCGGCCCGTGTCCGCGCCGCGCAGCAGCGGACCGATCACGGGCAGGCGCAGCAGCAGGGCATCGACCGCGTGGCGCACCCGCGGGCGGCGCAGGGCGAGGCGGGCGCCTGCGACCGCAGCGCCGAGCAGGCCGAGCAGCACCAGCCCCCAGGCGCGCAGGAACTCGCTGGTCGCGATCAGCGCCCGGGTGAGCCAGGGCAGGTCGGCATCGAAGGAGCCGAAGACGCCGATGACCTCGGGGACGATGTAGCTGAGCAGGAAGACGACGATGCCGAGCGCCACGATGGTGAGGATCACCGGGTAGGCGAGCGCGTTGCCGACCGAGGTGCGGGTCTCCTGACGCGCGTCGGTGTAGTCGGCCAAGCGGTCGAGGACGTTGTCGAGATGCCCCGACTGTTCGCCCGCGCGTACCGTGGCGACGTAGATCTCGGGGAAGCTGCGTGGGAACTCGGCAAGGGCGGCGGCCAGACTGTGGCCCTCGACCACGCGTGAGCGCAGCGCCATCACCAGGCGCTGCACCTTCGGCTTGTCCGCGTGCCGCGCGATGGCGCGCAAGGCCTCCTCGACGGGCATGCCCGAGGCCACGAGCGTGGCGAGCTGACGGGTGATCAGGGCGAGGTCGGCCGCGCCCAGGCCACCACCGAATCCGAGCCCGCTGCCTGTACGTTCCCCCCGCGCGCGCTCGACCGCCGCGGCGACACTGAGCGGCGTCAGTCCCTGGTCGCGCAGCTGCTGGCGCACCTGGCGGGCCGTGTCGCCCTCGAGGATACCGCGCTTCTCGCGCCCGTCGGGGTCGAGTGCGGTGTACTCGAACGCGCTCATCGTGGGCGCAACTTGGCGCGGTGGCAGGCCTTCATGGGCGCGTCAGTCCTCGATGATGGCGTCGGCGTCACGGTCGCCATCGGGGGTCACGCGCAGCACCTCCTCGATCGTGGTCCGCCCGGCACGGATGAGGCGCAGGCCATCGTCGCGGATACCCGGCCCATGGTGTCGCGCCTCGCGCTCCATGTCGTACTCGCTGGCGCCGTCGTGGACCATCCCGCGCAGGCGCTCGTTGAGGCCGACGAGTTCGTAGATGCCGGTTCGCCCGCTGTAGCCGGTGCGGTTACAGGCATCGCAGCCCGGCCCGGCGCGGTAGGCAGCAGGGGGGCTCGACGGGTCGATGCCGAAGAGCCTGCACTCGCTGGCGGTGAAGGTGTGCGGTTGCCGGCAGTGCGGGCAGAGCAGCCGGACCAGGCGCTGCGCCAGGATGCCAACCACGCTCGAGGAGAGGAGGAAGGGCTCGACGCCCATGTCGCGCAGCCGCGTGATCGCGCCGATCGCCGTATTCGTGTGCAGGGTCGACAGCACGAGGTGGCCGGTAAGGCTCGCCTGCACCGCGATCTCCGCGGTCTCGAGATCGCGGATCTCGCCGACCATGACGACATCGGGATCCTGGCGCAGGATGGCGCGCAGGCCCCGTGCGAAGGTGAGATCGACCTTGGTGTTGACCTGCGTCTGGCCGATGCCGTCGAGATAGTACTCGATCGGGTCCTCGACCGTGAGGATGGTCCGGCTGGCGTCGTTGAGGCGCGTCAGCGACGCGTAGAGCGTCGTCGTCTTGCCCGAGCCGGTCGGCCCCGTGACCAGCAGGATCCCGTGGGGTTTGTGGATCAGTTCGTTGAGCAGGTCTCGATCGCGCTCGGCCATGCCCAGGTGCTCCAGGTCGAGCCGCCCCGCCTGCTTGTCGAGCAGACGCAGGACGACCCGTTCGCCGTGACCCGAGGGCAGTGTCGATACGCGGACATCGACCGGACGGCCCGCGACCCGTAGCGAGATCCGGCCGTCCTGCGGCAACCGTTTCTCCGAGATGTCGAGCCGCGCCATGACCTTGATCCGCGAGATGATCAGCGGTGCGACGGCGCGCGGCGGCTGGATCGTCTCCTGCATTACGCCGTCGACGCGCATGCGTACGGTCAGGCGCTGCTCGAAGGGCTCGATGTGGATATCGGAGGCGTTGTGGCGCACGGCTTCGGTCAGGATGGCGTTGATCAGACGGATGATCGGGGCGTCGTCCTCGGACTCCATCAGGTCCTCGGGTTCGGGCAGCGCCTCCGCCGCCGTGGCCAGGTCCGCATCCTCGCCAAGGTCGTCGACCGCGTCGAGCGCGCCGCCGGCACCTCCCTCGTAGTGACGGGCGAGCCGACGGTCGAACTCCGTGGGGTCGACCGCCTCCGTGGTAAAGCTGCAGCCGAGGACGCGCCGCAGTTCAAGCAGCGTGGCCGGGCTGATGTCGGGGCGATGGAGGACGTGGAAGCCCCCTGCGTCGTTGCGTTCGACGAGCACGCCCTGGCGCCGGGCGAAGCCGTAGCTGATGGCGCGTTCCGCCGTTGCCGTAGCGGCGGCCCGAATCGCGGTTGGTTCGTCGATCGTCTCCGACTGACTCATGGCAGGCTCAGGGCCCCTCCGCCGCATCGCGGTATTCGAGCTCAAGTGCGGGCAGTACCGGTACATCGCCTGCCCCGAAACGCGGCGCCTTCTCGCCCTGGGCGAGTTGCGCTGCACGCATCTCATTATACTTCTCACGGGTGTGGCGGTCTGCCGTCGCCCCGTCGCGCAGGATGCGCGGCTGGAGGAAGACCATCAGGTTGCGTTTTACTGTATTGGTACGTTCGTAACGGAACAGTTGGCCCAGGACAGGGATGTCGCCGATCAGGGGAACCCGCTCCTCGCGCGTGCGCAGGGTGTCGTCAATCAGCCCGCCGAGCACAAGGGTCTGGCCGTCATCGACGAGCACGGTCGTGTTCAACGAGCGCGTGTTGGTAACGATGTCGGCCGCCTGGGCGCGGTCGGCCAGGCTCGAGACCTCCTGTTCGATCGCCAGTTGGACCGTGTCACCCTCGTTGATCTGGGGCTTGACCTTCAGGGTCAGCCCTACGTCCTGGCGTTCGATGGTCTGGAACGGCGAGCGCCCGGCGGTGTCGCCGACCGCCTGGCCCGTGAACTGGCCGGTGACGAAGGGGACGTTCTGGCCGACGACGATCTCCGCTTCCTGGTTGTCGAGCGTTACCAGGCTCGGTGTCGACAGGATGTTGTTGTCCGCGTCCGAGGCGAGTGCGCGCAGCAGCAGGCCGAAGTCGTTGCCGCCCGATTCGGTCAGGGCGCCGAGGGTCAGGCCGCGGTCGACCTGTTCGGGGCTGGCCAGGATGTTGACCAGATCGCTGCCGCCGTCGGCGAACCGCGTCAGTGCCGCGACCCCGTCACCGTTACTGGCGTCGAGGGCGAGCTGGATGCCCAGATCGCGGGCCCGATCCGTGCTGAGCTCCGCGATGATCGCCTCGACGAGAACCTGTGAGCGTCGGATGTCGAGTTGGTGGACAACGCTCTCCAGTCCGGCGAGTTCATCCGCGCTGCCGGTCAGCACGAGGGCATTCGTGGCCGGGTCCGCCTGGATGACGGCCTCGCCATTGGTCGGGGCGTCCTCGCGCGCGCGCTGGCCGCGACCGACCCCCTCGAGGATGCTCACCAGGTCTTCGGCGCGCGCATGGCGGAGATAGAGGACGCGGGTGTTGCCCGCCTCCTCGATCGGTGTGTCCAGGTTGGCGACGAGGGCGCGCACCTCCAGCCGCGTGGCCTCGTCGCCGCGGACGAGAAGGCTGTTGGTCCGCGGGTCCGCGCTCAGGCGCGCCGAGGCGTCGGTGTCCGCGGGTGCGATCTCGGCAAGCACACCGATGACCTGCGCGGCGCGGGCATTCTCGAGGCGGATGACGTCGATACTGCGGTCGGTCGGCCGGTCGACGCGCGCGACGATGTGCTCGATGCGATCAATGTTGCGCGCGCTGTCGGTGACGATGAGCCGGTTGGTCGGTTCGTAGGCGGCGAGATGCGCTACCTGCGGCAGCAACGGTCGCAGCACGGGCACGAGCTGGCTTGCAGAGACGTGCTCGATGACGAGTACACGGGTGACGATGCCGCCGTGGCGCGCGCCGTGTTCGGCGAGGGGCACCGCGTGCTGTTTCGCGGTAGCCGACGGTACGATTCGCGTGATCTCGCCCTGCTCGATCGCGGCATAGCCGTGGACTTCGAGGACCGTTTCGAAGACTTCGTAGAGTTCGGTCGCGTCCAGCGGCATCGTCGAAACGACGGTCACGCGGGCATCGACGCGCGGGTCGACGACGAAATTGCGACCCGTGCGCTGGGAGACGGTGTTGATCAGCGAGCGCAGATCGGCCTGCTGGAGGTTGAGCAGGTAGCCGCTGCGGGTCTCCGCGCTCACGGCTGGACCCATGAGGCAGGTCAGCAATAGGGCCAGGAGCATCGGGCAAGGGCACCACCGCCTCATTGTGGCCTCCGGGGACCCTGGGGCCGCATGAGGGCCGCCGACGCCGAGGGGCGCGCTTTGCCTTGGTGCGAGCGAGTTTGCATTAGCCGCTTGTCCCCAGGTTGAGGGTAATTTGTTCCCGTCGGCCATCTCGCAGGAACTCGACCTGGACGCGCTCGGCACTGCGCAGCTCCTCGAGCGCCTCGCGGCCGCGCCGCGTATCGTTCAGCGGGATGCCGTTGATCTCGGTGAGAACGTCGTCGGGATTGAGACCGAGGGTGCGCAGCGTCTCCGTGTGATCGCCCCGGGGCTGGAGACGGAAACCGACCAGTTCGCCGCCTTCCTGGTGAGGCTGGAAGCGCACCATGCGCACCAGGGCACCTGGATCTTCCGTGAGTTCGGCGCGCAACTGGCGGGCGGTGCGCTCGGCGTCGCCGTCGGCCGGGGTTGAGCGCTGGGTTGCCGACCCGCCTCCATGTCGGTCATCGGGGTCGTCGAGCCAGAGCGCCTCAAGCTCGCCGTCCCGGCGCAGCAGGACGCGGTCGCCGTAGATCCCCGCGACCTCGGCATTGCCCGGCAGGGTGTCGCCGACGCCGACGACCTCTTCACCGTCGCGGCCGGTGACGACGATGGCGAGTCCCTGGCCATCGGCGATCGCGTACAGGCCGCGGAGTTCGAGATCGAGCTGGGTCTCCGGGGCGTCTTCCGGTGCCTCGGCAAGCCCGTCGTCCGGGCCGTCGTCACGCTCCCGCGCCGCCTCGCCGAACAGCTGCAGACGTGCCAGGCGCTGGGTGGCCCCCTCCTCGTCGGTCGCCTGCGCATCGATGTCGGCCGCCGCCACTGTCGCCGGGGCCGGCTCCGCCGCTTCCGGCTCGGGTAGCAGCAGCCACGCCGTGCCGGCGAGCTGCCAGCCAAGAATGGCGGCGAGGCCGATCGCCGCGAAGCGCGGCGTCCGGGGGCTGCCAAGTGCGGAATGGCCGCCGGGGAACCAGTGTGTGAGCAGGTTTCGGGTGTTCATCAGCGGATTTCGGTTGCCAGGTTGCGCAGTCTACCAGTTAGCGGCTCGGGCATAGGGCTTGCTTCTGCTACCATGGGGGCGCACCAATCGTTGCGGAGTTTCCCCATGCAGCCAGCCGCCGTCACCGCAAGCTTTCAACTGGGGCAGATCGTCCGGCATCGGGATCTGGGCTATCGCGGTGTGGTCTACGACGTCGATCCGGCCTATCAGGGGAGCGAGGACTGGTATCATCGTCATGCGGGCGAGCGCGCACCGCGTCGCGACGCGCCCTGGTACTACGTCATCGTCGATGAAGAGGACGCCGAGACCTACGTCCCGGAGCAGAATCTCGAGGCCGACGAGAGCGGCGAGCCGGTGTGGCACCCCGAGATCGAGGATCTCTTCCTCGACTTCCGTGACGGCGCCTATGTCCCGCGCCAGATGACCAATTAAGATACCATCAACGCGTCAGGCATGCCCTATCGCCCGTTGGCGCGTGGTGCCTCCGGTGCTGCCCACGCCCGCAGGGCGGTGACCGAAGCAGGCTCTGGTGCTGTGAGTCTCAAGGCCCATGCTCGCACGTCTGCAGGACTACTTCCGACAGCACCTTGAACCGGGGGCCGATCCCGATCCGGAGCATGGCATCAATCTCGCGGCCGCCGCCCTGCTGATCGAGGTCGCACGCGCCGATGTCGCCGTTGAAGAGGAAGAGGCGCGCCTGATCGAGCGCCTGCTCGTGGACGCCCTCGGCCTTGCGCCGGCCGAGGTCGGCGAGCTGGTCCAGCTCGCCCAGGACGAGATCGACGAAGGCGCCTCGCTGCATCAGTTTACCCACCTGATCAATCAGCACTACGGCATTGCGGACAAGCGTCGGTTCATGGAGCAGCTCTGGCGTGTTGCCTGGACCGACGGGCGGGTCGATGCCTATGAAGAGCACCTGTTGCGCCGTCTCGCCGAGCTACTGCATCTGCGCCACCATGAGTTTATGAAGGCCAAGCACGCCGTCATCGGCACCTGACGAGGCCGGAGTCGACCCATCCGGGGTCGCCACCCGCCGCGGGCCGCCTCGGCGTCACGGGTGACGCTGCAGGCGATAGAGCGCGCTCTCGCCGAGCAGATTAGGCAGCATGCTTGCGCCACGCGTGGTGCGGTGGTGGCGGTCCACCGAGGCGCGCTGGAGTACGCGGTAGCCGCGCTCGGCACACAGGCGCTCGAAATCGTCCACGGTGCACATATGGATGTTGGGCGTATCGTACCACTGGTGAGGTAGGGCTCGAGTGACGGGCATGCGGCCACCGACCGCGAGGTGCAGCCGGCACTTCCAGTGCCCCATGTTGGGGAACGATACGATTCCCTCGCGGCCGATGCGCAGCATCTCATCGAGCACACGGTCCGGGAAGTGCAGCGCCTGCAGCGATTGCGTCATGATGACGTAGTCGAAGCCGTCGCTGTTGAATTCGGGCAGACCCTGGTCGAGGTCGGCCTGGATGACATCGACCCCACGGGCGATGCAGTGGGTGATGTTGTCGGGGTCGATCTCGAGGCCGTAGCCGGTGACACCGCGCTGCGCCTGCAGGTGGCTCAGCAACGTGCCGTCACCGCAGCCCAGGTCGAGGACGTGCGCGCCGGGCCGGATCCAGCCGGCGATCAGATCGAGGTCGCTGCGCAGCTTCACGCCGTCGCTCCCTGCGGCGGTATCGCCTCCGCGGCGACGCGCTCCATGTAGGCGCCGAATGCCGCGAGGTATTGCGGGATCGGCAGCAGGAAGGTGTCGTGACCCTGATTCGCCTCGATCTCGGCATAGGTCACGCGCTTGTGGTTGTCGAGTAGCGCCTTGACGATTTCGCGCGAGCGCGCCGGCGAGAAGCGCCAGTCCGAGGTAAAGGACAGGATCAAGAACCGCGCTTGTGCCGGCGCGAGGGCCCGCGCCAGGTCATCGCCGGCAGCCGCCGCCGGGTCGAAGTAGTCGAGCGATTTCGTCATCAATAGATAGGAGTTGGCATCGAAGCGGTCGACGAACTGTCGGCCCTGGTAGCGCAGATAGCTCTCCACTTGGAATTCGGAGTCGAAGCTGTAGGACAGCCGGCCGGCGCGCAGTTCGCGCCCGAACTTGGCGCGCAGCGCATCATCGGAGAGATAGGTGATGTGACCGAGCATGCGCGCGAGCATCAGCCCGCGGCGCGGGACGACGCCGTGCTCGTAGTAGCGACCGTTGTGGAACTCCGGGTCCGAGGTGATCGCCTGGCGCGCGATCTCGTTGAACGCGATGTTCTGCGCCGTGAGCTTCGGCGCAGCGGCGATGACCACAGCGTGGCGCAGGCGTTGCGGGTAGTCGATGGCCCACTGCATCACCTGCATGCCGCCCAGGCTGGGTCCCACAACGGCCGCCCACTGGTCGATGCCGAGCAGGCGCATCAGGCGTTCCTGCTGGCGCACCCAGTCGGCGCAGGTCACGATGGGGAAGTCGGGGCCGTAGTAGCGACCCGTCTCCGGGTTGATCGTGTTCGGTCCGGTCGAACCCTTGCAGCTGCCGATGTTGTTCGGACTGACGACGAAGAAGCGGCGCGTGTCGATGGGCTTGCCCGGACCGATGCAGGCCTCCCACCAGCCGGGCTTGCGGTCGTCTCGTGAGTGGTAGCCGGCCGCGTGGTGGTCACCCGAGAGGGCGTGGCAGACGAGGACGGCGTTGCTCGCATCGGCGTTGAGTTCGCCGTAGGTCTCGTAGACGACCTCGTACTGCTCGAGCGTACGCCCGCAGTCGAGCGCGAGCGGCTCGGCGAGCTGCACGTGCCGGGGCTCGACGATACCAACGGAGTCTTGCGGGATGGTCTCGGGCATGTGCGTTGCAGTCTCGAGCGAGCCCAGCCTTTCAGTATACAACAGCCGTGCGATTACGGGACCGAGGCCGCCCTCCCCGTATCAAGCGAGTGACAGCAGCGGTGGGATCAACAGCATGCGCAGAACCTGCAGGCCGATCATCACGATCAGCGGGGAGATGTCGATGCCGCCGATCAGTGGCACGAAACGGCGTACGGGGTTGACCACGGGTGCGGTGACACGCTCGAGGATCTCGACGACGGGATTCGGGCCCTGCGGTGCGACCCAGGTGAGGATCGCGCGGATGAGCACGGCAAAGAAGTAGATGTTGATCACGAGCGCGATGAGGTCGACGATGGCGAGCCAAGCCAGACTGCCGAACCAGACATGCTCGATGCCGAGCCGGTAGCCGCCGATCACCGTATCGGGGATGCCGAGCAGGCGGTAGAGCGCCAGCTTCAGCAGCATCAGGGCCAGGGCGACGAGCAGCGCGGCGATGTCGTAGCGCCCGATCGGTGGAATGACGCGGCGCAGGGGGCCGAGGACCGGTGCAGTGGCCTTGACGACGAACTGGGCTACGGGGTTGAAGTAGTCGGCCCGCGTCGCCTGCATCATGAAGCGCAGCAGAATGACCAGCGCATACAGCGTGATCAGCGTGCTGATCAGGAACTGGAGGGCATCGAATCCATAGCCGGCTTGCCCCATCAGTCCTCTCCCAGCGCATCGCCGAGTTCGATCGAGCGCTTTCGGGCGGCGTCGACCGCGCGGTCGACGAGCGCGTCGAGCCCGCCCTGCTCGAAGGCCTCCAGGGCGGCAGCCGTGGTGCCGCCCTTCGAGGTCACGTTTGCTCGCAGGGTCGCAGGGTCTTCACCGGCCTCGTTCGCCATGCGCGCCGCCCCCAGTGCCGTTCCGAGGACGAGTTGGCGCGCGGTCTCCGGCGGCAGGCCGCGCGCCAGGGCGGCACGTTCCATTGCCTCCATGAAGGCGAAGTAGTAGGCCGGCCCGCTACCCGAGATGCCCGTGACGACGTCGAGCTGCGATTCCTCCTCGACCCAGACCACGCTGCCCGTCGCCGACAGCAGCATAGTGGCGAGTTCGCGTTGCTCTGCGGTGACGGCTGGGTTGGCGTGCAGCGCGGACATGCCGCACTGGATCAGCGCTGGGGTGTTGGGCATGCAGCGCACCACGGGACCGCTGTAGTCGAGCCAGCGAGCGAGCGCATCCTGGCGGATGCCGGCGGCGACCGAGACGACCAGCGGTGTTGCTGCGGCGATGGCCGGGGCGAGGTCGCGGGCGATGTCGGGCATGACCTGGGGCTTGACCGCGAGGACGACGACATCGGCCGCCCGCGCCAGGACGTCGTTATCCCCGCTCGTGGTGATGCCGAAGTCTGCTTCGAGCCGCTGGCGCTGCTGCGCGCTCGGATCGGCCGCGGAGAGCCGGTCGGGCGGGTAGCCATCCGCGACGAGCCCGCCAATAATGCTGCGCGCCATGTTGCCGCCACCAATGAAGGCGATCCGGGACCGGGTCATTATCCTGCTCCTTGAGGGCTGGCACGCAAGGATAAAGAACGGCGCCTGTCATTGCATCCGCTCTGGAAGCGGTTCGGGCCTTGTAGGCGGGCGCGTACTGTTTCCCCTATACTGGCGCCCCGGGACCGGCCGACGGCCGACGAGTTGGCACGGTCCGGGCCGGGGGCGCCGTGCGGCTACCCGGCCGCGACAACCAAAGCCCACGACCGACTCGGCCCACGATGCCCGTGGGCGTGCAACAGGTCCCGGCCCTGGAGGGTGCATGGATATCTCCCAGCTCCTGGCATTCAGCGTGAAAAACGGCGCCTCCGATCTCCACCTCTCGGCGGGTCTGCCGCCGATGATCCGTGTCGACGGTGATGTCCGGCGGATCAATGTCCCCGCCATGGAGCACAAGGAAGTACACTCCATGATCTACGACATCATGAACGACTCGCAGCGCAAGTCGTACGAGGAGTTCCTTGAGACCGACTTCTCCTTCGAGATCCCCAAACTCGCGCGCTTCCGCGTCAATGCCTTCAATCAGAAGCGCGGCGCCGCAGCCGTGTTCCGTACCATTCCTTCGGAGATCCTGACGCTGGAGCAGCTCGGCGCACCGCGGATCTTCGAACAGATCTCGGACTATCCACGCGGTATCGTGCTGGTGACCGGGCCTACTGGCTCGGGCAAATCGACCACGCTGGCGGGGATGGTGAATTACAAGAACGAGTCCGAGCACGGTCACATATTGACCGTCGAGGACCCGATCGAGTTCGTTCATGAATCGAAGAAGTGCCTGGTGAATCAGCGTGAGGTCCATCGCGATACCATGGGCTTCGCCGAGGCCCTGCGCTCGGCACTGCGCGAGGATCCGGACACGATCCTCGTGGGTGAGCTGCGCGACCTCGAGACCATCCGCCTGGCCCTGACGGCCGCAGAGACGGGCCACCTGGTCTTCGGCACCCTGCACACCAGCTCGGCCGCGAAGACCATCGACCGCATCATCGATGTCTTCCCCGCCGCCGAGAAGAGCATGGTGCGCGCCATGCTTTCGGAGTCGCTGCGTGCGGTGATCTCGCAGGCGCTGATGAAGAAGATCGGTGGTGGTCGTGTGGCCGCGCACGAGATCATGATCGGCACACCCGCGATCCGCAATCTGATCCGGGAGGACAAGGTGGCGCAGATGTACTCGGCCATCCAAACCGGGCAGGCAGCGGGAATGCAGACGCTTGATCAGAATCTCAAGGAGCTGCTGCGCAAGGGCCTCGTGGCCCAGGACGACGCGAAGCGCAAGGCGACCAATCCGGACCAGCTTTGACACAGTGTGACACGGTTCCGGCTGCAGCGCCACGGCGCGCTCGCCCGGGACTCGCTTGACGGCGGGAGGATTTATGGACCGCGACAAGGCAATCAAGTACATGAACGATCTCCTGCGCATGCTCAAGACGCGCGAGGGGTCGGACCTGTACATCGCCGCGGGCGCGCCGCCCTCGATCAAGGTCCACGGTAATCTCGTCCAGGTCTCGAACCAGAAGCTGACGCCGGCGCATACACAGATCCTCGTGCGCTCGATCATGAACGACAAGCAGGCCGCGGAGTTTGAGGAGCACAGCGAGTGCAACTTCGCCGTGGCGCTGCCCAATGTCTCGCGCTTTCGCATCAACGCGTATATGCAGCGCGGCAGCGCGGCGATGGTCGCGCGCACCATTAGCGACGAGATCCCCTCGTTCGAGGAGCTCAACCTGCCGCAGGTCATGGCCGACGTCTCGATGACCAAGCGCGGTCTGGTGATCTTTGTCGGCGGCACCGGATCCGGCAAGTCGACCTCGCTCGCCGCCATGGTGGACTATCGCAACCAGAACTCGACGGGACACATCATCACGATCGAGGACCCGATCGAGTTCGTCCATCACCACAAGGGCTGCATCGTCAGCCAGCGCGAGATCGGGACCGACACGGAGGGCTGGGAGATCGCGCTGAAGAACACGCTGCGCCAGGCGCCCGATGTCATCCTCATCGGCGAGATTCGGGATCGGGAGACCATGGAGCATGCCATCGCCTTTGCCGAGACGGGCCATCTCTGCCTGGCCACGCTGCACGCGAACAGCACCAATCAGGCGATGGACCGCATCATCAACTTCTTCCCCGAGGATCGGCGCCAGCAGCTGTTGATGGATCTGTCGCTGAACATGAAGGCCTTCATCTCGCAGCGCCTGCTGCGCACGCCCGACGGCGACGGCCGTCGTGCGGCCGTTGAGGTGATGATCAATACGCCGCTGATGGCCGATCTCGTCCTCAAGGGCGAGATCCACGAGATGAAGGCATTGATGAAGAAATCGCGCGAGCAGGGCATGCAGACCTTCGACGACGCCCTCTTCGATCTCATCGAGGAGGGGGCGATCACGCCGGAAGAGGGGTTGCGCAACGCGGACTCGGTCAACGACCTGCGGCTCAAGCTCAAGCTCGAAAGTGGCGCAGCCAAACAACGCGACCTCTCCGACGGCGCCGAGTTCGAGGTCGAGGGCGACGACGACGAATCGGCCGGCCTGCTGCGGTAGAACGCCATGAGTGCACTCGAGACCTATCTCAAGCACATGGCCGAGAAGGGCGCCTCCGACATGTTCTTTACCACGGGGGCGCCGCCGGCGATCAAGGTCGAGGGCGAGACCTACCCGGTCAGCCGCAAGCCGCTTGAGGCCGGGATGGCGGGCAAGCTCGCCTACAGCCTGATGAGCGAGGAGCAGCAGCGCGAGTTCGAGCGCGAGCTGGAGATGAATATCGGCTTCACGCTGGAGAATATCGGCCGCTTCCGCGTCAACGTCTACCGTCAGCGTGGCGAGGTGTCGCTCGTCATCCGCTATATCAAAGCCGACATCCCGGACATTGCCGATCTGCACCTGCCGTCGGCCCTCGCCGATCTGATGCTGGAAAAGAAGGGCTTGATCCTCGTTGTGGGGGCCACGGGCTCGGGCAAGTCGACCACGCTCGCCTCGATGATCGACCACCGCAACCGTATCCGCGCTGGGCATATCCTGACGATCGAGGACCCGATCGAGTATGTCTTCACGCACCGCAAGGCGATTATCGGGCAGCGCGAGGTCGGGCTCGACACCCTGTCCTATTCGAATGCACTGCGCGAGGCCATGCGCGAGGCGCCCGATGTGATCATGATCGGCGAGGTGCGCGACCGGTCGACGATGGAGGCGGCTATCAGCTACGCCGATACGGGCCATCTCTGCCTGAGCACGCTGCACGCGGTCAACGCCTATCAGGCCATGGACCGGATCATCAACATGTTTCCCCCGGAGGGCAAGAATCAGATCCTGATGGATCTCTCCCTCAACCTGAAGGCAATCATCTCGCAGCGGCTGCTGCCGAGCCGCACCGGCGCGCGCGTACCGGCCGTGGAGGTAATGGTAAGTACGTCGTATATCTCGGAACTCATCCGCCGCGGCGAGATCCACATACTGCCTGAGGCCATGGCGAAGGGCTCGCAGAGCGGCATGCAGACCTTCGACCAGTCCCTTCTCATGCTCTACCGGGAGGGCATGATCGATCTGTCAACGGCGCTCGATTACGCGGACTCGCGCAATGACCTGGAGTGGCAGATCAACTTCGGTGGCGGCGTCGCAGAGGGGGAAAAGGATGAATCGCCCGATGAGCTGGAGTGGCCCGGCGGTCTGGGCGGGTCATCGTCGGACAAGTCCGGCGCCTAGGGACCGATATCGTGCGATCGGCGCTGAACTCCGTTCAGCAAGCCCGATAGGCCAACTCGCCGCCGACGCTGGTGGCGCGTACCCGGCCGCGCAGTTCCACGCCATCAAAGGGTGTGTTTCGCCCCTGGCTCTTCATGTCCGCCGATGACAGGGTCCAGACCTCATCGGGTGCGAATAGGCAGAGATCGGCGGCAGCGCCCACCTCCAATCGACCGGCTGTAAGACCCGCGGCCGTCGCCGGTCCGCATGTGACCCGCGCCAGGGTGGTCGCCAGGTCGCATTCCCCCGTGTGGGCCAGGTCGAGCGCGAGCGCAAGAAGTGTCTCGCAGCCGGACAAGCCCGGCTCCGTACGGGCAAAGGGCGCGAGTTTGGCGTCGGCATCGTGCGGTTGGTGGTCCGAGCAGATGGCGCCGATGGTGCCGTCGGCAACGCCGGCACGGAGCGCCCTACGGTCCGCCTCGCAGCGCAGGGGAGGGTCGAGGTGCGCGTTCGCGTTGAATCCGCTAACCGCCTGCTCGGTCAGGTGGAGTTGATGGGCTGCCACGTCGGCGCTCACCGGTGTACCCCGCTCGCGCGCGGCGCGCAGTAGATCGACGGCGCCGGCCGTCGACAGCCGACCCACATGGACGCGGGCGCCGGTGTCGACTGCCAGCGCCAGGATGCGCTCGAGCTCGGCCGTCTCCGCAGCGGCCGGGATCGGGGCGAGGCCCAGGCGGGTGGCCATCACTCCGGCGTGGGCACAACCGCGTGACAGCGACGCGTCGGCCGGCGGCAGCATCACGGTCAGGCCCAGGGTGCTGGCGTACTCCAGTGCGCTGCGCAGGACGTGCGTGTCGCGTAGGGCCCGCCCGGCCTGCCCCACCGCGACGCAGCCGGCCGCCGCGAGCGCACGCAGCGGCGCGAGATAGCTGCCTTCCAGGCCGCGGGTGAGCGCGCCGACTGGGAATACGTGTGCGCTGGCCGCGGTCTCCGCGCGTGTGCGCACGAGTTCGACTGTCGCGGGGTTGTCCAGCGGCGGCTGGGTGTCGGGGGGGCAGCACAGCGTCGTGATGCCGCCGGCCAGCGCCGCGGCCGATTCGGACGCGATCGTGCCCTTGTGCGTTTCGCCGGGCTCGCGCAGCCGGGCACAGAGGTCGACCAGTCCGGGTGCGACGACCAGGCCGGTGGCGTCGATGGGCTCAGGTGCGGGCAGCCCGGGTGGGCGTGTTCCCAGGGCAGCGATGCGCCCGTCGTGCACCCAGATGTCGGTGTGGCGGTCCAGCCCGCTGGCCGGGTCGATGACCCGCGCGCCGGTGATGGCCAGTGCCGTCATGCCGGCTGCCCCGGGGCGTTACCCGTGATCAGCGCCATCACGGCCATGCGTACCGCGATGCCGTTGGTCACCTGTTCGAGGATGACCGACTGCGGCCCATCGGCGACGGCCGAGTGGATCTCGACACCGCGGTTGGTTGGGCCCGGGTGCAGCACGATCGCGTCGGGTCGGGCGCGGCGGAGGCGTTCGGGGGTGAGTCCCCAGCCGGCGAAGTATTCCCGTTCGCTGGGCAGTAGCGCGTGTTCCATGCGTTCGCGCTGCAGGCGCAGCATGATGATGACGTCGACATCGGCGATCCCGCGGTCGATGTCATCGTGTGCGGTCACGCCGAGGCTCTCGACGGCAGCCGGCAGAAGGGTACGCGGGCCGATGACGCGGATGTCACGCGTGCCGAGCGCGCGCAGGGCGTGGATCTGCGACCGTGCGACCCGCGAGTGGCGCAGATCACCCACGATGGCGACGCTGAGGTCGGCGAACGCGGGCTTGTGCCGTCGGATGGTGAAGACATCGAGGAGCGCCTGGGTCGGGTGGGCGTGCTGGCCGTCGCCGGCATTGATCACGTGGACGGCCTCATCGACATGGCCGGCGACGTAATGGGCAGCGCCGGAGTCGGGGTGGCGCATGACGAAGAGTTCGCACTGCATGGCGCGGAGGTTGGCGATGGTGTCGAGCAGGCTTTCGCCCTTGGTGGTGGCGGAGCGCGCGACATCGATGTTGAGCACGTCCGCGGACAGCCGTTTCGCCGCCAGTTCAAAGGTCGACCGGGTCCGCGTACTGGTCTCGAAGAAGAGGTTGACGACCGTGTGTCCCCGCAGCAGGGGGACCTTCTTGATGCTCTTGTCGTTGACATCGGCGAACGATTCCGCGAGATCGAGGATCTCCCGGACCTGATCGCCGGACAGGCCCTCGGTCGTAAGGCAGTGGCGCAGGCGGCCGTTCGCGTCGAACTGGACGTCGCCGTCAATCATCGCGCCCGCTCCGGTGGGGACGATCGAGCACCTCGAGGTCCAGCGCGGGGCTGGCCAGACGCACGCGCTGGTCGTGGGCAAGGTCCATGGAGCGGCCGATGAAATCGGCGCGGATCGGGAGTTCGTGGCCGGTGCGCTCGATGAGCACTGCGAGCATCACACGGGCGGGGCGGCCGTAGTCGAACAACTCGTTGAGTGCGGCACGTACCGTACGTCCGCTGTAGAGGACGTCATCGACGAGCAGTATCTCGCGGTCGTCGATGCTGACCGGGAGCTCGGAGCGGCCTACCCGGGGATGGAGCCCGATGCGCTGGAAATCATCGCGGTAGAAGGAGATATCGAGTGCGCACAGCGGGGTCTGCAGTGCCAGCCGCGCGCGCAGCGCGCGCGCGACGTGCACGCCGCCGGTGTGGATGCCGACCACGAGCAAATCGGGCAGGCGTTCGCCGCAGGCCGCGGTGATCTCGCGGGACATGCGGTCGAGCCAACCCGCCACGCTTGCCGCCTCAATCGTCATCGCCATACCGGGTCGCGAGCCAGTCCTCGAGGATGATCCGAGCCGCCATTCTATCGACATCGCCCTTGCGCGTCCTGCGGCGGTGGCCGGCGCTGCGGGCTGTGCGGATCTCGGCTGCCGCCGAGCGTGATGTCAGGCGCTCATCGGCCGTGTGCACGGGCAGACCGTAGCGTGCGGCGAGGGCGTCGGCGAAGCGGCGTGCGGCGAGGGTGCCGGCCTGTTCGGTCCCGTCGAGGTGTACCGGGATGCCGACCACGAGGGCTGTCGGCTGCCATTCGGCAATCAGTCGATCAACCTGGGTCCAGGCAGGCGTGCCGCGTTCCGCCGGGATTGTAGCGATCGGGGTCGCGCTCGCGGTAATGGCCTGGCCCGCGGCCACGCCGATACGGGCGCCGCCGAAATCGAAGCCCAGAAAGATTGCGGCGCGGTTCACGCGTGGCCGGCGTCCGCCGAGACCAGGTCGAGATCGATCCCCATGCGCGCGGCGGCCGTCTCGAGCCGCGCCTCCGGGGGGTGTTCGAACAGGATATCGACTTCTGCCGGACAGGTGAGCCAGGCATTGCTGGCGAGTTCCGCTTCGAGCTGCCCGGCGCCCCAGCCGGAATAGCCCAGTGTGATCAGGAAGCGGGCAGGCCCCTCGCCCCGGCCGAGTGCGTCGAGGATGTCGCGCGATGTCGTGATCCCGAGGTGCTCACCGACCTGCAGCGTCGCCTCCCACGATCGCGGCTCTTCATGGACGACGAAGCCGCGCTCCGGTTCCACCGGACCGCCATAGAGTACCGGCTGCCGGGCAACGGAGTTGGCGACAGGGTCGATTCCGAGATGGCTGAGGATCTCGCCGGCGGTCAGCGCGAGTGGTCGGTTGACCACGATCCCCATTGCCCCCTGGGCGGAGTGATCACAGATCAATCCCAGCGTGCGCTGGAAATTCGGATCCTCCAGGGTCGGCATGGAGAGCAGGAAGTGATTGCGCAGGTCCATTGTCTCGCTCCCGACCAGTTCAGTATGTGGTCAGCTCGTTACTGGAGAACTCCCACGTCCGAGTGATGTACAGGATATCCGTCTCTTCCCGCAAGTCCTCCGGGAACGCCTCGAAAGGCTCACTCTGGCGCACGATCCGCTGAGCCGCATCATCGAGGACGTCCGAGCCGGACGAGGCACGCACGTTGAGTTCGTGCAGGGAGCCGTCGTCGCGGATCGCGACCGTCAGCACCAGCGCGCCGGAAAGTCCCTGATCCCGAGCGCGCTCGGGGTAGTTGAGATTGCCCACCTGTTCCACAGTCTCCACCCAGCGGTGCATGTAGGTGGCGGCGATCGACTCTTCCGTGCGCGCGCTGACGAACTCCTTACGTGGACGCTGGGCGTAGGCGCTCAGAGCCTGGTCGATCTCCGCGGCCAGGCGCGCCACCTCGGCATCGTAGTCGGTCTGCTCCGGGCGCTCGCGCGGTGCCTCGGTGGGCGGATCGGTTGATTCACGCTCCTCGGGCATCTCCAGCTCGGCGCGCTCAGCCGTGAGCACGGGCTCCGGCGCGGTCTCCTGGGGCCGGGGCGCTCCCGCCTCCAGCGGCACCGGTGCGAGGCCCGCCGCCGCCTCGGGTTCGGGCGAGGAGACCGGCGCCCGCGGCCTGGCCGGCTCGTCGACATCGCCGCCGCCATCGGTTGCGGCCTCCGCGAGGAAGTCCGCTTCGTCGGGCGCCTCCTCGCTCGCCGTCTGCAGCAGCACCACATCGAGCGCTTGGGGCGGGTCTTCCGCGGGTGCGAAGCCGGAGAAGCCGACCCCGAGAATGATCAAGCCGTGGACCGACGCGGCGAGAAACACGCACAGCCCGAGGCGATCGGCGGCATTGACGGCTTGGACGCCGGAACTCATGGATCGATTATTTCACGCTCGTGGTTGCTGCGCACATTGTAGCTCGCGCCGGATGCGCCGTGGGCCTACGCCTCTTCAGGCCCGCAGGTGCCCCCGGGCGACAACATCGAGCAGCTGGTCCGCCGCATCCGCCCCCGTGTCGCGGGTGATTTCGCGGATGCAGGTCGGGCTCGTGACGTTGATCTCGGTGAGATAATCGCCGATCACATCGAGGCCGACGAATGTCAGTCCCATTTCGACCAGCGTCGGGGCGACTTGTTCCGCCAGCCAGCGATCGCGCGGGGAGAGGGGCTGTGCCCGGCTCCCTCCTCCCGCGGCGAGGTTCGCTCGGTGATCGCCGGGCTGGGCGAGTCGGGCAAGGGCGTAGTCGAAGGGCTCGCCGTCGATGACCAGGATGCGCTTGTCGCCGTCCCGGATTGCCGGCAGAAAGGTTTGCGCCATGATCGGGCGGGTGTAGCGCGCGGTCAGCATCTCCAGCGCCGTCCCGGTGTTCGGGTCGTCGGCCCGCAGGCGGAAGACACCGCTGCCGCCCATGCCATCGAGCGGTTTGATCACGGTATCGCCGTGCTCGGCAATGAAGGCGCGCAGGCGGTCGCTGCGGGCGGTGATCAGCGTGGGCGGACAGCATTGGGGGAACCAGGTCGTGAAGGCCTTTTCGTTCGCGTCCCGCAGTGCGCGCGGATGGTTGATTACTGGTGTGCCGGCGGCATGGACGTGCTCGAGCAAGTAGGTGGTATAGACGTAGTCGATGTCGAAAGGCGGGTCCTTGCGCATGAGGACCGCGTCGAGTTCGGTGAGTGCCCCCTCGCGGACATCGACCAAATCGAACCAGTCATCTTCGCTGTCGCGCACGCTGACCTCGCGCAGCGTGGCGGTGACGCCGCTGGCGGTGAGCGCCAGATCCCACGGGTGGATCTCGTAGAGCCGCCAACCGCGCCGCTGTGCGGCAAGGAGCATGGCCAGCGTGCTATCCTTCGCGGGCTTGATATTGGCCAGCGGGTCCATGATGAAGCCGATCGCGCGGGACATGGTGACTCCGGGGTGATGGCTGCGATTGCGGCGTGGGTCCTGTGATTCCCGGCCGAGAACTTGTACGCTCGGACATGGTACGGGAATCAGTGGGGCAAGGGGAGCGCATACGGTGCGGCCACCGCACTTGCGGCGCGCTGCCTTCAGGGGGTTCTGGTGTTTTATTCAGAATCGACGCTAAGTGGTTGATCGGTGACCTGTTCGGGTCGCGCGCCTGATTGTCAGTGGCGGGCGCGTGCGCTATCTTCCGGTTTCACGAACGAATTCCCGTGACAGGCGGGCGCAATGCGGGGGTCCAGGCGATGGGCGACGAGACGGACGAGGCACTGAAGGGCCTGAAGGTAATGGTCGTCGACGACAGCAAGACGATCCGCCGATCGGCCGAAAGCTTGCTGACGAAGGCCGGTTGCGAGGTCGTTACCGCTGGCGACGGCTTCGAATCCCTTGCCAAGATCGCCGAGCACGAGCCCGATATCATCTTCATCGACATCATGATGCCCCGCCTGGATGGCTATCAGGCCTGCGCCCTGATCAAGAACAACAGTAAGTTCAAGAATACGCCGGTCATCATGCTGACGAGCAAGGACAGCATATTCGATCGTGCACGCGGGCGCCTGGTGGGCTCGGAACAGTACCTGACCAAGCCCTTCTCGCGAGAAGACCTGCTCGGTGCGATCAAAGAGCACGTGGCGAGCGTCGGGTAGCCCGCGATGGGTCCGATCATTCAACACCGAATATTTTGCGGAGTAGAGCCATGCCGACCGTTCTGATTGTGGACGATTCCCCCACCGAGCTGCACGCCTACCAGAAGATGCTGGAGAAGCATGGTTTCTCGGTGGAATCCGCCTCCGACGGGGAGGCCAGCGTCCAGAAGGCGCAGGAGGTGCGGCCCGATTTGATTCTGATGGATGTCGTCATGCCTGGCATGAACGGATTCCAGGCAACGCGGCAACTCAACAAGAATCCCGAAACGGCCGGTATTCCGGTGATCATTATCACGACCAAGGATCAGGATACGGACAAGGTCTGGGGGCTGCGCCAGGGCGCGCGGGATTATATCGTCAAGCCGGTCAAAGAAAATGACCTAATTAGTCGCGTAAAGGCGACGCTGGGCGACTGAGCCACGAATCGTCATGTCCGCCGTCATGGCCAATGATGCCCTGGAACGCTTGCTCGAGTACGAGCAACGTTTGCTGGCATCGGGTGCGCGCCTGCCCGGGCGCGAGGAAGTGCGTGAGCGCTGGACGGGGGTCTCCTTCTATCTGGCGGACGAGCGTCTGCTCGCGCCGATGGACCAGGTCCAGGAGATCATCGATCCGCCCACGTGTACCCGCGTCCCCGGTACTGCGCCTTGGTTCCTGGGGGTGGCCAATGTTCGTGGCAGCTTGTTGCCGGTCATGGACCTCCACGGCCTGATGATCGGCGGGCGGGCGGCGACGCCGCGCACAGCGCGCGTGATCGTGCACAGCAGTGAAGGCGTTACAGCGGCGTTTCGCGTGGACAACGTTCTGGGCCTGAAACGGTTCTATGTCGATGAAATGATTACCGTCGAGCCAACCAATGAGGTGCTCGCGCCCTATATCGAGGGGGGATTTCGTCAGGGTGAGGAGACCTGGGCGATCTTCGACTTCAGGCATTTCGTCGCGAGCAGGGACTTTCTCGATATTTCCCGGTGATACGCGGGCAGGGCAATCGCCGGTACCTGGTGGGGAGTAGAAAAGCATGAGAATGCCGAAGATGCCGTCGCTGGATAGTTTCCGGCCCATGCTGCGGTCCAATGCCACGAATCCGGTGGTGGCCTTGTCCGTGCTCTTGGTCTTGTTTCTCGCCGGCATGATCGCCTCCTTCATTTATGCCCAGAACCTCGGCGACAACCAGACGCGCTACAACGAACTCATCCTGGAGCAGAACAGCCTGGCACAGGAGATCTCCGCGAATGCCATCGCGGCCGCCGAGGGCGAGGCAGAGGCCTACGACCGGCTGGAGGGGCTGACCGGGGAGTTCGAGGCCAACCTCGCGCGGTTGCGCCAGGGCGAGCCGGAGACCGGCCTGCCGCCTCTTCCCGAAGAGTTCCATTCGAGTCTCGAAGCCGTTGAATCCGCTTGGCAGGTGGAGCAGGTCAACCTCGATACCATCGCCGCCGGTCGCGAGTCGATCGCGGAGATCACCCGCTACATCGCCGAGATCAACGCGATTTCGGCTGACTTGCTGATGGGCACGAACGCAGTGGTCGAGGGGCTTGTTGCCAACAATGCCGATGCTGAGCTCATTGCGACCGCGAGTCGCCAGCTCTGGCTCCTCGAAAGGGCGCTCGGTGGTCTGCGGGATGTCGAGTTGGGCGGCGGCCAGGCCGAGGTCGGCGCCGAGCGATTCGCCGAAAATGCCGCGCTCTACGGCCGGGTCCTGGACGGGATGCTGGAAGGCGAGGTGCGGCTTGGCATCGCGCCCATTCCGGATGAGGAGATCCGCCAGACGCTGCGCGAGCTGGCGGTCGATTATGCGGCCATTCGTCGCAACGTCGATGACATCGTCGCGCTCGCGCCCGAACTCGAACTCGCCCGTGAAGCGGCCGCCGAACTCGAGGGTACGCTGACGGCCTCTATTGGCCGGCTGGACCAGTCGGTGACGCTTGGCGGCACGGCCGATCTGGTGCTCATGGTGGCCATCGGCTTCGGCGTGGCCGTCATTCTCACGCTGTTCGCCCTCGGCTTCCTGCTGTATCGCAGTGGCCAACGGCGCCTTGAGGAGCACGCGGAGCAGAACCGGCGCAATCAGCGAGCCATCCTGCGCCTGCTTGATGAGCTGTCGACACTGGCGGATGGTGACCTCAGTACCCACGCAACGGTCACCGAGGACATCACGGGCGCGATCGCGGACTCGGTGAACTCGGCGATCGACGCCCTGCGCAGTCTGGTGACGACGATCAACTCGACGGCGGAGGACGTTGCCCGCGCGGCCGACAAGACGCAGACGACGGCAATCCGGCTCGCGGAAGCGAGTAACCACCAGGCACGTGAGATCGCTGCAGCGAACGAGGCGATCACCGAAATGGCGCAATCGATGGGACGCGTGTCGGAGAATGCGCGCGGCTCCGCCGAGGTTGCCATGAAATCGGTGTCGATCGCCGCCAGCGGTGCCGAGACGGTGCGGCGCTCGATCTCGGGCATGGATTCGATCCGCGAACAGATCCAGGAGACCTCGAAGCGCATCAAGCGTCTGGGCGAATCGTCGCAGGAGATCGGCGACATCATCGGGGTGATCAACGATATCGCCGAGCAGACGAATATCCTCGCACTGAATGCCGCCATTCAGGCCTCGACGGCGGGCGAAGCGGGGCGCGGCTTCGCGGTGGTCGCGGACGAGGTGCAGCGCCTCGCTGAACGCGCCTCTGATGCGACGAAGCGCGTTGAAGCGCTCATCAAGACGATCCAGAACGATACCAGTGAGGCGGTCGCCTCGATGGAAGAGTCGACGGCCGGGGTGGTCAGTGGCGCTCAGCTGGCCCAGGACGCCGGCGGCGCACTCGGCGAGATCGAGTCGGTGTCGAAGCAGATCGCCGAGCTGATCCAGCAGATCTCGCGGGAAGCGGACCAGCAGGCGCAATCGGCGGTCGAGATCTCCGAGACCATGAACATCATCCAGGGCATCACGATCCAGACTTCGGACGGCACGAGCGAGACCGCGACGTCGATCGGCGAGTTGACCGAACTCGCGCAGCAGCTGCGCGAATCGGTCAGCGGATTCCGGCTGCCGGAGCACCTGGATACGGCTCGTGGTGGTGAGGACGCCGCGGTGCAAAGGGATGACTCGTGAGACGGGGTGAGGTAGCAAACCCCGCGAGAGGGCAGTGGTTCTGATGCGCGCTCAACAGCCGGTCGAGATCAATTCCGTCGAAACGGCATTACGCGAGCTCGCGCCACAGGTCGAGCGCGTGCAGCGGTCGCTGCAGGCCTATGTCGATGCTGGGACGGACGCCGAGGAGCGCGATCTGCGTGAAGCAGCCGATCTGCTCGGGGAGATCCGTGGCACCCTGGAACTACTCGATGTGCCGGGCGGCGCGCTGCTTTGTGCGGAGACCCGGGCGCTCGCCCTGACCGTGGCGGACGGGCAGGTCGATGACCGCGCCACCGCGCTCGAACGGCTGCTCAAGGCCGTCATGCGCCTTGGCGACTACCTCGATCGCATCCGTGCCGGGCAACGGGACGCCCCGCCCGTGCTCTTGCCGCTGCTCAACGAGCTGCGCGGTGCGCGTGGCGCTGCGGCGCTGACGCAGCGCGATGTCTTCTTTCCCGACCTCTCCCGGGCACCTTCGGCGACAGCGCCCGTCGAAGCCGAGCCGGGTGGGGACGTTGCCGAGGCGGCGTCGGGGATTCGCCCGCGCTTCCGGCGGGCGCTGCTCGACTGGTATCGCGGGCGTGACAGCGCGGTCAGCCTGACGGTATTGGGTCAGTGTCTGGGCGAATTGGCCGAGGCGAGTGCCACCGCCTCCGGACAGCGCCTCTGGGGCATCTGCGGTGCGCTCACCGATGCCCTCGCCGATCAGGGCCTCGATAGCGACAACGAAGTCCAGCGCATGATGGCGCGAGTCGAACGGCTGCTGAGCCGCGTTTCGCAGGAAGGAGAAGGAGCCCTCGAGCAGCAGCTCTCGGTCGATCTGTTGCGCGGGTTGCTCTATCACGTCGCCCAGTCGGGCTCGATGAGTGAGCGCGTGCAAGGGATACGCCAGGCGTACAATCTCTCGGCGGCGATGGGGCAGGATGAGGGGGCCACCGGCTTCGAGGGGCCCGATCGGAATCTGCTGGGCGTGGTTGCGGACGGTATCCGTGAGGACCTGGCATCGATCAAGGATGCTTTGGAGATCTACGTCCACAGCGCGGAGCGCCGGGACGATGCACTCGAAG